>NZ_JBHVWT010000074.1:0-17514 GCF_042882135.1 Streptomyces sp. NPDC058240
CGGCCAGATCAGCCCGATCACCTACGAACAGCGATCAACTACGCTGGCCACCGCCGCATGACAACCGGTGTCCACGATCACGGGGAAGGCCCCCCGGCCCTTATGGACCGGCCCGGTGCCGTACTCGCTCGCCAGGAAGCGAACACCCAGTAGTGTCTCCATATACGCCTCAACAAGGCTCTGCACGTCTGCCTCGACCTCAGCAAGACGCGGCGTAACCTCGGTCACGCCGCCTTCCGTCGTGTTCGTGCGGAACAACTTCAGACCCGACACCATCCCCTCATCGACGCGAAGATCGATAACGCCGGACACGTGCGGATCTATTTCCGCAGGACGGTTGAGGGCCGTGAAGGAAGCGTGAGAGCGAACCAGGCGGCGCACCCGTTTCCATTTGCGGGGCTGCTGCCCGTAATTCGACACCGAGGCTTCACCGGCAAGCACACCCCAGCACGGGACACAGCCAGGGGGCCCGACCCGGAAGAGTCGGGCCCCTACGCAACCACCCTGATGGCATTCGCCCCTTGCCCAGTGACCACCGAGGCTGGGCCGACAAGGCGTATCAAGTCGCCGGTGGTTCCATCCGGGTGCCCTTCCGGGGCATTCGCCTCAAGCGGTGGCAACACCGGCACAACAGCACACACCCCATGATTCGCTGCCTAAAGGCTGTCCCGCAAAGATCGGTTGGGTGTCCGGCCTCGGGACGTGTTTGAGAAGCGGACACTGTGCTTGGTCTATCAAGTTCGATGGGACAGCGGGGTGCCGCCGCTGCGCCACGACGACGGCCACCCTGCCACGAACTGGCCAGGGCCCGGGGCGCTGTGCCCCGGGCTTGCGGCCTGTCAGGCGGCATTCCCGCCCGCGTTGCGGATCAGCCGCTGGAGCACCTTCACCGTGGTGACGTAGTCCGCGTCGTCGATGCCCTCGTGGAGGACGGCTCCAATCGCGGGCGCGATACTGGCCATGTCGACGCGTGCCTGTTCTCCCTGTGCGGTGAGCCACAGCCGGTTCTCAGCGTCCCGGGTCAGCCAGCCGCGCTCCAGGAGCACTTCGGCCTCCGCCGCCAGATCGTCCTCGGGCCGGATGTAGGAGGTCATGGCCTGGCGCAGCTCGGGCAGGGTCATCCCCTCTCCGTCGGGCGAGATGTCGTTCTTCGACAGGTTGCGCAGCAGCCAGAACTGGGGCTGGGTGTAGCCCTTTTCGGCCTGCCGGGCCCGGATGTACGCGATGAGCGCCTCGTAGGCGACACCGGTCCAGTACGCGGCGGGCTGGCTGGCGAGTTCGGCATCGGAGAGCTGCTGGGTCGTCACGGAATGTCCCCTCCAGATACTTCAGCGTGGAGCCCGCACACCGTGCAGGTCATGCGAAGAACGTAGGACCTCAAGTGTGGTTGAGGTCAAGCGAGTGATCTCCCTGGTAGCCGTCGGCGCGGGAACGAGGAGCTTCTGCCTGCGGCCCCTGGCCGAGGGGGCACTTGAGACGTTGACCCCTGTCGAACGACCATCGGGTCGCTAGAGCTTCCTGTAGCACCTGGTCACAGGTGGGGTGATCTTCCGGTGGCTAGCGTGATCACGGCATCGGAACCGTCCTGGATAGCCCCGTTTGCCGGGCTGAGCCCGCGCCGCTTCCGCAAGTTGGTGACAACCGTGCGCCGCGAAAGCGTGGCCGACGGTCATCGCGGCCGACCGTGGAGCCTGTCGCTGGAGGACCGGATTCTGCTGGTCGTCGTGTACTGGCGCACGAACTTGACGATGCGACAGTTCGCGCCGCTGTTCGGTGTCTCGAAATCGACGGCCTGTCGGATTATCGACCACATCGGCCCGCTCCTGGCGCTCCAGCCGCGTCAGCAGTTCCGCAAGGACACCGTACTCATCGTGGACGGCACCCTCATTCCCACCCGTGACCGCACGATCGCCGAGCAGTCCAAGAACTACCGATACTCCACAGCCCACCAAGTCGTCATCGACGCTGACTCACGCCTGGTCGCCGTGGTGGGCCGGCCATTGCCTGGCAACCGACACGACTCCCGCGGCTGGGCGGAGTCCGGCGCCAAGGACGCAGTTGGAACCACGATGACGATCGCGGATGGCGGCTACCAGGGCACCGGCCTGGTCATCCCGCACCGGCGCCAGAAGGGAAGAAACCTCCCGGCCTGGAAAGAGGAACACAACCGCTCGCACAAACGAGTTCGCGCCCGCGTCGAGCACACCTTCGCCCGCATGAAGGGCTGGAAGATCCTCCGCGACTGTCGCCTGAAGGGCGACGGTGTTCACCATGCCATGCTCGGCATCGCCCGCCTGTACAACCTGTCCATCACCAGGTGAGCGAACGGCTCGACCGACGCTGAAGATCATTTACGGGACAGCCTTTAGGCGAGCCGGCCATAGCCACGCTGAAGGGCTGGCGCCTCCTATGAATACTCCGTTGCAGCACCAACCCCATCACCGCGATCGTCCAGGCCGTCCTCGTCCTTCATCACACCTCAGCGCGAGGTTGGAACAGCACCGAACCCGCCGGATTCGACCCGGCACTGAGGCCGAAGCGCCTTACCTTCACCTCGGAGTACAAGCTGCGGATCGCCCTCCGTCGAACGACCACAGGGCCCATGACCGCCGTTTTGGCTAGTCCCGTATTTCGCGGGTTGCTGATTCGGCTGGAGAGCGGGGCCGGGCAGTGTCCGGCACGGGCCTGTCAACGTTCGATCGGGTGTGTCGATGACTTCCCGGTCCCCGCGGCCACGAACGGAACGCCCCCGTATGGAGTGCGTGATCGAGTCCGTGGTGACCAAGCGTTTGGGCGCTCTGCCCGTCGCTGCCGAGTTTCTGCGCCGGCTGGATGTCAAGGGCCTGAAGCCCCCCGCTTCCGCTGGACGCTCGCCCGGTGAGGGGTACGCGGCCGCGCCGGGGGATGACCACGGGGAGTCGTCGCCCTGCGCGCGGCTGCGGGAGCTCGTTGAGAACTGCACGATGCGGCGATGAGTTTTCCCGGCCCGGCCGGTCTACGGTTCGTCAGGTGATCAGAAAGTGCGAAGCAGGAGGAGCGACATGAGCCAGTTGCTGCGAGTCCAGAACTTCACCGTCTCGAGCGACGGGTTCGGCGCCGGCGAGGGCCAGAGCCTCGAGAAGCCGTTCGGCCATGCCGATCCGGGGAACTTGCTCGCCTGGGCCTTTGCCACCGACCACCCACCCATCAACCGCTCCGAACCCGGTGGCCGAGGTCTGGACGACTACTTCACGCGGGACTACGCCCGCAACATCGGCGCCGAGATCATGGGCCGCAACAAGTTCGGGCCGCAGCGCGGGCCCTGGCAGGACCACGAGTGGCAGGGATGGTGGGGTGACGAGCCCCCGTTCCACACGCCGGTGTTCGTCATGACGCACCACAAGCGCCCGTCGTTCACGCTCTCCGACACCACGTTCCACTTCGTCGACGGCGACCCGGCCGCGGTGCTCGCCCAGGCGAAGGAGGCAGCGCAGGGCCAGGACGTCCGGCTTGGCGGTGGGGCCACGATCATCCGGCAGTTCCTCGAGGCCGACCTCCTCGACACCTTGCATGTGGCGGTCGCGCCGACGAAGCTCGGCTCCGGGGCCCGGCTGTGGGAGTCCCCCGATGAGCTGCTCGACCGGTTCCACCAGGACGTCGTGCCCAGCCCGAGCGGCGTGACGCACCACCTGTTCTGGCGGAAGTGAGGCCGGACCAGCCGGCCGGCGCGGGCTCCGTCACCGGCGCCCGCGGCATGGCCGCTGCCCAGCGGCGTCCTAGCCTCGCATTTCGCGGGTCGCTGCCGCCCCGACGCTGCTGGCAAGCCGGTCCAGGTGCGGAGCGATGGCGTCCAGAGCACGCGCCAGGCGGTCGTCACCCAGCAGGTCGGCCTCGACGCCGAAGACCTCCTCCACCGCCCAGCTGCGGGCCCAGTCCCTGACCCTGAACAGCGGCGCCGGAGCGGTCAGCCGGTTGGCCACCAGCACCTCGATCACCTGGCCGTGCGTCAGCTCCGCCCGGGGATCGGGCGGGCAAAGGGCATCGACGATCTCCGCAACGTCCAGCCGGCGCAGAAACTCGGCAGCGACGGGCAGAGCGCCCAAACGCTTGGTCACCACGGACTCGATCACGCACTCCATACGGGGGCGTTCCGTTCGTGGCCGCGGGGACCGGGAAGTCATCGACACACCCGATCGAACGTTGACAGGCCCGTGCCGGACACTGCCCGGCCCCGCTCTCCAGCCGAATCAGCGACCCGCGAAATGCGGGGCTAGTCATGGGCCCAGGGCCTGGGGACTCAGGATGGATCAACGCTCCAGACCGGGCCGCCAGCGCATCGCGGACCGGCTGGCCCGTACGGCGGCCGCGTCGTACAAGAAGAGCCCGGTGCCCGCGACAGCGAGCAGGGCCACGATCGTGGCGGGCAGGCGGCGCGGACCAGAACCGGTGCACATGCCGCCCCGAGTCGTCACCTTCCGACGTCGCGCCCGGTCCGGGCGCAGTGGACGAGTGCCCGAGACCGGAGGGGCGAGCGGGTTTGGCGGTCGACGCACGCTGGGTTGCTGACTCCGGCGCCTGTTCGCTCATCTCGTCCTCCCCGGCCCCATGCCCCGCGTGTGCGCGGAATGCAGCTGTTCGACCGACACCACGACTGCGTGCACGTCCATGGCTGCCAGCCCGCTCAGCTTCTCGGCGACTGCGCGACGCACCGCACCGCACTGCGCACCGATGTCGGACGGGTAGCCCAACTCCACAGTGATGTGCACTCGTGTCTGGCCCAGTACAGTTCTCCGCCCGGCAGCGCCCCTGTCGGCAGCGTCTCGCGCGGCGGTTTCGCGTTCAGGTGCGGGCCGCACCGATACCGTCGCATGCGGCTTGGCATGGCGGTGAGAGACGAGGTGGGCGGACTCGGTGAATCCGCCCAGTGCCTCATGAGCCGCCTGGGAGGCGATCTCCGCGACGACCCGATCGGCGACACGGATCGCACCGCGCCCGCCTGCGGGCACGGTCTGAGCGGCAGCCTCCGGCTGGGCCACCGGTCACCGTCGCCGGTCGACTCGCTCGCGGGTCCGGACGAAGTCACCGAGCTCCAAGTCCCCGTCCATGAACCGCCCGGCGACGAATCCGACGGCGCCCAGCGCCGCCACCAGCAGAAAAGCCCCGAAGCCGCCGAAGTACCCGGCGAAGCCGAGCGCCATCCCGGCAACCAAGCCCACCACGGCCATGCTCATCGTGCGCTCCTTCGTGCTCCACCGGACCCGCTATCGCAGCCGTGGCTGCTCTTCCTCTTCTTCCTCCTCGTCGGGAAGCTTCACGTCGCTGACCGCGATGTTGACTTCGACGACTTCGAGGCTCGTCATCCACTCGACGGCGGAGATCACGCTCTCCCGCACGGCGCCGGCCACATCCGTGATCGAGACGCCGTAGTCGATGATGATCTCCAGATCGATCGCCGTCTGAGACTCACCGACTTCGACCTTGACTCCGCGCGAGACGGATTTGGTGGTGCCGGGCATGCGTTCCCGTGCGGCACCGAAGGCCCGGGAGATGCCGCTGCCCATCGCATGGACACCGACCACATCGCGGGCCGCCATTCCGGCGATCTTCTCGACCACACCATCGGCGATAGTGGTCCGGCCCCGCATGCCGGGGTCGCCGCGCTTCAACCCGGCGTTCTTCCTGGCGCCCGCGCCCGTGGACTCCGCACCGGAGGTCTCGAGCCGGTTCTGCTGTCCGGTCTCGGTCATAGCCAGTCGCCCCTTTCCTACAGCCCGCTTTTCCACCTTAGGTCCGTTTCGCTGGTACCGCTCCAGGGATGCGGCAGGCGTGGGCCCGCCCCACCGAACAGGTGGCATGAGCAGCCGCAACAGGGTAGTTCCGGCAGTCTGGGCGCATCACGGCAGTGAAAGAACGCGGTAAGAGAAGGGGTGAGAGCCGATGACGGGTGACGGATGGGCCAAGGCCGTACGGCAGCAACTCGGCCTGGGCCGACTACTGCCGCTCGGCGGCCCCGAGGACGGGTCCTGGATCACCGAACAAGCGGCCAGCGGAGTACTGAGCCGCGCCGCCTCCGGAGTATCCGGGATTCGGCCGGGCACGCTGCGGATCCGCCTGGCCGCCCCGGAAGCAGCTCCGGAACCAAGTATTCCGGCGCCCTGGACCGCACTGCCGCCGGGACCGCTGCGGATCGAGGCGGAATTCTCGGCGCCGGCACGGCAGCCCCTGCCCCAGATCGCGGAGCAGCTTCGGCAGACGCTGCTCTCAGCGGCTGTCGAACGTCTCGGGCTGGTGGTGGCCGAGGTCGATCTGCATGTGACGGACCTGCTGGAGGTTCCGGCGTCGGCGCAGCAGCCGACCGCGGCCGAAGCCTCCGAAAGTGCAGCCGGAGAAACCAGTGCCTCGCACGTCGTGGTGGCCAAGCCCGGGCACCCGTCGCCCGGGCCGGTGCCGGTGCGGGATCCGGCAGCGGAGCTGGCCACCGTTGCCCTGTCTGTCCCCGGCGTGACCCGCCTCGCCCCCGTTCCAGGACTGCCCACGCCCCTGGCCAGGGGAGGACTTGCTCGCCCCCTCCAGATCGAGGCCAGCGACGAGCCCCCCGGGCGCCACGTCCAGATCCAGCTGGCGGTCGCCGAGACTGATCGCGCTCTCGATGTCTCCCTCGCCGTCCGTGCGGCGGTGGCCGCGGCAGCGCAAAGGGACGCCCCCGGTCCGATAACCGTCGCCGTCCTCGTGACAGCGGTGGAGCCGGGTCAGGTCCTGCCGAGATGACCGGGGCAGGACAAACACGGGAATCGCGGCCTCGCGTTCGGCTCTCTGGTGGCGCGGTGTTGCCCGTGCACGTCCGTTGGCCGTCGCCCGCTGCGGCGCGTCGCCGCCTGTGGGGCTGATCCCAGACTCCGGTTCCTCCCCTCGGCTGTTTCGCCAGCCTGCACCGCTGTCGCCGTCCAAGCGGCGCAGTACAACAGCAGCCGGGCCATTAGGTTGATCCACAGGACGACGGCCCGGCACTGAAGCACTGTGCGACGCCCGACGCCAGTGGGCGGGCGCCCGATCAGCGCGCCTCAGACTGCATCCTCTCGTGGACGGCGGTCATGCATGGCGAGCAGTAGCGTTCAGTCGGCGGGTCATCGAAGACCGGCCTGGTACGCACGGTTAGTGCGACCTGCAGTCCGCACAGTGTCGTGCGGGCATCACCCTTGGCCCGTACGTGCCACATGACCCCGGCACCGGTCGTCGCAGGGTCGGCGATCATCTCGTACATCGGCCTCTCCCCTGGTTCATGGCCCCGGCGGGGCATGGGTCGCTTGCCTGGCGCGAAGCCGGGTAACGCGCTGCTGACCGGGCCCTTCCCTCTCGTCCATGCAACTCCTCAGTGTCTGATCGGACCGTCGGAGAGGGCCGACCGGATGAGCTGGAAGACGTTGACCTGCTCGGGCCCAGTTGACTCACGGGCACTGCGCCACTCCGTGAACACGGCGACCAACTCGTCGTCGGCTGCCCCGTCCACCCTGGCTCCGGGCCCTTCAGCGGGCTGTCCCAGTGTGCCGCCCCTGGTGCGGCGCGGCTGTTCCGGCAGAGGGTCGGCGACCTCATCGTCGGAATGAAGCAGAACGGGCAGAAGCCCAAGCCCCTCCGGTGGGTGTCGGTGAGCACTCACCGCAGGGGCGGGGCGTGGCCCGCGGCCGAGATGAACGGCCCACGGCATCGGAAGGCTCCATCGCATGCCTGTCAGACGCCTCGCGCTCCGGCGAGGGAGTGCGAGGCGCCGCTGTCACCACCGCAGGCTTCGGGGTCTGCGGTCGAGGAGGGCATTGGTCAGTGCTTGAAGGCGTCCTTGATCTTCGCCCCAGCCTGTTTGATGTTGCCCTTGATCTGGTCGCCGCGTCCTTCCGCGCGCAGACGCGGGCTACCTGTGGCGCGGCCGACGGACTTCTTGGCGCCGCCTTTGACCGCTTCGGCTTTGTGCGCGATCTTCTTGGAGATACTCATGGTCGGCCATTCTTCGTGTGTCTTCTGCTGGGGCATCGGGACGCCGGCCGGTCGGCGGTCTGCGGGCGTGGCGGCGGCCGGGTTGGTCAGGTGGTGAGCAAGCGGTTGAAGAACGAGCGGTACCGCTGGAGCGCAATGCGCAGATCCTCGGTTGCCACCTCTTCACCGCGTTGCCACTGGCCTTCGAGACCTTGTTTGTGCTCGGAGAAGGTCGTGGCCAGTGCCTGCATCGTCTCGGCGACCAGCTGGTCGGCCGCGTTGACGGCGTTCTGGGGGTCGTCGACGAATTCGCCCTGGATCTTCTGCCACCTGGCGCGGAATTCCTCCTGCTCATTCCCGAGCAGGGGCTCGTTGTCCTCGTCCGGTTCCGCTTCCCGGCGCTCACCGACAGATGCCCGACCGCCGTTTTCCTCCCGGCCCTCCCGATCGGTGGTCGTGGCCTCCCCGGGGTACTCCGGTGGGGAGCCGGCCAGGTCCGGTGCTTCGTCTCCGGGGTCCTGCCGGGCACCGGTCAGGTCTGCCGTGGACGGAACGCCCTCGTCCCGCTGGGGTGTGTCGTGGTTGCGCATCTCTTCACTTCCGTCCCTCACGTGTTGCGGCCGGGCGTCGACTGGGCCAGCTCGTCATCCTCCAGTCGCCGACTGCGGGCCTCATGCCTGGCCCTCGCGCGGCCGGTCGCCGTTGTGGAGCAGTTCCCCGAACAGCGCGCGGTAGTGCACCATCGCGCCCCGCAGCTCCTCCGTGGTCACCTGTTGGCGGCTGCTGCGGTCGTTGACCTCATGGGCGGCGCGATAGTGCTCCAGCGTGCGCCCGTGCTCGACCGACAGGTCCTTCAGCTGCTGCTCGTACCCCTTGGTCGGATACCCGCGTTCGCTCATGAGCGTGGTCACGAGCCGGTCCGCCTCGTGGACCGCGTCGCCGGGCCGGTCGACGAACGTCTCCTGCACCCGGGTCCAGTCCTGGGTGTAGCGGTCGCGGACAGGTGCGGGCAGTGGCTTGATGTCCAACGCGTCATGGCGTTCCTCGCGCTCGCGCAGCTCACGCTCGCCCGCCCGGCGGCCGTGCTTGGCTTCCACGGCCCGCTCGTACTCCGGGCCGAACTGCTCCCGCAGCTTCCGGCGGCGCGTGGTGACCATCCACGCTGCCACCGTGCACAGGAGAAGCACCAGCACGACGGCAATGATGATGACAATAGGGGACATTGAGTCCTCCGCTCGTTAGCCGAATGCCCCGTGCATTGCGGCCGCCCCTGCGCACAGGCCCGAAACTGGGCGCGCCAGGCAGTTGCATCTGGCCGCAGGCTGTTGCCCGACGCTTGCGCTCCTGCCGTTCGCCTCAAAAAATGGGGGCTGTGGTTGTCGCAGTGGCGGGGACGCTGCCTCTACCAGTAGTGCCGTCGTCCGCCGACCGCGTGGCCCAGGCGGCCCAGCAGGAACAGGATCGCTCCGATCACGATCAGAATGATCCCGACCGTCCACAGAATGGTGATCTTGGCAAAGAACGCCACAATCAGCAGAACGACTCCGATGACGATCACGGTTTCCTCCGATCACGCTGAACCCGAGCCCTACCCCGTTGTTAATCGTCCTCCTTGCCTGCCTCACTGCCAAATTGACCAGCAAGGTCAAGCAAGAGCCCGCCGGAGCCCGCCGTACCGCAGGCCGGACGCGTGCTCACCTGTGCAGCCGCAGTCCCCCTGTCTTCACCGACGCACTGGCGCCGCCAGGTAGCACGACGAACGCGCCCTTCCCGGGGGGAGCGGCACCGAAGGTGACCGGAAGACTGCCGGTACGGCGGTGGCGGCCCTACCGACCGTGAGGTGACCCCGGCTGGACTGCTTGTGCGGGGGAAGTTGCCGCGCCCGACGACTACGCGTCCCGCCCTGGCGCCTGGTGAAGATCGGCGTCGGCCCAGGCGCCCAGAGCGGTGCGGGGCGGCATACCGTGACGGCGATGATGCGGCCTTGGGGCAACCGTGACAGCTGAGGGCGAACGCGCAGTGCCGACTCGCCCCGATGTCGGCCAACGGCGGGCCCTACTTCGTTAGACCCCAGTACTGCCGGTCCGGGATGCCCGCCGTGCGGCGCCCCTGGCAGTCCTCCATCGATGTCGTCGAGGCTGTCGTCGTTGAGCGCGGCCAGAACCTCCCGCCACAGAGTCATCGGCCGGCTCCCCACCTGGGGCAGGTACTACCGGGCCGACGACGAGATTTCCGATGCAGCACTCCAGCGTCTGGACCCGTGAGCCGTTCGGGGCCTTTCCTGGCATTTCGCCCCGGCGGCTCCGTTCTTTCGCGGTTTACTGTCGTGGTGCGGGGGAATTCCGATGCCGGTGCTCCCAGCCCGCCTGTGCACGCGGTCGCACCGTCGAGGAGATCGCCGAGGACAGTCGAGAAAGGGCGGCCCAGGATGCATCGCGACAAGCTCGGGATCTACCTGAATGACCACCTGGCCGGTGCCACCTTCGGCATCGGGCTCGCGCAGCGCATCGCCCACCAGCACCGCCACTCGGCGCGCAGCGCCGACCTGCAGCGCATCTCCGACGAGATCGCCCAGGACCGGCAGACTCTGCTCGAACTCATGGACGCACTCGGCGTCCCAGCACGCCGTTACAAGGTCTACGGTGGCTGGGCAGCCGAGCGGCTGGGGCGCCTGAAACCAAACGGCGTCCTGTACCGGCGCTCCGGGCTGAGCACGCTCATCGAACTCGAGACCCTGCGGCTGGGAGTCGAGGGGAAGACCCTGATCTGGCGCACGCTGCTCGTCGTGGCCGCGAGGAAGCCCCGTCTGGATGAATACCAGCTGCAAGCTCTGCTGGACCGGGCACGGAGGCAGATCGACACGCTGGAGAAGCTGCGCCTCGCGGCAGCGGCGGCGATCTTCTCCTCCGGAGTGCGCAGCGTGACTTCAGACAGCCCATGAGACCGCGGTGACATCGTTGCCCGCAGTGGTCGGCGGTTCTGCCGCGCGCCGTCGAACCGCTCATGCAAGGTGAAGCTGACCAATGGCGACATCCTCGCCGCGCTGAAGTTCCTCAAGGACGCAGGCTTCTCGCCCCAGGCAGCAGCGGACACCGCCCAGACCAAACCCAAGGCGTCTACGGCATCGAGAAGGGGCCGCAAGACGCCGGGCACCACAGGAAAGCACTGACCCCCGACGGGAACGAACCGGGCTCGCCCGCCGGGAAGAGTGGGCCGACCCGGCCCGCAAATCGAGCCTCGCCGCGCCCGTCGCCTGCCGCAAGTCGAAACCTGGCACAGCCACATAGGCCGTGTGTCGAAAGTGCGTTGACCTGGGCGGACCTGTAGCTCGATACAGTCGCGTCTCTGGTGAACCCTTGGCTACGGGCGATCGAGGCGGGCGGCCGCATGGCGGACAACCCGAGCGAAGACGATCTTCACGGTCTTCTGGCAGACATGAACCTGCGCCATCGCATCGTGATCCTTGAAAGACTCGGCCTCGGACCCGTAGATCAGCACTACATGCAGGTTTACCTGAACGACGATATGAGTACCAGGTCGAGTACCGCAAAGGCAGCTCAGACAAGCACTGCCAGGCCCACGTCCCGAAGCCATCCGAAATGATCGGCCCGGAGCCCATCGCAAAGCTGATGGTTCATTGGGCACATGATCGCGAAGGGTGGCGGGAGGCGGTCAAGTGGGTTCCCAAATCACTGTGACGACGCTTCACAGCCACTCGTTGATGGCAGCGACAAGCAGCTTCGAATCCCATACCCCCGCAGCTACCGCGCGCTCGGATCACGGGCCGTGCGGTGCGGTGCTGCTGGTTCGGGGCTGTTGGACGACGCCTGCTGTGGTGCATCGCCGACTGCGGGGCTGATCCCGGGCTCCGGGCCCTCGCCCTCAGCCGTCTCGCCGGACCGCATCGCCATCCCCGTCTCTGTAGCTGTCCAGGCGGCGCAGTACAGCAGCAGCCTGGCCATGAGGTTGATCCACAACACCACGGCGACCGGCACGGCGAAAGCGCCGTACATGCTCTTCCCCGCGACACCCTGCAGATAGCCGGTCAGCAACCACTTGAGCAGTTCGAAGCCGACCGCACCGATCAGACCGGCCACCACGACCGTGCGCCGGCTGGGACGCACCCGCGCCAGCCGGGTGAGCAGGTAGACCAGCAGCAGAAAATCGACGAGCAGAGCGATGGCCAGACCCGCGAAGAACAGCAGCGCCCGTCCAGCCCCGCCCTCGATCCCGACCTTGTCGGCGGCCCAGCCAACCGCAATGTTCGCGAACACCAAACTGCCGATCGCGAGGAGCCCAACCACGCCGAGACCGACCAGCACCCCGGTGTTCCTTGATCTTCAGCAGGACTGCATTCCCCGGGTCCTGTTCCTTCTCCCATACCGCGCGCAGGCACCCGCGCAGGGCACCAACCCAGTTGATGCCGATCACGAGCAGCAGCACGCCCGCGATGAGCCCGACGGATCCGGCGTGCGCGACGAGACTGTCCAGGTCCAGCAGGTCCGAAAGACCCGGCGCCTGTTCGGCGATCTCGTCCTGGAGTTTCCCGAGTTGGTCCTCGCTCAGCAGCTTGGCCTTTCGGTCATCCGGTTGGCCGCGTCGTAGGTGTACGTCACGGTGCGACCATCGATGTCGGACTCGGATATGAGACGTCCGGCCGGATCGTACTCGTAGTGCCACTCCAGGCCCTGGGGATTGATGACACCCGTCATACGCAAGTTGGCATGCTACGGGTGTGCCACGTGACGTCGCCTCTTTCGTCGCCGAGTTGGCGGCCGGGAGCGGTTTGGGGACTCGCCCGACGCACTGCCGCCGCCGGACCCGGGGCTCCGATTGACGGCACGGCCGGGGCGGTGTGACGATGCGCCGATGTCGGACCTGCATGCCCGGATGGCCGCCCGGGTCGGTGACCTCACGGCCGTCGTGGTCGCGCGCTGCGCGGCGGAGGCACCGTTCTACGGGGCGCTGCCCCGCGCCACCCTCCAGGGCGAGGTGGCGCGGTCCATCGCGGCGGTGCACGCGCTGTTGCTCAGGGCACTGCGCGACGGCGGCGGGGAGCCGATGGGACCGGGCGATCTGACCCGGCTCATCGAGTGGTCGGCGCGCCGGGCCGAGGAGCGCGTCCCCCTGGAGGCGGTGATCGCCGCATACCTGATCGGCGCCGAGGTGTGGTGGCAGACGCTGACCGAGGTCGCGGAGCCCGGTGAGCTGGCCGGGGCGGGCGGCAAGCTGCTCGCCTGCCTGCACGCCGCGCTGCCTGCGGTCGTCCTCGCCCACCAGAACGCCCAGGAGGACCTCCACAGCGAGGACAAGCGCGTACGGCGGGCCCTGCTCGGCGCCCTGCTGGCAGGACGGCCGTACGAGGAGCTGGCGGGCGTGGCGCGGGTGGCCGTGGTGGGTGAGTACGAGGTGGTTGCCTTCGCGTTCGAGTCCGACCCGCCGAGCAGATTGGTGCAGTCCTCGCTCGACGCCTTCACCGGGATTCCTGTGCTGATGGACCACGTCGCTCGGATCGCCTTGTTGCCGGGCAGGTCCGACGTGCCGGGCCTGGTGGCCCGGCTGGAGAAGGACGTGGGGCAGCCCGTGCGCGCCGCCGCCGCCCGCTCCTCCGTACCGGCGGCCATCTCCTCGGCGGCGCAGGAGGCCGGCCGCGTGCTGGATCTCGTCCGGCGCCTGGGACGCCCGCCCGGGTGCTACCGCCTCGATGACGTGCTGCTGGAGCACCAGCTCGCGCGCCCCGGGGACGGCCTGGTGCGGCTGGCGGCCAAACTCGACCCCTTGGAGGAGCATCCGTATCTGCTTGAGACGCTGTGCGTGTTCGTGGAGCGGGGGCTCAACCGCCGCCAGACGGCGTTGGAGCTGTGCGTCCACCGCAACACCCTGGACTACCGGTTGCAGCGAGTGAGCGCGCTGACGGGCCTCGACGTCGCGGTTCCCGCGCAGGCGCGGCTGATCCAGGCGGCGCTCGTCGCCAGGGACCTGGCCGGGCCCGCGGATCACCGCGGGGTCACCGGATGGCAGGGATCCGCAGGAGCAGCGGAAAGCGAATGAACCACGGCCGGCGTCGGCGAGCGCTCGGCCTGTCATCTGTCAGAGCCAGGCGCCGAGTTCCTCGTGCCGGGGTGCGAGGACCGGGCCGGCGCCGGGGTGGTCGAAGACCATGACGGGCCGGTCCGCGTTCCAGCCGGACCAGCCCGGCTGTCCGGTAGTGGCGAAGGCGACCCAGGCCCGGTGCATGGCGTCGGCCAGTGGCTGGGGCGCGCCGGGCCCGGTCAGGTCCTCGGCGGCGCGCAGGTTGTCGAAGACGAAGCCGAGTTCCAGCGCATGGCACGCGCCGAGTCCCATCACGGGCGAGCGCCAGCAGAATTCGTAGACGAAGGTGCGGGCGGGCCGGGAGTCGGCGAGGCGGTTGAGCGGCCCCCGCAGCAGCAGGTCGGTGGCCATCTCTCCCAGGATCTCACCGGGTTTGGCGTGCGGCCGGGTGGCTCGGTACAGGCGTGCCACGCGTTGCGGGACACGGATCTTCAGCAGTGCCAGCCGCAGGGTGAGTCGGCTGATCCGGTCCACGGTTCCGCCGGGTACGAACCACAGCCGGTACTCCTCCCGGTTGCAGCCCAGCAGCAGGTCGGCCTCGGGAAGGGGCGGGGCGGCGGGCACCACGTCGTCGTCGACCACGATGTGGAAGCCGGGACCGCCGCCGATGGGGTCGGACCGGTCGACGACGGCGGCCTGCGCGTCCAGCAGCAGGTCTCGGTCCACCGCCGCGAACGCCTCGGCGGTGGCCGGGATCCGCAGTCTCTTCGCCATCGACCGTACGGTCTTCGCGCCCTCGCGGCGCGACAACGTGTGCGGCGGGCCGCTCTGCAGGATCGCCCGGTGGAACAGCCCGGCCGCGCCGGGGCTGGTCATGAGGGCAGCGACGCTGATCGCGCCCGCAGACTCCCCGAACACGGTGACGTTCGCCGGATCTCCGCCGAAGGCGGAGATGTTGTCGCGGACCCAGATCAGGGCTGCGATCTGGTCGAGGAGGCCCCGGTTGACGGGGGCGTCGGGGAAGACCCCGAACCCCTCGACGCCGAGCCGGTAGTTGACGGAGATGAGGACCACCCCGTCGCGCGCGAAGGCGCCCCCGTCGTAGAGCAGCAGGTTCGCCGAGCCGTTGCGCAGGGAACCCCCGTGGATCCAGACCATGACGGGCAGCCGGCCCTCGCCGACGGATGGGGTCCAGACGTTGAGGTTGAGACAGTCGTCCCCGGCGATGCTCGGATCGGGTATCAGCCGGTCGAGGGGCGGGCGGTAGGGGCGTTTGGGGGCGGTCGGCCCGTACTCCAGAGCATCTCGTACCCCTTCCCAGGACTCGACCGGGGCGGGAGCGCGGAAGCGGTGGGCGCCGAAGGGCGGGGCGGCGTAGGGGATGCCAAGGAAGGTTGCGATCCCGTTGTGGAAACGGCCTCGGACCTTGCCCTGCCCGGTGGTCGCGATGAGGTCCATGGCAGTCCTTCCATGTGCGAACGGGGGCCGGCCGCCCCTGGTCGCGGGAGCGTCAGGGGCGGGCGGCGTGGATCGGGACGGCCGCCGGTCACGGCGGAAGGGATCTCCGGGAGCGGGTCACTGGCTTGCGAGGCCGTTGCGGCGGACGTCGGACCAGGTGCCGCTGTCGGTGCAGATCCCGCAGTCGGCCCCGAAGAACTGTGCACGCGCCGTCTGGTCCCCCATCAGGTGTGCCTTGAACCAGGCGGTGGTGGGCGCGGCGAACGGGCCGGGGTCGCCCACCACCGTGAGGTGATCGGCGCCGCGCAGTTCCCCGTAGATGGCCGGTATGTGGTCGGCGTCGTTGTAGAAGGCCTTGACCAGGAAGGGGAAGACGATGCTGTCCTTCTGCCCGGCCAGGAGGAGCGCGGGTACGTGCACGTTGTCGATGTCGGCGAGCGGCCCGGGCTGGATGGGGAGGATGGTGTCGATGCGCGGGTCCGCGCCGACGACGATGGCGGCGGCGCCGCCCTGCGAGTGACCGGACGCGCCGATGTGCTCAAGGTCGACACGGTCGTGGAAGGGGCTGGCCTGGTCGGCGTTGCGACGGGTGAGCAGGTCGATCCCGGCGCGCATGGAGATGCCGAGGTTGGACTGCGGGGTGTTGGCGGCGGCGACGATGAAGCCCTGACTGGCCCAGTGGAGCAACAAGTCGCGGTAGACGACCGGGAAGGCGAAGGTGCCGTTTCCCCACACGATCACGGGGTGGCGGCGGTCGCTGGTCGCGATGTCACGCGGGTAGTACAGGGTGGTCACCACCCCGACCTCCACCGCGGTGGCGTAGGGGCCGGGAGCGCCGTAGTCGGCCGCGGCCGCCTCGGCACCGGCACCGGCGGGGGAACCGGTGGACGCCGCTGCCGCTCCCGCGCCGGCAGAAGCCGTCAGCAGGAGCATGAGCGCGGTCAGGGGGACGAGCAGTTTTCTCCAGAGCACAGCGGACTCCCGATGTCGTCACGGTGAACTGGATGTTTCATCCGGCTCACACCTTGTCTGATCGCACATCCTGAAGCACGGTTCGAGGCCCGTCTCTGCGCAATCGCGGCAAGCAGCGACGTCGGAGTTTGTGCAACATGCCGAGAGGCCTGAGCACGGTGAGGGTGCCATGCTCGGTTCCGCCGCTACGACAGAGAGCCCGCCGCCCGGTCCCGAGAGGAGAACGCCGGGAACGGAGAAAGCCCCGCGCACCGTCCGCCCCGCATGACCTGCACGGTCAATCAGGTGACGCTCCATCAGAACGAGCGTCACATGAGCCACGGTGCTGCGCAGCGAATAGCGTCCGGCGGAGCGCGAGCCACTGGGGCCGATCCGCCAGGCCCGCGGGGTCGGGCTGCCCGTACAGGCACAGGCAACGAGGCCCCCGTCCAGGCAGGTCCTCTTGAGAGGGACTCGGGAGGACCGGACGGGGGTCGGCAGCGGGAAGCGGTGCGGGTGGCTGTGAACGACTTTTCTTGGCTCAGAGGAATCGTCGAGGACGGAGTCCATGCCGCTCGCGGCACGATCGGTCGCTGAGCCCTGCCCCGCCGATCTCTTCCGCTGACACCATCTGCCCAGGGGAAAGACGACATGAGCGGCAGACGACCATGCGGACCAGAGAGCGACTCGCCTGACGCTCCGTCGGGACCAGCGTCAGGACGGTTTCCCATACGCCCCGCAGAGTAGGGACAACGCGTCCACCGTCTCGCACGACGTTCACAAAGCCGCAGGCCAATCCCTCTCCCTGGTCCCCCGACACGTTCCACGTCGTGCACACGCTGAAACAGGTCAACGACCATCCAGCAGCCTGAAGAACCAGAGGAAACAGCAGGTCAGACGCCCTTTGCGGCAAGCTCCAGAATCGCCACGCACTCCACGTGCGAGGTCATCGGAGGCACGTCAAATTCGAGGACAGGGTTCGGATTGTCAGCCTCTGTCGGCGGCGGCTGAACTTGGACCCACTCTGGCCGGTTGAAATCTGACCCGGGGCCTTCCCCGTGATCGTGGACACCGGGTGGCGGGGTGGGGGGGGGAAAGGGGGTTGGAAGGTGTTACACAACGCAA
>NZ_JBHVWT010000074.1:17524-18677 GCF_042882135.1 Streptomyces sp. NPDC058240
CCTTCCCCGTGATCGTGGACACCGGTTGTCATGCGGCGGTGGCCAGCGTAGTTGAACCGGTGTCCACGATCACGGGGAAGGCCCCCCACCAGGTCGCACTGGGCCAGCTCGCCGGGCCGATACGTCGTGCGCGAGACCGGATCGACTGGCACATAGGCAGGCCGCAGGTCCCGCACCCGGTCCTTGAGGACCGTCATCCCGCGTTCCCACCCGATCCGCTCAGCAATCACGGTGGCCGGCATCGTCGGAGTCTCCCGCAAAAGCTCACGGATCTGGACCTCGACCGCGTCCACGACCGACCCCTGGGACGGACGCTCGTACTTCGGCGGCCGGTCCGTGGCCAGGGCCCGCTTGACCGTGTTCTTCGAGATGCCCAGATGCCGCGCGATTGCCCGGATCGGCATCTGCTCAGCCCGGTGCAGCCTACGGATCTCTGCCCAGTCCTCCACGAGGATCACCCTCTCCCTCCTGACCTTCCATCAAGATCAGGTTCAAGCGAAGATCACCAAGTGGGTCACTTTTGATCCGCCGTCAGAGGGTCAGAATTCAAGCGACGCCGAGAGTTGGGCGGTGATCTCGGAGCCGAGATCACCCCTGGGATGCCAGCTGAGCGCCCGCTACAGCCACTCAGCGTGTCTGCGACAGCGCCAAGTTTCGTCTCCTGACGTCCTTCACCGCGGCCCTCCTTGGGGAGAATCTGGGGAGGATTGGAGCTACTGGGGGGCGTCTGGGGAGAATCGACTACATAAAACGGCACGCCCCTGAAAGACCCTGAAACATTCATCGGCGCTGGTCAGAGGCGACTGGAGCTGCATCGCTCCAGGTCAGCGCAACGTGGTAGACAACTTCATGACATAGGTGCCGAGATCGTCGGCCTCGACGATCCCGGGCAGCGATCCGCCCTCCCGCAGGGGCGTGACGCAGCGGGTCGCTGTGACTTCGGTGAGCATTTCCCCAGGCTATCCGGGGAGTCCCGGACGGCGCGGCGTCCGGTCCCCGCAGGCGCTTTAGCGCACCGGGGGCCGGACGTCCGTCGGCCGTCTCGCGGCTACGCCTCGTCGTCGTTGACCCAGCTCATGAGCTTGCGCAGCTCGCGGCCGGTGGTCTCCAGGAGGTGGTCGCTGTCGGCCTTCTTGTACTCGTTGTACTTGGG
>NZ_JBHVWT010000075.1:0-18285 GCF_042882135.1 Streptomyces sp. NPDC058240
GCGTGGGCGTGGCCCTGGCTGCCGTAACCGATGACCGCGACCTTGCGGCCCTGGATGATGGACAGGTCGGCATCGTCGTCGTAGAACAGCTCGGCGGGCATGGTGGTTCTCCTTGATTCCTGGAACGTGAGGGTGTGCGGACGGGAAAGCGGAACGCGATTGCGGGTACGGGGCGGTGCTAGGCGCTCTGTGCGTCGGCCGTCGCCGTGGTGCCGGCCGGGGTCAGGCGGATCGGCCGGGCCTCGCGCGCGGAGCGGTCGGCCAGGGCCCGGGAGCCGCGGCCGATCGCGATCGCGCCGGACTGGACGAGCTCCTTGATGCCGAAGCTCGCGAGCATCCGGAGCATCGCGTCGAGCTTGTCACCGGAGCCGGTCGCTTCGAGGGTGACGGCGTCGGGCGAGACGTCGACGGTTCTGGCCCGGAACAGTTCGGCGATCTGGACGATCTGGGCCCGGGTGCCGTTGCCGGCGCTCACCTTCACCAGGACCAGTTCGCGCTGGACGGCGGAGTCCGCCTCCAGCTCGACGATCTTCAGGACGTTGACCAGCTTGTTGAGCTGCTTGGTCACCTGCTCCAGGGCCAGTTCGTGGTCGACCCTGACGACGATGGTGATGCGGGAGAGCTCGGGATGTTCGGTGGTGCCGACCGCGAGCGAGTCGATGTTGAAGCCGCGGCGCGAGAACAGGGCGGCGACACGGGCGAGGATGCCGGGCGTGTCCTCGACCAGGACGGAGAGCGTGTGCTGGGACATGTCAGAGGGTCCTCTCAGTCGTCCGCGGAGTCGCCGAAGTCGGGGCGTACGTCGCGTGCGGCCATGATGTCGTCGTTGGAGGTGCCGGCAGGGACCATCGGCCACACCATCGCGTCCTCGTGGACGATGAAGTCCACCACGACGGGACGGTCGTTGATCGCGTTGGCCTTGTCGATGATCGCGTCGAGCTCGTAGGGGTTCTCGCAGCGCAGGCCCACACAGCCCATCGCCTCGGAGAGCTGTACGAAGTCCGGGACCCGGGTGCCGCGGTTGGTGTCGGATCCCACTCCGCGTGTCGAGCCGGGGGTGGCGTTGGTGGCGCCGTCGTGCAGCACCGTGTTGGAGAACCGTGCCCCGTAGAACAGGTTCTGCCACTGGCGGACCATCCCGAGCGCGCCGTTGTTGATGATCGCGACCTTGATCGGGATGTTGTTGAGCGCGCAGGTGGTGAGTTCCTGGTTGGTCATCTGGAAGCAGCCGTCGCCGTCGATCGCCCAGACCGTCCGTTCGGGGCGTCCGGCCTTGGCGCCCATCGCGGCCGGGACCGCGTACCCCATCGTTCCGGCACCGCCCGAGTTGAACCAGGTGCCCGGTTCCTCGTGCGGGAGGAACTGCGCCGCCCACATCTGGTGCTGTCCCACACCGGAGGCGAACAGCGTTCCCTCCGGCGCGAGTCGGCCGATCCGTTCGATGACCTGCTGCGGGGAGAGCAGTCCCGGGTCGGCGGGCAGTTCGTAGCCGCGCCGATAGGTGGTCCGCCAGTGGTTCAGGTCCCGCCACCACGCGTCGTAGTCACCGGTGCGGCCGTCCTCCTGCTCGGCACGCACGGCGGCGGCCAGGGCGACGAGGACCTCGCGGGCGTCCCCGACGATGGGTACGTCGGCGACCCGGTTCTTGGAGATCTCCGCCGGGTCGATGTCGGCGTGGACGACCTTGGCGTACGGGGCGAAGCCGTCCAGCTTGCCGGTGACCCGGTCGTCGAACCGGGCCCCCAGGGCCACGATCAGATCGGCCTTCTGGAGCGCGGCGACCGCCGCGACGTCCCCGTGCATGCCGGGCATGCCCACGTGCTGCGGGTGGCTGCCGGGGAAGGCGCCCAGCGCCATCAGGGTGGTGACCACGGGCGCCCCGGTCAGCTCGGCCAGGGTGCGCAGCTCGTCCGTGGCCCGCGCCTTGAGCACACCGCCGCCGACGTAGAGGACCGGGCGGCTCGACGCGCTGATCAGCCGGGCGGCCTCGCGGATCTGCTTGGCGTGCGGCTTGGTGACCGGACGGTAGCCGGGCAGGTCCGTCGTCGTCGGCCACCGGAAGGTGGTGGTTGCCTGCAGGGCATCCTTGGTGACGTCGATGAGTACGGGGCCGGGGCGGCCGGTGGAGGCGATGTGGAAGGCCTCCGCGACCGTCCGCGGGATGTCGTCGGCGTTCGTGACGAGGAAGTTGTGCTTGGTGATCGGCATGGTGATGCCGGCGATGTCGGCCTCCTGGAAGGCGTCCGTGCCGATCGCCGTGGAGGGGACCTGGCCGGTGATCGCGACCAGCGGCACGGAGTCCATGTGCGCGTCCGCGATCGGGGTCACCAGATTGGTGGCGCCCGGCCCCGAGGTCGCCATGCACACCCCGACCTTACCGGTGGCCTGGGCGTAGCCGGTGGCCGCGTGTCCGGCACCCTGCTCGTGGCGGACCAGCACATGACGGACCCGGGCCGAGTCCATCAACGGGTCGTACGCCGGAAGGATGCAGCCGCCGGGGATACCGAACACGGTGTCCGCGCCGGCCTCCTCCAGCGAGCGGATGAGGGACTGGGCGCCCGTCACGATCTCGGCGCCGGTGTCCGGCTGCCCGGCGGTACGGGGCCGCGCTTGCGGGAGGAGGGCCGCGGGGGCCTGCTTCACAGCGTTTGACATCGTCAGTTCCAAAAGTCCGTAGGAGTGTTGGCGAGGACGTATCGGTGATCGGCAGCCGCGGCGGGAGCGGCCGGATGGTGCGTGCCCGCCGCCGGGTGATCACCGCAGCGGTGCACCCGGCGGACTTCGGTGGAGGTCAGGGCGGGGTTCTTGCCGTCTGCAGGGCGTCGCAGGTGTGCCGTACGACGTCGAGGCCGGCGAGCTTCCTGACCAGCAGGCCGTCCCTGGTGAGCTCGCCGCGGACCGCCACCGCCGCCGCGTAGCCCCGGTCCACCGGAACGTCGAGGAGGGTCCAGCCGGACGGCGGGTACGGGCCCTCGGGGCGTCCCGAGCCGACGTAGTCGAGAGCGGGGTCGCGGCCGAGACCCGTGCCGAGGCCCTTGAGGTAGGCCTCCTTGCGGGTCCAGAGCCGGGCCAGGGCCCGAGGCCGCGCCGGCGGGCTCAGTGCGGCCAGTTCGGCCTGCTCGTCGACGTGCAGCATCGCGGCGAGGTCCGCGGTGCCGTCCTCGTCCGGCACCAGTTCCACGTCGACCCCGATGGGGGCCGCCGCGGTTCCGACGACGGCGAGATCGCCCCGGTGGGACAGCGAGAAGAACAGCCGGTCGTCGGCGTCGAGCACGGTGGGTCGGCCGTGCGGTCCGCCGCAGCAGGGGCAGGTGTCCCGGCCGAAGTGGACCTCCTCGGGGCGCAGGCTCAGGTACGAGCCGAGCAGCCGGCGAAGGGCGACATGCGCGGCCGTGAACCGGGTCCGGTCGGCGGCGTGCATGAGGGTGGCGGCACGTTGACGCTCGGTCGCGTCGAGTACCTGTTCGTCCAGGATGCCGATGGGGACATCCGAGACCCTCAGGAGCCAGAGGTCGAGTGAGCCAGGGGGTGGCAGCTCACGGACGACCCACGGCAGGGTTTGTTCCACGGGGTCTCTCCTGTTCGTACGAGAGTGACAGGCGAGTCGGGTCTCACGGCGTGGCCGGCGCGACCGGCAGGTCGCGCCTCCGGCGCAGCGGCCCGATCAGGAGGAGCAGCGGAGTCAGGGCGAGTCCCGCGGTGAGCAGCCACAGGGTGGGCCGCAGGCCGAGGGCGGTACCGAGGATCCCGCCGAGCAGGGAACCGAAGGGAATGGCGCCGAAGTTCGCGACCGAGACGCTGGCCGAGACGCGGCCGAGCAGCTGGGGCGGACAGTAGCGCTGGCGGAACGCCCCCTGGATCACGTTGGCGAGCACGACGCCGAGCGAGAGGACCGCGCTCCCCACCACCAGTGCGGACAGGGTCCAGTCCGTCCCCGTCAGCGGGATGAGCAGGGCGAACGGGGAGCTGGCGATCGTGGCGACCAGCAGTCCGCGGGCCGAACCGAGCCGTGCGATCAGGCGTTTCGCGGTGATGGCCCCGAGGATCCCGCCGATGCTGCTCGACGCGAGGAGCCAGCCGGTGGCGCCTTCGGGCACCCCGAGCTCACGGATGATGAAGACCGGCAGGATCGCCGCCTCGGCCGTCAGCAGCAGGTTGGTGGCGGTGCCGTACAGGGTGAGGACTCGCAGGTAAGGATCCCTGAAGGTGTACTGCACGCCCTCCTTGATGTCCTGTCGCAGGGCTCGGCGTTCCTCGGGTTTCTCCGGGATCGGCTCCTTGCGGCGGATGCCGAGCAGGCACAGTGCGGAGACCAGGAACGTCGCCGAGTTGACCAGGAGACCGGAGGCGGCACCGAAGGCCTGGGCCAGCAGACCGCCGCCGCCCAGCCCCGCGACCTGGGCCACCGATTCGCTGCCCTGGAGCTTGGCGTTGGCCTCCTGGAGGTCCTCGGGTTCGACGATGGAGGGCAGATAGACCTTGTACGAGATCCCGAAGAACACCGCGGCGAACCCGTTGATCAGCGCCACGACCATCAGCTGGGTCATCGTCAGGACGCCGAGCCAGCCGGCCACCGGAACGCTGGCCAGGAGCACCAGCGGGACCAGGTTGCAGATCAGCATGATCGGCCGGCGTCGCATCCGGTCCACCCAGGCACCGGCGGGCAGGCCGATGAGCAGCCAGGGCAGCCAGGGGGCGGCCGCCAGCACACTCACCCAGAAGGTGCTCGCATCGAGCGTCACCACGGCCACCAGGGGCATGGCGACCCCGGTGATATTGATGCCGACGCGGTTGGTCGTCTCGCCGAGCCACAGCAGCCGGAAGTCGTGGTGGCCGAGCAGTCCGCTGCGCGGCGGACGCTCCTGCTCCTCGCCCGGAGCGCGTTCGGTCAGGCGGGCCGACATGACGTCACCGCCTCGGTCACGGCCTGCGACAGCAGTGCGGCGCCGTCCGTCCAGCGGGCGCGCCGGTCGGACAACTCGGCTCGGAGGACGTCCCGTCGGGCACCGAGGGCGAGGATGCCGTCCGCCGTGGAACCGGGTCCGCCGCCGTGGGCGCACGCCGCGGCCACCCGGTCGGGGGCCAGCCCGCCGTCGTCGACGGCGGCGAACCGTGCCGCGTCCACCAGCGACCGGCCGGATTCCAGGGCACCGAGCACGGTCTCGCCGACCAGATGGTGCGCGGCACGGAACGGTGTCCCGTCCAGGACGAGCCGCTCCGCCAGGTACGTGGCCGAGGTGAAACCGTCCACGGCCCGGTCCGTCATGCGTTCCCGTTCCGGTTCCGTGCCCGCCACCACCAGGCTCAGCAGCGTCACCGCGTCGGTGGTGCTGCTCAGACCGGGCCAGAGGTGCCGTACGGCCTCGGTGCCCACCGCGATGGCGTTGGTGTAGCCGCCGGTGGTCATCGCGGACGCCGCGCCGACGAAGGCGCCGAGACTCGCGGTGGACCTGCCCTGGATGTGTTCGAGCAGGAAGGGGTTGCGCTTCTGCGGCATCATCGAGCTGGAGCCGACGAGGGTGTCGCCCACCCGCAGCAGCCCGAACTCCTCCGAGGTCCAGGTGCTCAGGTCCCGCCCGGCGCGGGCCAGCGCGACGCCGAGGACGGCGGAGGCGGACAGCAGGTCCAGTACGAAGTCCCGGGAGGCCACCGCGTCGACCGAGTTGGGCGCGGCGGAGCTGAAGCCGAGCAGTTCGGCGGTGCGCCGGGGGTCGATGGGGACGGACGTCCCGCCGATCGCGCCGGCGCCCAGCGGGTTGACGCCGAGCTGGCGTCCGGCGTCCAGCAGCGACTCGTACGCGCGCAACACCGCGCCGGCGACACCGGCGAGGTAGTGGCCGTAGCTGATCGGTACGGCCGGCTGGCCGTGGGTGTAGGCGGGCATGACCACGTCCCGGTACTCCTCGGCCTTCGCCAGGAGCACCCCCGCCAGCCGGTCGACCGCGTCGAGCAGGGCCAGGTACGGCCCGCGCGTCTTCAGCCGGGTGGTGGTGGCGTTGAGGTCGTTGCGCGAGCGGCCGGTGTGCAGGATGCCGCCGGTCCCGTCGCCCAGCCGCTCGATGAGGTGTCCCTCGTACGCCAGGTAGACGCCGCGCGGCATCGGGGTTGCCCGGACCGGGGCGAAGTCCTGTCCGCGCAGTTCCTCGATGGTGCGCAGCAGGGCCGCGGCCCGGTCGGCGTCCACGATCCCGCGTTCGGTGAGCATGATCAGGTGGGCCCGGTCGACCTCGCTGATGCAGCGCAGCTCCTCGCCCAGCCCGTCCGCGGTGTCCGGCAGGTACTGGTCGTAGACGATGCGGTGCGCCTCGGCGTCGAGCGCGGCCTTGAGCCGGCCGGTGTCGACGCCGTGCGCCGTCGCTGCGGTCATGCGAATGCCTCCTCTGTGTGCAGGTCCGCGTAGGACACGGCCTCGCCTAGCAGGGCCACGGCCCGGTCGGCGGCCTCGGCCGCCCGTACCGAGCGGTCGGCGACGGCGATGGCGTGGCCGACGCGGCCCCGGAAGTCCTCGGCGGGGCCGACGGGTTCGCCCGGGGCGCGGTAGAGCACCGCCTCGACGGTGCCCGGTACGGTGCGGGCCCTGGCCACGGCTTCCGCGAGTGCGGCGGACCGGTCGAGGATGCCGTCCTGTTCCGCGGTGAGGAACCGGATCGAGGCGCGGGCGTATCCGCCGCGTTCCAGCTCGGGGGCGGTGCCGAGGGCGGCCAGCACCTGGGCGCGCACCAGGTCGATCCCGCAGGCCCTGCGGACCAGTTCGGGGATCATGCCGCCGGCCAGCCTGGGGTTGACCTCGATGACCTCGGCGGTGCGGGGCCCGGTCAGGCGCAGTTCGACATGGGCGGCTCCCCAGCCGAGGCCGAGCGCCCGCACGGCGCGTACCGCGGACTCGCGCAGGGCGATCTCCTGTTCGCCGGGCAGTGCGGCCGGCACGTCGTGGCCGATCTCGACGAAGGACGGCAGCGCGCCGACGTGCTTGGCGACGGTGACGACGGCGTCGGTGCCGAACACCTCGACGGAGAACTCCGGGCCCGTCAGGTACTCCTCGACCAGGATCCGGCTCGGTGACGCGATGCCCCGCTCGTTCACGGTGGCTGCCAGCAGCGTCCCGGCGTGTTCGGCGACCTCGTCGAGGTCCGCGCAGAGCCGTACGCCCAGACTCCCCGACCCCTGCACCGGTTTGACCACCACGGGAAGTCCGATGGAGCGGGCCGCGGCGAGTGCGTCGGCGACCTCGGAGACGACGGCGAAGTCCGGCGACCCGACACCCGCCTCGTCGAGCACCCGGCGTTGCTCGGCCTTGTCGCGGCAGGCCCGTACGGCCTCGGCCGACGGGCCGGGCAGCCCGAGCCGGTACGCCAGTGCGGCGGCGGTCGGTACGTAGTACTCGGAGCTGGTCAGGACGCCCGCGACGGTGGCGCCGTCCTCCAGCGCGCGGACGGCCGCCCACAGCGCGGCCTCGTCGGAGGTGTCCACGACGACCGTCCGCAGCCGGTCCTCGGCGGCGTACGGGTAGCGGCCCGGGTCCGCGCACAGCAGCACGGGCACCACACCGAGTTCGGCCGCGCGCCGCGCGAACAGCCGTCCCGTACCGGTGGTGTTGCTCTCCACCAGGAGCAGCAGGCGCTCGCTCATGAGCCGACCACCGGCATCACCACGTCGTCGAAGCCACGCCGGGCCCACAGCAGCCGGGACCAGGCGGCGGTGGCGTCCAGCGGGTGCTCGACGGTGAGCGGGCCGTCGGCGGCGGGGGCCGGGACGATGCCCTGCTCGCTGAGCCAGCTGTCGTTGTAGACCGTGGACTGGTAGCGGTAGCCCTCGTCCGGGAGCACCATCACGACGGTGCTGTCCGGGTTCTGCTCGGCCCACCACGACGCCACCTGGAAGGACGCGCCGCTGGTCGGGCCCATGAACAGGCCGTGCTCGCGGTAGAGCTCATGGGTCGCGTGGAACGCCTCGCGGGCCGTCACCCAGTGGACCTCGTCGTACGCCGCGTGCTTGACGTTGCCCGGGTGGATGCTGCTGCCGAGCCCGCGCAGCATGCGCGGTCCGTCCGGGCTGCCGAAGATGATGCTGCCCTGGGTGTCCACGCCGACCAGGTGCAGTGCCGGGCCGGTCTGCCGCAGCGCGGCGGCGAGTCCGCCGGTGGAGCCGCCCGAACCCACCGGGCCCACCAGGCAGTCCACGGCTCCGACGGTGTTGCCGATCAGGTCGGCGACGATGCCGTACGCGCCGGGGTTGTCGGGGTTGTCGTACTGGCCGGGGACGAAGGCGTCCGGGTGCTGCCGGCGCAGCTCGGCGACGCGGGCGAGCCGGGCGCCCTGGATGCCGCCGGCCTGGCCGGTGTGCTCGACGATCTCCACCGTCGTACCGAGCATTTCGAGCCGGGTGCGCAGATCCCGGTCGATCGCCGAGTCGCCGACGATGGTCAGCGGGTAGCCGCGCAGCCGGCAGACCATGGCCAGGCCCAGGGCGAAAGTGCCCGAGGAGGTCTCGATGATCCGGGTGCCCGGGGAGATCAGGCCGGCCGCCTCGGCGCGGTCGAGTATGTAGCGGGCGGGCAGCAGCTTCATGAGGCTGAAGGCCGCCGCGTAGAGGTTGTCGGTCACCTTGATGATGCGTGGCAGCTCCGTGGCCTCCACGATCGAGGAGTGAGCCTTGGGCAGAGTCGTCGTCGTCATGTCAGTCACCCGTTGTGTAGTTCCACTGCTCGTGAATTCCGAGCTCTTGCAGGAGGTCCTGGGCCAGGTCGGTCCGCGCCTCGACCTCGGGGTCGTCCCGGTCGAAGAGGAGACCGGCGATGTCCCCGCTGTGCGCCGCCTGTACCCCGACGGCTCCGGTGGTCCGCGCGATGTCACGGATGCGGTCGAGGTCCGGGATCGGCAGATGACGCTGGTTGATCTCCGTGCTGGCCGTGGCCACCGAGCCCAGCAGGGCCACGTCCTTCATCTGGATGGCCTCCCGGAGCATCGCCTGCAGCCGGGTGAAGAGGTCGATCTCGTCCTGCCCGTAGCGGGCCGGTGAGAGGGCCAGCGTGTCCACGCCCCGCCCGCCGCCCGCGGGGCGTGAGCCGAAGCCGAGGATCCGCAGGGCCGGCATCCGGTAGCCGAAGTCCTCGATCACCGTGCCCTCGCGCTGGGCGAAGAGGACGGTGGACTCCTCGAACATCAGCGAGTCGGACGCGGTCTCCGCGCGCACCGCGATCCGGGCGACCTCCTGCGGCGGCAGCGGGCTGACGAACGCGTCCTTCACCGCCCAGATGGCCGCGAGCACATCGCTGGTGGACGAGCCGAAGCCCCGGCACAGCGGCACGTCACCGGTGAGGTCGAGATGACCGCCCGCCGGCTCGGCGCCCGGCGGTGTCACGGCGCGGACCGCGAGTTCGGCCGCGCGCCGCGCCTTGCCCTTCCAGTCCGGCGTGACGGTGACCTCCGCGCCGGGAGCGGGGATGAACGTCGCGCGGGTCGCGTGAATGGTGCAGGGAAGAGTGACGAGACCTCGGGTGAGCCCGCCGTCACCGGGGAACACGCCTTGCAGGATCTCGCCGTGGTGGACGGGGGCTGAAGCTACCCCGACACGCCAGCCGGAATGATCAACCATTTCCTTGACTTTCTGTTGCCGGGAGCCGTGGCCTGCGGATGGCTTCACGCTATGCAGGCCGGAACCCGCTGCCCGGCGGCATGAGCGGCAGCACGCGGGCAATTCGGGGTACCGGCGACGGCGGCGCACGCGAAGGTGCCCGGGTCCGCCGTCGTGGCGGAACCGGGCACCTGTGGGGTACTGGGGTCTTCCGTCCGGATCCTGCGTGATCCGGACGGAGGACCCTCGGTCAGTGACGCACTCCTCGCAACTCCTCGGCCAGTACCTTTCCGATCTCGCGCAGCGGCTCGGCCGTGGTCATGTCCCAGTGCTCGCAGTCGATGTCGTGCTCCTCGACGCGGCCCCCGACATGGGGTGCCCAGGCGTCCGCGCCGCCCGTCGCGGCCGGGGTGCGGGCGGCGTTGAAGAACACCGCGTCGCCGCCGAACCGCCGCCGGGGAACGTACCGATAGCGCATCTCCAGGTTGCCGGCCGTCGCGGCGACGACCGCCGCGGCCTGGGCGGGCTCCAGCGCGCCCAGGATCGCGTCCTCGGCGCGCAGCACGGCGGCCAGCTCCTCCGCGTCCGGGGCGGTGTCGGCGCACCGTACGTCGAGTTCGGCGCCGCGTCCACCGAGCAGCGCGGTCAGCACCTCCCGGCCGGTGATCGCGGGTGGCCGGAATCCGTCGGGCAGCGGGTAGGAGTCGAGCAGCGCCAGGATGGCAACCTCCTCGCCCTGCTCCTCCAGCCGGGCAGCGACGGCGTGCGCCACCAGACCACCGAACGACCAGCCGAGCAGGTGGTACGGGCCGTGGGCCTGGACCGAGCGGATCTCGGCCACGTAGCCGTCCGCCATCTCCTCGATGCCGGCCGGCCGGTCCGAGGGGCTGGTCAACTCCTTTGCCTGCAGCCCGATCAGCGGACGTCGCCCGCCGATGTGCCGAAGCAGTCCGGCGTACGACCAGCTCATCCCGGAGATCGCGTGGACGCAGAACAGCGGGGCCTCGTTGTCGGTGCCGGACGCGGCCCGGATCGGCAGCAGCGTCTCCATCGGGTCGCCGCCCGTGTTCGTGGCGATGTGTTCGGCGAGCAGCACGGGCGTCGGGTACTGGAACAGGTCCCGGATGGTGACGCGGGTGTCCCAGATGCCGCGGATCCGGCCGATCAGCCGGGTGGCGAGCAGCGAGTGGCCGCCCAGTTGGAAGAAGTGGTCGTCGATGGTGACCGACGTCAGGCCCAGGACCTCCGCGAAGAGGCCGCACAGGACTTCCTCCGCCGGGGTGCGCGGCGTCCGGCCACCGCCGGTGTCGGCCTGCTGCGGTTCGGGCAGCGCACGGCGGTCGAGCTTGCCGTTGACCGTCAGGGGCAGCGCGTCCAGTGGCACGATCGTGGCCGGCACCATGTACTCGGGCAGGGCCGCGACCGCGTGCCGGCGTAGTTCGGGAAGGTCCGGCCGACTGCCTTCGGTGGGCACCACGTACGCCACCAGCCGTTTGTCACCGGGCCGGTCCTCGCGGATCAGCACCGCCACCTGGGCGAGGGAGGGGTGCCGCAGCAGCGCCGATTCGATCTCACCCGGCTCGATGCGGAAGCCCCGCAACTTGATCTGCTGGTCGGCCCGGCCGAAATACTCCAGCGCGCCGTCCTGGCTCCAGCGGGCCAGGTCGCCGGTGCGGTACATCCGCGAGCCGGGCGCACCGTGCGGGTCGGCGACGAACCGCTCCGCGCTCAGTACGGGCTGTCCGATGTAGCCGTGGGCGAGGCCGTGTCCGGCGACGTAGAGCTCACCGGGGACACCCGGCGGCAGCAGCCGGAGGTTCTCGTCCAGGACGTAGGCGTGCTTGCCGGCGATCGGCCGTCCGATCGGGATGGCGGGCGCCGGCCCGGTGAGGGTGTGGGTGGTGGTGAAGCCCATGCTCTCGGCCGGCCCGTAGCCGTTGACCAGGTGGAGGTGGGGGTGGTCGGCCAGCGCCTTGGCGGTGTGGGCGGGTGAGGCCGCCTCACCGGCGGTCATGGCCTCCTTGATCTGTGAGAAGACCGCCGGGTGCTCGTCGAGCATGTGGTTGAACAGGCTCGCCGACATCTGCAGGGTGGTGATCCCGTGCCGCTCCACCAACTCCGCGATCTGGTGCGGATCGGTGTGCTGGCCGGGCTGGAGGACGCAGACGCCGCCGTGCAGGAGCGGTCCGAAGACCTCCAGGGCGAAGGCGTCCCAGGACACCGGGGAGCTCTGCAGATAGGTCTGCCCGGGGCCGAAGTCCAGGTAGTCGGGACCGATGAACGTGGCGGCCAGCGCCCGGTGCGAGGCCGCGACGCCCTTGGGGACTCCGGTCGATCCGGAGGTGAACATCACGCAGGCGATGGACTCCGGGTGCCCGCCCGTCTCCACCGGCGTCCCCGGCAGTGCACTGATCGCGGGTATCTCCGCGGTCAGGTCGACCAGGGTGGACGGGGTCGACAGGGCCGTCAGATGGGCCTGGGTGACCAGCGCCGCCGGATCGGTCTGCCCGAGCACGGTGTTCAGCCGGTCGGCCGGGAACTGCGGGTCGAGCAGGGTGTATCCGGCCCCGGCCTTCAGGGCGGCGAGCAGCGTGGCGATCAGTTGCGGGGATCGCTCCAGGTGGATGGCGACGATACTGCCCGGGGTGACCCCGTGCGTGGTCAGGTGGCGGGCCAGCCGGTTGGACCAGATGTCCAGCTCCTGGTACGTCACCTGCTGCTCCTCGTGGACCAGCGCCACCGCGTGCGGGGTGCGGGCGGCCTGCTCCGTGAAGAGTGCGTCGAGCCCGAGGGCGGGCGCCGGTGACTGCGCACCGCTCCACTCCCGCAGCTGCGTCCGCTCGTGCCCGGACACCATCTCCAGCTCGGCGAGGGGCAGATCGGGGGTGGCCACGGCGCCGGTGAGGAGCCGGACCAGGCGGTCCGCCGTGGCCTCGATGGTGCGTGCGTCGTACAGGTCGGTGGTGTACTCGATCAGGATGTCGAGGCCGTCGGGCCGGCCGTCGGCGGCCCGGTTCTCGGCGAACGCGAAGGTGAGGTCGAACTTCGCGACGGAGACCGGCGGGATGGCGAACTCGCTCTCCAGTCCGGCCAGTCGGGGGGCTTCGTTGCTGGTGTCGCCGACGGTGAGCATGACCTGGAAGAGGGGGTGCCGGGCGGTGGTGCGCTCGGGGTTGAGGGCTTCGACCAGCCGGTCGAACGGCAGGTCCTGGTGGGCCCAGGCGGCGAGGTCGGTCTCGCGGACCCGGGTCAGCAGCTCACGGAAGCTCGGGTCGCCGCTGGTGTCGGTGCGCAGGACGAGCGTGTTGACGAAGAAGCCGATGAGATCGTCGAGCTTCTGGTCGGTGCGCCCGGCGACGGGTGAGCCGAGCGGGATGTCGTGCCCGGCACCGGAACGGGACAGCAGGGTCGCCACGGCCGCCTGGGCCACCATGAACAGGGTGGTCCCGGTGTCCTGGGCCAGGGACATCACGGCGGTGTGGAGCTCGGCGGGGCAGTGCACGGCGTGTGTGCGGCCCCGGTTGGAGGCGACGGCGGGGCGGGCGTGGTCGGCGGGCAGCGTGGCCTCCTCCGGCAGCTCGGCGAGCACCCCGCGCCAGTGGGCGAGCTGGCGTTCCTCGTCGCGCTCCAGGAGCCGTTGCTGCCAGAGGGAGTAGTCGGCGTACTGGACCGGCAGCGGCTCCCAGGCGGGGGCGGAGCCCTCGGTGCGGGCCTCGTAGGCGGTGGCCAGGTCGCGGAAGAGCGGTCCGTTGGACCAGCCGTCGGAGGCGATGTGGTGGATCACGAGCATGAGCACGTGGTCCTCGGCCCCGAGCTCCAGCAGCTGTGCCCGGTACGGCAGTTCGGCCGCCAGGTCGAAGGTCCGGCCGGCCTGGGCGGCCAGCCGCTCCGTGAGCTCCTCCTCGGTGGTGGTGATCAGGGGGAGGTCGGTGGTGGTCGGGGGGAGGATGTGCTGGTGGGGAGTGCCCTCGTGGACGGGGAAGACGGTGCGCAGGCCCTCGTGGCGTGTGGTGAGGTCGGTGAGGGCGAGCTGGAGGGCCCGGTGGTCGAGGGAGCCCTCGAGTCGCAGGGCGAGCGCGATGTTGTAGGTGGCGGACGGGCCCTCCATCTGGTCGAGGAACCACAGACGCTGCTGCGCGGACGAGAGCGGGATGGTCTCCGGGCGCTCGCCGGGCATCAGGGCCGGTCGCCGCTCCCCACTGCCCTCGGCCGCGATCCGCTCGGCCAGCTGCGCGACGGTCGCGTACTGGAACAGGTCCCGGATGGTGATCTCGGTTTCCCACACGGCCCGGATGCGGCTGATGAGGCGGGTGGCGAGCAGGGAGTGGCCGCCGCGCCGGAAGAAGTGGTCGTCGATGGTGACCGACGGCAGTCCGAGTACGGCCGCGAAGAGGCCGCAGAGGACTTCCTCGGCGGGCGTCCGGGGCGGGCGCCCGCCGGCGTCGGTGCTCTGCCGGGGCGCGGGCAGGGCACGTCGGTCGACCTTGCCGTTGGTGGTGAGGGGGATCTCGTCGAGGACGACGAAGGCGGACGGGACCATGTACTCGGGGAGTGCGCCGGCGATCTCGCGGTGCACCGCCTCGGTGTCGATCCGGGCGCCGTCGGCGGCGACAAGGTACGCGGCGAGGCGTTTGTCGCCGGGCCGGTCCTCCCGGACCACGACGGTCGCCTGCCCCACACTCCCGTGGGCGGTCAACGCGCTCTCGATCTCGCCGAGTTCGATGCGGAAGCCGCGGAGCTTGATCTGCTGGTCGGCGCGGCCGAGGTATTCGAGCGAGCCTTCGTGGTTCCAGCGGACCAGGTCGCCCGTGCGGTACATCCGCGTTCCGGCCGGGCCGTACGGGTCCGCGACGAAGCGTTCCGCGGTCAGCGAGCCGCGGTTGAGGTAGCCCTGGGCCAGCCCGGCTCCCGCGATGTACAGCTCGCCGGGAGCGCCCGGCGGAACCAGCCGCAGGGCGGCGTCCAGGACGTACAGGCGGTGGTTGTCGAGGGGCTCGCCGATCGGGACGGCACCCGCGTAGTCCAGGGGGCGGTGGATGCGGTGGGTGGTGGCGAAGGTGGTGGTCTCCGTCGGGCCGTAACCGTTGACGACCGTGACTTCGGGGCAGTGGTCCATGACGCGGCGCACCGCCTCCGGCGGAACCACGTCACCCCCCGCCCACACCTCACGCACCCCGGCGAACGCCTCGGGTGCCTCCTCCGCCATGACGCGGAAGAGACCCGCGGTCAGCCAGAGCGCGGTGACCCGGTGCTCGGTGAGCAGGCGCTGGTAGTCGGCGGGTGCGAGATGGCCGCGCGGTGCCACCACGACCGTACGGCCGTTCAGCCACGGCACCCAGATCTCGTACGTCGAGGCGTCGAAGGCGGCCGGCGAGTGGAACAGCACGCGTCGGTGGTTGCCGTTCGCGTACATGGTCTGCGCCGCCAGGTCCGCCACGTTGCGGTGCGTGACCGCGACGCCCTTGGGCACTCCCGTCGAGCCCGAGGTGAACATCGCGTACACCGGCTGGTCGGGGTGGATGGTGTGTGCCGGAGCGGTGGCGGGCAGCCGGTCGAGGTCGGTGGTGTCGCCCAGGACGACGATCTGCGCGTCGGCGTCCAGGACGACCTGGTGGTCCGAGAGGGCCTGGTCGGTGAGCAGGACCGGTGCCCGGGTGTCGGCCAGGATCTGGACGAGCCGGCTGTCCGGGTCGGTGGTGTTCAGCGGGGCGTACACGGCACCGGCCTTGACCACGGCGAGCAGCGCGGTGAGCAGGTCGGTCGAGCGCTCCATCAGGACGGCGACCACGTCGTGCCGTCGTACTCCGACATTGATGAGGTGGTGGGCCAGCCGGTTGGTGACCTCGTCGAGTTCGGCGAACGTCAGATCGCGGTCCTCGTCCACCAGGGCTATCGCGTCCGGAGTTCGGGCGGCCTGCGCGGCGAACAGCTCCGCCAGGCTCATCCCGGACGTGCCGGTGGCGGCGCCGCTCCGCTCCTCCAGGAGCAGCCGCCGCTCGTGCTCGCCGAGCAGGTCGAGGACCGGCAGCGGGGTGTCGGGCGAGGTGACCACGGCCTCCAGCAGCCGGTTCAGCCGCGCCATGAGGGCGTCGATCGTCCGGGCGTCGTAAAGGTCGGTGGCGTACTCGATGGTGATGTCCAGACCGTCCGGCCTGCCGTCACGGGTGCGGTGCTCGGCGAAGCCGAACGTCAGGTCGAACTTGGCGATCTGCAGGGCGCTGTACTCGGTACGGGCGTCGAGCCCCGGGAAGCCGATGACGTCCGAACCGGCCTCGCCCATGGTGAGCATCACCTGGAAGAGCGGGTGGCGGGAGGCGGAGCGCTCGGGGTTGAGCACCTCGACCAGCCGGTCGAAGGGCAGGTCCTGGTTGTCCCAGGCCGCCAGATCCGTCTTGCGGACCCGGGAGAGCAGGTCGCGGAAGCTCGGGTCGCCGGTCAGATCCGTGCGCAGCACCAGGGTGTTGACGAAGAATCCGACCAGGCCGTCGAGTGCCTCGTCGATGCGTCCGGACACCGGGGAGCCGATCGGGATGTCGAGGCCGGCGCCGGAGCGGGACAGGGCGGTCGCCACGGCGGCCTGGACCGCCATGAACAGCGTGGCGCCGGACTCCCGCGCGAGGTGGGTCAGACCGATGTGGAGGTCGGCGGGCAGGTGGACGTCGCAGGTGGCACCCACGTACGAGGCGGAGGCCGGGCGCGGACGGTCGGCCGGCAGGGTGGCCTCCTCCGGCAGCTCCGCCAATGCCTGGCGCCAGAAGTCCAGTTGACGGGATCCGGCGCTCTCCGGGTCGTCGCTCTCGCCGAGCAGTTCCTGCTGCCAGAGGGTGTAGTCGGCGTACTGGACCGGGAGCGGCTCCCAGCCGGGCACGACGCCCTGGGCGCGTGCTTCGTAGGCGGTGGCGAGGTCCTGGAGCAGGGGCGCGGTCGAGCCGCCGTCCGACACGATGTGGTGCATCACGATGAGCAGGACGTGCTCCTGCTCGCCGAGGGCGATCAGGCGTGCCCGGACCGGCAGGTCCGCCGCGAGGTGGAATACCTGGGCGGACTCCTCGGCGAGCACGACCGGCAGCGTCGCGGCGTCGGCCGGGATGACCTCCAGTGCGAGCTCCACGTCCTCCTCGGCGAGGATGTGCTGGTACGGCGTGCCGTCCTGGTCGGGGAAGAGGGTGCGCAGGCTCTCGTGTCTGCCGACCACGTCCAGGAGCGCCGACTGGAGCGCCGGGCGGTCGAGTTCGCCGTTCAGCCGCACGGCGAGCGGGATGTTGTAGGTGGTCGACGGTCCTTCCATCTGGGCGATGAACCACAGCCGCTGCTGGGCGAAGGACAAGGGAATCACTTGGTCACTCCCATCCGGCGCATCGGCCGAAGTCTGGGCCGGGCGGCCTCGGCGCCGTCGAGCTTCTCGACGAGCGTGGCCACGATCGGGTTTTCGAAGAGGGTCGCCACGGAGAGCTCGACCCCGAGTACGGTGCGGATCCGGCCGACGAGCCGGGTGGCGAGGAGCGAATGCCCGCCGAGGTTGAAGAAGTGGTCGTCGATGGTGACCGACGGCAGTCCGAGGATCTCCGCGAAGAGACCGCACAGGACTTCTTCCTTGGCGGTGCGCGGTGCGCGCCCGGTGGCGTCGTTGCCGAACTGCGGGGCGGGCAGGGCGCGTCGGTCGACCTTGCCGTTGACGGTGAGCGGGATCTCGTCGAGGACCACGAAGGCGGACGGGATCATGTAGTCGGGCAGCAGCCCGGACACCTGGCGCTGTACGTCCCCGGGTTCGATCCGGGCGCCTTCCTCGGCGGTGAGGTAGGCGACTAGGCGCTTGTCACCGGGCCGGTCCTCCCGGACGACGACGGTGGCCTGGGCCACGCCCGGCCTGCCGACGAGGACGGTCTCGATCTCGCCCGGCTCGATGCGGAAGCCGCGGAGCTTGACCTGCTGGTCGGCGCGGCCGAGGTATTCGAGGGAGCCTTCGAGGTTCCAGCGGACCAGGTCGCCGGTCCGGTACATCCGCGTACCGGCCGGGCCGTACGGGTCGGCGACGAAGCGGTCGGCGGTCAGCGCCGGGCGGTCGAGATAGCCCTGCGCCAGGCCGGCTCCCGCGATGTACAGCTCGCCGGGCGTGCCCGGCGGAACCAGCCGCAAGCCCTCGTCGAGAACATAGAGCCGGTGGTTGTCCAGGGGCTCGCCGATCGGGATCGCACCGGCGTAGTCCAGCGGGCGGTGGATGCGGTGGGTGGTGGCGAAGGTCGTCGTCTCCGTCGGACCGTAGCCATTGACGACCGTCAGCTGCGGGCAGCGGTCCATGACCCTGCGTACTGCCTCCGGCGGAACCACATCACCTCCGGCCCACACCTCACGCACCCCGGCGAACGCCTCCGGAACCTCCTCCGCCATGACGCGGAAGAGACCTGCGGTCAGCCACAGCGCGGTGATGCGGTGCTCGGCCAGCAGCCGCTGGTAGTCGGCCGGGGCCAGGTGCCCCGCGGGGGCGACGACGAGGGTGCCGCCGTTGAGCCACGGCACCCACATCTCGTACGTCGAGGCATCGAACGCCATCGCGGAGTGGAAGAGCACCCGACCGTGGTTGCCGTTGGCGTACATCGTCTGCGCCGCCAGGTCCGCGACATTGCGATGCGTGACCGCGACACCCTTCGGCACCCCCGTCGAACCCGACGTGAACATCGCGTACACCGGCTGATCCGCATGCACCGACACACC
>NZ_JBHVWT010000076.1:0-18160 GCF_042882135.1 Streptomyces sp. NPDC058240
ATTCGTGCTGGCCACCCGGGCACTACTCCTTCTCCGCCCTCGACTCAATGAATCATCCAGTATGCCTGACTCGATCTACTTTGACAGAGAGGGCTGGGGGCTTGTCGGTGACGACCACCCTCGGCACCGTACGGGTCTTCTTTATCAGGCGGCGGAAGAAGCATCTCGCCGCGGCCGTGTCCCGCCGGTTCTGGACGAGGATGTCGAGGACGTTGCCATTCTGGTCGACGGCCCGCCACAGATACTTCAGCTCGCCGTTGACCTTGATGAAGACCTCGTCCAGGTGCCACTTGTCCCCGGGCCGTGGCCGACGGCCGGGCAGTCCGTCGGCATAGGCCTGTCCGAACTTCAGACATCAGCGGCGGACCGTCTCGTAGGAGACGCTGATACCGCGCTGCAGCATCAACTCCTCCACCTCACGGAATGACAACGGGAAGCGGAAGTACAGCCACACGCAGTGGGAATCACCTCGACCGGGTACCGGTGCCCCTTGTACGACGGCGGCGTACTGCCCACGGACACCCCCTCCACCATGATCAACCCGAAGATCATCCCACCCGTCAGCCAACGTGACAGTGCCCTCCAGCGGGCCCCCGACTCCGCGGCGGGCCCGCTGGAGCCTTGCAGAGATCGTCCGCGCCGGGAGGCTCCTCGCTGGGCCTGCTGCACCACCGTCGTGGGAGTCGCCGGAGCCCTCGACGTCAGCGCTCGGACGATCTACCGGCACCCCCTCGTCCATGGCGACGGCCAGGATGCGTCGCAGCCTGGCTCTCGTACTGCTTCTCGACCCGGTCGCGGGCCCAGGCGACTGGCGGACTTCCTCGTTGGGGTGCCGTTAACGAGCGGCGATCCAAGTGGCAAGTAGCTCTGTAGTCAATGTGATGGTCGGTCACTGGCTCGGGGTGAGGGCCAAGCGAGCAGCGGATAGCGGTAGCAGTGACTCCGCTTCGAGGTTGGCTTATCGGACTTCTGGTCTCTGACGCCCCGTCAGGGTGTTGCCGCAGTAAATACCGGATTTACTGCGGCAGTTGTGCATACGTCTCCGCAATCGAGCATCTGCCCGAATGCGGTTCTGCTGTGCGGACTGAGGGGAGGGGACTGTCAGTGCCCGACGCCGACCAGGCCAGGCGCCAGCGTGTTTGCCTGGGTCATACCCCCAGGTCCTCCGTCACGGGCAGGCACTCGGCGAGCAGTTCGACGACGTCGCGCCAGGCTCGCTGCGCGTGCTGTGGGTGGTAGCCGACGCCGGGGACCATGGGGTGGTCGACCGGCGGGTGGTGGAAGGCGTGCAAGGCGCCGCCGTAGACCGCGAGGCGCCAGTCGACGCCCGCGGCCTGCATCTCAGCGGTGAACGCGTTCCGTTGCGCGGGCGGCATGATCGGGTCTTCCGACCCGACCCCGGCCCACACCGGGCAGCGAATGCGCGCCGCCTCGCCCGGTCGGCCCGTGGTAGTTGCGTTGACTGTCCCGATCGCCCGCAGGTTGACGCCATCGCGCCCGAGTTCCAGCGCGATGGCGCCCCCGGTGCCGTAGCCGACGGCGGCGATCCGGTCGGGGTCGGTCCGCGGTTCGGTGCGCAGCACGTCGAGCGCCGCGTGGCCGATGCCCCGCATCCGGTCGGGGTCGGCGAGCAGCGGCATGCAACGGGCCAGCATCTCCTCGGGGTCGCCCAAATAGCGCCCACCGTGAAGGTCGAAGGCCAGCGCTACATATCCCAGCTCGGCGAGAGCATCGGCCCTGCGGCGCTCGACGTCGCTGAGCCCCATGCCCTCTGGTCCGAGCAGCACCGCGGGCCGGCGGTCGACACCGGCCGGGAGCGCGAGGTGCCCGATCATCGTAAAACCGTCGGCCGGATACTCGACCGTACGCGTCGTAATCGTTGTCATGAGTCTGGACTGTAGTGATCGTCGAGCCCGGTCCGGCCGGTGTTCTGCCGCTGGCAGAACAGCCCGGGTATCCCAAATACGGCGAGGGCTCACAAGAACCGTCACAAACCCCGTCCCCACGGCAGCACTATCGGATCACCTGCCCAGGCCGCGGTGTTGGAGGCTGACCCTCGCAGCAGGATTCTGGGGTATACCGGCCCGCTCCCGTGAAGGGCGTCCGCTTGCGCTCATAGAACTGTTTCGAGGCGGGACAGTTCCGCAGGCTGGCGAAGGCCGAGAGGTAGAAGACGCGGAGCAGGCCGCGGTGGTAGCGGCGTGGGCGGTGGAGGTTGCCGCTGACGCGTCCGGAGTCGCGGGGGACGGGTGCGAGGCCGGCGTAGCCGGCCAGGCGGTCGGCGGTGCCGAAGGTGTCCATGGCGCCGCCGGTCGCAGCGAGGAACTCCGCGCTCAGCATGGTGCCCATGCCAGGCAGGCTCTGGATCACCTCGGCGTGTGGGTGCTCGCGAAACCGGGCCTCGATAAGGGCTTCGAGCTCGGTGATCTCCTCATCGAGGGCCATCACCCCCTTCGCCAGGCGGGCCACCATGGTGGCCGCGAGTTTCTCGCCGGGCAGTGCGGTGAACTGGGCCTCGGCGGCCTCCATGACGGTCCGGGCCAGGGCCGCGCTGTTGCGAACCTTGCGGTTCTTCAGCCATGTCGCGATCCGGGAGGCGCCGGCGCGACGGATCGCGGCCGGGGTCTGGTAGCCGGTCAACAACAGGACCGGCCCCTTCTTCGTCAGGTCCAACGAGCGTTCCAACGCAGGGAAGATTTCCAAGAGTTGGGCGCGCATTCGGTTGATCTGCCGGGTCCGGTCGCAGACCAGATCGGTGCGGCGGGTGACCAGCGTGCGCAGGTCGATCGATATCTCGTCGCCGGGCCGCAGGACACCGAGGTCGGTGCGCATGCGGGCCTGGTCGGCAATGACGAAGGCGTCCTTCGCGTCGGTCTTGGCCTGGCCCCGGTAGCCGGCCGATGCACGGTGGATGGCCAGGCCGGTGATGTAGGTGATGTGCTGGTCGTGACTGACCAGCAGACCGAGCAGGAGCGCGGCCCCGCCGTGGTTGATGTCCACCGCCCACAACACGTCCCGCGACAGCTCCAGTACGTCAGCGATGAGCTGGATCAGTTCAGTCTCGTCGTTCAGGATCCGACGAGACAGCAGTCGCTTGCCCTGGGCGTCGATCACCACGCAGTGGTGATGTTCCTTGCCGATGTCCACTCCGGCCCAGATCTCGGGCACAGCCACCTCCGTCAGCTCGTCGTACACCAGCCCAGCAGACGACCTCGCCGACGTTGTCCTACAAAGCGATCGCGTCGCGTCTCCCAATTAGCGGTCGAGTCGTCGCGGGGTTCCGGGCGGCCAAGTTTTCTGAGCCATCCAGCGGCGACTCCATGACAGCCATATCCGGAACCCCTGGGCCCCGCCGATCTTACGAATGACCAGCTCAGACCCACATCAAGAAAGGTAGGACTCCATGATCGGGCGAACCTTGCCTGCCCTGCTACCACCGCTCAACTCGGCACCTATTGGCGGACGCCCTTATCGGCGCCATCACGCTGATCGCGGGCGGAGCGCTTTACGGGGCCCGTCTGGTGGGCACAGCCCTCATCGGCATCATGCGGGGACAGAGCCGGAAGTGACCCACCCTCCACCGACGTCAGCCCTGGTCGGCCTTGAGGCGTGTGGAGCGGACGGTGGTGTGCCGTCCGCTGCCGACCTGCTTCGGCAGCCAGCGGCACGCCCAGCAGCTGCACACCGTCGGCGTTGGGCGGGGCCGATTGCTGCTGACGGGTGGTGATGTTCTCGCCAAGCCGCCGGGCACCGCGTGGAAACCCTCTCCGCTCCTCCCCCACACCACGGCACAGCACCCGCGTTCAATCGCGGGTCAGTGGCCGTGCCGGGCGATCGCGCGCAGGAAAGCGATGGTCTCCTCCTCGCCGCTGGTGGCTTCGTCCAGGGACGTCCCGTACAGGCGGCTGGCGGAGAGCTTCACGATGGTGGTCCGGCTGACCGGATCGACGTAGACGAACTGGTTGTAGACGCCGACCGCGCTGAACTCGCCACGGTCTCCCGCCAGGAGCCACCACTGGTAGCCGTAGCCGACCCCATCGGCTTGCTGGCCACCGACACGAGGCTGGCCGGGTCGAAGATGCGGCGCGGTCACGGTGACCGAGTCGCGCACCCACTGCGCGGGCACGATCTGCCGGCCCTGCCACACACCTCCGTTGCGGTACAGCTCGCCGAGCCTGGCGAAGTCGCGGGCGGTCAGGTTGAGCCCCGCGAAGGCGAGTTCCGTCCCGGCGGGGTCCACCAGCCAGTGACCCGCCGACGTCATGCCGAGCGGCTCGCACAGCTTCTCGTGCATGTAGTCGGCGACCGGGCGGCCGGTGGCCCGGGCCAGCAAGGCGCCGAGTACCTGTGTCTCACCGGAGTTGTAGCGACAGACGGTGCCAGGCCTGTTCTCGCGCACCATGCGGGCGACGAAGTCGTCGAGCGTGCCGCCGATGCCCGCCGTCGCGGCGTTGAGCTGGAAGATGTCGGAGGCCGGGTCGTTGTAGTCCTCGTTCCACCGGGCACCGGAGGACATCTGGAGCACGTCCTTGATGGACACACCGTCGTACGCGGAACCGGGCTGCACCGGCACGTAGGAGCTGATGGGCTCGTCGATGCTCGTGATGTGCCCCTCTTCGACCGCTATACCGACGAGCGCGGAGACGAAGCTCTTGGCGACCGACGCGGACAGCCACTGCACGTCCGGGCCACCGGTCAGGAAGTAGCTCTCGTGCCTGATAGCCCCGTCGACGAGCACGAGTAGTGCCGACGTGTCGGTGCCGGCCAGGAACTCCTTGGTCGGCCGTGAGGTGCCGTCGTAGTCGTACGTCTCCGGCAGGGGGATCGTCTCACCGAGTGGCCAGGGATGAGGCTGCGCGGAGGGGGCCATCTCGCGGGTGTCGAGGAGGTCCTTCATCCGGCAGAAGTGCTCGTGCTGCGGCGCACCGGTGAAGAGGCCGAGGTCGGGCAGGGTCATGCGCTTCTGAACAGTCATTGCCGTCCTTCGAGTGGAACGAGGGATCCGGAGGAGCAGGGGGAGTGGGCGGGCCGACACCATTGCTGGGGTGGGCTCGTCCTGGGGGTCTGAGGGCCCCGGCTGCGATACCGAGAAAGTAGCAGTACCAATCGGTTAGGGCAACCGAGTGGTACTGTTAATTTTCCATTGACACAGAGCAGAGGAAGGCAGCGATGAGCTCTTCCCGCGTCGACGGGCGCACCCTCCGGTTCCAGCACCGGAGGCCGGAGTTGCTGGCCGCGGCAACCGAGTACATCCTTGAACACGGCGTCAGCGGCCTGTCCCTGCGTCCCGTGGCGCAGGCGCTCGGTGTCACCCACGCGACACTGCTACGGCATTTCTCCTCGAAGGACGCGCTGCTCCTGGCCGTCGCAGAGAAGGTCCGCACGGATCTGGCCGCATGGCTGATGTCGGACGTGGAACTCCGCGAGGCACACTCGACGGCCGAACTCGTCAGGGCGCTATGGCGTCGGCTGTGCGAACCGCAGGAGCAGCGCCAGTTCCTCCTGCTTTTCGAATTCGTCGGCCATCACGGGGAGAAGTCCGGGGAAGACGAGAAACTCTCCCGGTCGATCGTCCACGACTGGATCGAGATCATCGCCAACAGGCTTGCTGCGGACGGCTGGCCGCCCGAGGACGCCTCCGCTTTGTCCACCCTTGTTCTCGCGCAGGTGCGGGGCCTGCAGCTCGATCTCCTCGTCTCCGGGGACCGCGCACGAGCGGACCGCGCCATCGACTTCGCCGTACGCCTCCTCGACCGCCCCACCCGGTGAAGCTTCCCCGTGATCTTGGACACTCGATGCCTATGCTGCGAGGTCGTGTTGGTGCCGTTGCCGGGTCTCGGCCGGGGTGAGGTAGCCGAAGACCTTGTGTTTGCGCAGGCGGCGGCGGTTATAGAACGTCTCGATGAAGTCGAAGACCTCAGCGCGGGCGGTGGCCCGGTCGGGCCAGATGCGAGTGCCAATCTCTTCTTTGAGTAGGGCCCAGAAACTCTCCGCGGCGGCGTTGATGCCCCTATGGATGTCAAGCGGAGTCTCGGGCTGGCCCCGTGTGGTCTGCCGGGCGCTGTCACGTTGTTGGGTGTGTGGGTGTCTGATGGTGTGTCGGGGAATGGTGGGGCCTGGTTCGGGGCCTGTGCTCAGGCCGTGGTGGACAGACCGGCGGTGCCGGTGACCTGCTCCCAGGTGGTGAAGCGGTGCTGCATCTCGGTGCGGTAGTCGGGGGCGGTCATCAGATGGCGGCGGGGCCGGAAGTGCGGTGAGATACCGCTGAACGCGGACAGGAACCGCTGCGCCCCGCCGGCGGAGCGGAAGCCTTTCATCGCACGTTCACGCTGCCGGGTGGGCTGGTGGCTGTTCTCCGCCCGGTTGTTCAGCCCCTTGTGCGAGCGGTGCTCGACCGAGGGCATGACCTCGCGGTGAGCGGCGCCGTAGGAGCGGAGCCTGTCCGTGACGACCACCCGCGGCACCGTACGGGTCGTCTTCACCAGGCGACGGAAGAATTGCCTGGCCGCGGTCTTGTCCCGCCGGTTCTGTACGAGGATGTCCAGCACCATGCCGTCCTGGTCGACAGCCCGCCAGAGGTACTTCTGCTCGCCGTTGATCTTGACGAAGACCTCGTCCAGGTGCCACTTGTCACCAGGCCGGGGCCGGCGGCGGCGCAGCGAATTGACGTACTGCTGCCCGAACTTCAGGCACCAGCGGCGGATGGTCTCGTAGGAGACGATCACGCCGCGCTCGAGCATCAGCTCCTCGACCTCACGGAAACCGAGCGGGAACCGGAAGTACAGCCACACGCAGTGGCAGATCACCTCGACCGGGTACCGGTGACCCCTGTACGACGGCGACGCGCTCCCCACGGACGACTCCCCCTCCACCATGATCAACCCGAAGATCATCCCACCCGGTCAGCCAACGTGACAGTGCCCTCGAGGCTGATGCCCAGTGTGTTGTTCAGGTAAGCGAGTACGGTCACCCATCCGATCGAGTCGAGACCGGGGGCTTGATCACGCCCAGCTCGATGAGCGGGGTCAAGCCGGTGGTCGGAGTACACGCTGTTCCGCGAATCCCTGTGGCGCCGGAGCGTCTCCGCCGGCAGGCCATCGCGTCCGTATCCCCGGATCCCCGCATTCCGCCAGGGCCGGCGGGAACGGGCCGCAGCCGATCGAACGCTCGCCACCACGGTTCCAGCGACAAGGTGCACAGCTTCTCGGCCTGAAAGGTTGCCAGACTGACCGGCGAGCCGCTCGCTTGTCGGCATTCGGGCAGCCGAAGATTGAGGCCTGTCATGTTCAGGATCAGGGGGCGAGATGGCGGGCACATGGGCGGCGAGCGTCTCAACGAACAGCGTCAGCGCGCGCGGCGGCTTCGAATGGTGGTCGTCGATGGTCGCCGAAGCGGTCATTCCCGTGTCGATCACGTGCGAACGCGTCGACTCCTTCGTGGGAGAGGCGGCCTCGCTGCAGCTGCCCCGGACCCAGGTGTCAGCATTCCGCTTCTCCCCGATGTCAGCCCGCCGCACCCCGATCCACATCCGGCGGGCGGATCCCGAGTCCTACTTCCTCTTCCTGGTCCACGGCGGCCCGGTCGGGCTGGAGCAACGACGCAACAACATCCTGCTCAGGGCGGGCGACATGGCCCTGTTCGACACCTCCGTCCCTCTGGCCTGTGAGTTCCGGGACGGCAGACAGCCCCCTCGGCTCACCATGATCCGGCTGCCCAGAACCGCGATCCCGCTCCCCCTCGGTCGGACGGACGAACTGGTCGCCACACTTCTCCCCGCCCGGACCGGGTCGGGAGCGCTCCTCACGTCCTATCTCACCGGGCTGCGCGACCAGGCCGCGCACTGCGACGAGGCGGAACTGCTCCGCCTGGGGAGCGTGGGATTCGACCTGGCCACCGCGTTTCTGGCCACGCGGCTCGATGCCGCATCGGGGCTACCCGCAGACACCCGCCGCCAAGTCCTGCTGGCCCGCATCCACGCCTTCATCGACCACAACCTCAGCAATCCCCAACTCACGCCGGCACACATCGCAGCACACCACCACATTTCCGTCCGCGCCCTGCACCAACTGTTCCGCACGGAGGCGAGTACCGTCGCGGCCACAATCCGCCGGCGGCGCCTGGAGCGCTGCCAGGCCGACCTCACCGACCCCCGGCAACGCAGCCAGTCGATCAGTGCGCTGGCAGCGCGGTGGGGCTTCCTGGTGCCGGCCGAGTTCAGCAGAGCATTTCGGGCGGCCCATGGCATGACTCCCACGGAATTCCGCCACGAGGCCACACGGCAGGCCCGGACTGCGCCAGGACACAAGTGACGCTGCGCTGATTCCCAATTGCCCGCGCGCCTCCCGTGTCACGGTGAGATCGCACGGTTCAGCCCATGGCATGGGCATGCCCGTCCCGTGCATTGCGCGGTGCTCCCGCGCGAATTCCTGCTCCCATGGAGGGAAAATGAAACGCTATTCGGTACCAGCGGCTGGACTGCTGCTCGTCCTGGTCGGAGCCTCCGCTGCCGTAGCCGCACCGGCGAGTGCCACGCCCGTCGAGTCCGCGGCCTCGGCAACTACGGCGCAGCCGCGACAGGTGCCTGACGGGCCGGTAGTGGTGACTCAGGGCGGCAACGGAGCGCCTTCGATCAAGCACTCGAACTACTGCAACAACTTCGTCAACTACGGCACGTCGTGGAGAGCGGACTGCAACGTCGACTACGGAAGTTCCGGATCGTGGACCCAGTGCTCGGACGGTACCGAAATCTGGGGTCCGCTGGTCGGCCCAGGCTACTGGGTCTTCAGCGGTGACTGCTCCGGTCACGGCAGCGTGCGGGACTGGGGGGTTTACGACGGTTAGCGATCCCGCGTGTGAACTCCTCCCGTTCCTGCCCGTCACGGCTGCACCGTAGGAATCGCGGCAGGCCTGCGCAACTGCGGCGAACGCAGCGGACCCTTGTCGATATCGGCGTAGCCGAAGATCTCGCGGCGCCTGCCGACCAGCCGGAGTCTTCTTCACGGCCGGTCGAGGAAGTGCACCGAGAGCCGACCTCCGACGAAGGCGCCGGCGACCGGAATGCGGCGGTGCCCTCAGCCACGCGTGGCTGAGGGCACCGCCGCATTCCGGTCGCCGGCGCCTTCGTCGGAGGTCGGCTCTCGGTGCACTTCCTCGACCGGCCGTGAAGAAGACTCCGGCTGGTCGGCAGGCGCCGCGAGATCTTCGGCTACGCCGATATCGACAAGGGTCCGCTGCGTTCGCCGCAGTTGCGCAGGCCTGCCGCGATTCCTACGGTGCAGCCGTGACGGGCAGGAACGGGAGGAGTTCACACGCGGGATCGCTAACCGTCGTAAACCCCCCAGTCCCGCACGCTGCCGTGACCGGAGCAGTCACCGCTGAAGACCCAGTAGCCTGGGCCGACCAGCGGACCCCAGATTTCGGTACCGTCCGAGCACTGGGTCCACGATCCGGAACTTCCGTAGTCGACGTTGCAGTCCGCTCTCCACGACGTGCCGTAGTTGACGAAGTTGTTGCAGTAGTTCGAGTGCTTGATCGAAGGCGCTCCGTTGCCGCCCTGAGTCACCACTACCGGCCCGTCAGGCACCTGTCGCGGCTGCGCCGTAGTTGCCGAGGCCGCGGACTCGACGGGCGTGGCACTCGCCGGTGCGGCTACGGCAGCGGAGGCTCCGACCAGGACGAGCAGCAGTCCAGCCGCTGGTACCGAATAGCGTTTCATTTTCCCTCCATGGGAGCAGGAATTCGCGCGGGAGCACCGCGCAATGCACGGGACGGGCATGCCCATGCCATGGGCTGAACCGTGCGATCTCACCGTGACACGGGAGGCGCGCGGGCAATTGGGAATCAGCGCAGCGTCACTTGTGTCCTGGCGCAGTCCGGGCCTGCCGTGTGGCCTCGTGGCGGAATTCCGTGGGAGTCATGCCATGGGCCGCCCGAAATGCTCTGCTGAACTCGGCCGGCACCAGGAAGCCCCACCGCGCTGCCAGCGCACTGATCGACTGGCTGCGTTGCCGGGGGTCGGTGAGGTCGGCCTGGCAGCGCTCCAGGCGCCGCCGGCGGATTGTGGCCGCGACGGTACTCGCCTCCGTGCGGAACAGTTGGTGCAGGGCGCGGACGGAAATGTGGTGGTGTGCTGCGATGTGTGCCGGCGTGAGTTGGGGATTGCTGAGGTTGTGGTCGATGAAGGCGTGGATGCGGGCCAGCAGGACTTGGCGGCGGGTGTCTGCGGGTAGCCCCGATGCGGCATCGAGCCGCGTGGCCAGAAACGCGGTGGCCAGGTCGAATCCCACGCTCCCCAGGCGGAGCAGTTCCGCCTCGTCGCAGTGCGCGGCCTGGTCGCGCAGCCCGGTGAGATAGGACGTGAGGAGCGCTCCCGACCCGGTCCGGGCGGGGAGAAGTGTGGCGACCAGTTCGTCCGTCCGACCGAGGGGGAGCGGGATCGCGGTTCTGGGCAGCCGGATCATGGTGAGCCGAGGGGGCTGTCTGCCGTCCCGGAACTCACAGGCCAGAGGGACGGAGGTGTCGAACAGGGCCATGTCGCCCGCCCTGAGCAGGATGTTGTTGCGTCGTTGCTCCAGCCCGACCGGGCCGCCGTGGACCAGGAAGAGGAAGTAGGACTCGGGATCCGCCCGCCGGATGTGGATCGGGGTGCGGCGGGCTGACATCGGGGAGAAGCGGAATGCTGACACCTGGGTCCGGGGCAGCTGCAGCGAGGCCGCCTCTCCCACGAAGGAGTCGACGCGTTCGCACGTGATCGACACGGGAATGACCGCTTCGGCGACCATCGACGACCACCATTCGAAGCCGCCGCGCGCGCTGACGCTGTTCGTTGAGACGCTCGCCGCCCATGTGCCCGCCATCTCGCCCCCTGATCCTGAACATGACAGGCCTCAATCTTCGGCTGCCCGAATGCCGACAAGCGAGCGGCTCGCCGGTCAGTCTGGCAACCTTTCAGGCCGAGAAGCTGTGCACCTTGTCGCTGGAACCGTGGTGGCGAGCGTTCGATCGGCTGCGGCCCGTTCCCGCCGGCCCTGGCGGAATGCGGGGATCCGGGGATACGGACGCGATGGCCTGCCGGCGGAGACGCTCCGGCGCCACAGGGATTCGCGGAACAGCGTGTACTCCGACCACCGGCTTGACCCCGCTCATCGAGCTGGGCGTGATCAAGCCCCCGGTCTCGACTCGATCGGATGGGTGACCGTACTCGCTTACCTGAACAACACACTGGGCATCAGCCTCGAGGGCACTGTCACGTTGGCTGACCGGGTGGGATGATCTTCGGGTTGATCATGGTGGAGGGGGAGTCGTCCGTGGGGAGCGCGTCGCCGTCGTACAGGGGTCACCGGTACCCGGTCGAGGTGATCTGCCACTGCGTGTGGCTGTACTTCCGGTTCCCGCTCGGTTTCCGTGAGGTCGAGGAGCTGATGCTCGAGCGCGGCGTGATCGTCTCCTACGAGACCATCCGCCGCTGGTGCCTGAAGTTCGGGCAGCAGTACGTCAATTCGCTGCGCCGCCGCCGGCCCCGGCCTGGTGACAAGTGGCACCTGGACGAGGTCTTCGTCAAGATCAACGGCGAGCAGAAGTACCTCTGGCGGGCTGTCGACCAGGACGGCATGGTGCTGGACATCCTCGTACAGAACCGGCGGGACAAGACCGCGGCCAGGCAATTCTTCCGTCGCCTGGTGAAGACGACCCGTACGGTGCCGCGGGTGGTCGTCACGGACAGGCTCCGCTCCTACGGCGCCGCTCACCGCGAGGTCATGCCCTCGGTCGAGCACCGCTCGCACAAGGGGCTGAACAACCGGGCGGAGAACAGCCACCAGCCCACCCGGCAGCGTGAACGTGCGATGAAAGGCTTCCGCTCCGCCGGCGGGGCGCAGCGGTTCCTGTCCGCGTTCAGCGGTATCTCACCGCACTTCCGGCCCCGCCGCCATCTGATGACCGCCCCCGACTACCGCACCGAGATGCAGCACCGCTTCACCACCTGGGAGCAGGTCACCGGCACCGCCGGTCTGTCCACCACGGCCTGAGCACAGGCCCCGAACCAGGCCCCACCATTCCCCGACACACCATCAGACACCCACACACCCAACAACGTGACAGCGCCCGGCAGACCACACGGGGCCAGCCCGAGACTCCGCTTGACATCCATAGGGGCATCAACGCCGCCGCGGAGAGTTTCTGGGCCCTACTCAAAGAAGAGATTGGCACTCGCATCTGGCCCGACCGGGCCACCGCCCGCGCTGAGGTCTTCGACTTCATCGAGACGTTCTATAACCGCCGCCGCCTGCGCAAACACAAGGTCTTCGGCTACCTCACCCCGGCCGAGACCCGGCAACGGCACCAACACGACCTCGCAGCATAGGCATCGAGTGTCCAAGATCACGGGGAAGCTTCACCGGGTGGGGCGGTCGAGGAGGCGTACGGCGAAGTCGATGGCGCGGTCCGCTCGTGCGCGGTCCCCGGAGACGAGGAGATCGAGCTGCAGGCCCCGCACCTGCGCGAGAACAAGGGTGGACAAAGCGGAGGCGTCCTCGGGCGGCCAGCCGTCCGCAGCAAGCCTGTTGGCGATGATCTCGATCCAGTCGTGGACGATCGACCGGGAGAGTTTCTCGTCTTCCCCGGACTTCTCCCCGTGATGGCCGACGAATTCGAAAAGCAGGAGGAACTGGCGCTGCTCCTGCGGTTCGCACAGCCGACGCCATAGCGCCCTGACGAGTTCGGCCGTCGAGTGTGCCTCGCGGAGTTCCACGTCCGACATCAGCCATGCGGCCAGATCCGTGCGGACCTTCTCTGCGACGGCCAGGAGCAGCGCGTCCTTCGAGGAGAAATGCCGTAGCAGTGTCGCGTGGGTGACACCGAGCGCCTGCGCCACGGGACGCAGGGACAGGCCGCTGACGCCGTGTTCAAGGATGTACTCGGTTGCCGCGGCCAGCAACTCCGGCCTCCGGTGCTGGAACCGGAGGGTGCGCCCGTCGACGCGGGAAGAGCTCATCGCTGCCTTCCTCTGCTCTGTGTCAATGGAAAATTAACAGTACCACTCGGTTGCCCTAACCGATTGGTACTGCTACTTTCTCGGTATCGCAGCCGGGGCCCTCAGACCCCCAGGACGAGCCCACCCCAGCAATGGTGTCGGCCCGCCCACTCCCCCTGCTCCTCCGGATCCCTCGTTCCACTCGAAGGACGGCAATGACTGTTCAGAAGCGCATGACCCTGCCCGACCTCGGCCTCTTCACCGGTGCGCCGCAGCACGAGCACTTCTGCCGGATGAAGGACCTCCTCGACACCCGCGAGATGGCCCCCTCCGCGCAGCCTCATCCCTGGCCACTCGGTGAGACGATCCCCCTGCCGGAGACGTACGACTACGACGGCACCTCACGGCCGACCAAGGAGTTCCTGGCCGGCACCGACACGTCGGCACTACTCGTGCTCGTCGACGGGGCTATCAGGCACGAGAGCTACTTCCTGACCGGTGGCCCGGACGTGCAGTGGCTGTCCGCGTCGGTCGCCAAGAGCTTCGTCTCCGCGCTCGTCGGTATAGCGGTCGAAGAGGGGCACATCACGAGCATCGACGAGCCCATCAGCTCCTACGTGCCGGTGCAGCCCGGTTCCGCGTACGACGGTGTGTCCATCAAGGACGTGCTCCAGATGTCCTCCGGTGCCCGGTGGAACGAGGACTACAACGACCCGGCCTCCGACATCTTCCAGCTCAACGCCGCGACGGCGGGCATCGGCGGCACGCTCGACGACTTCGTCGCCCGCATGGTGCGCGAGAACAGGCCTGGCACCGTCTGTCGCTACAACTCCGGTGAGACACAGGTACTCGGCGCCTTGCTGGCCCGGGCCACCGGCCGCCCGGTCGCCGACTACATGCACGAGAAGCTGTGCGAGCCGCTCGGCATGACGTCGGCGGGTCACTGGCTGGTGGACCCCGCCGGGACGGAACTCGCCTTCGCGGGGCTCAACCTGACCGCCCGCGACTTCGCCAGGCTCGGCGAGCTGTACCGCAACGGAGGTGTGTGGCAGGGCCGGCAGATCGTGCCCGCGCAGTGGGTGCGCGACTCGGTCACCGTGACCGCGCCGCATCTTCGACCCGGCCAGCCTCGTGTCGGTGGCCAGCAAGCCGATGGGGTCGGCTACGGCTACCAGTGGTGGCTCCTGGCGGGAGACCGTGGCGAGTTCAGCGCGGTCGGCGTCTACAACCAGTTCGTCTACGTCGATCCGGTCAGCCGGACCACCATCGTGAAGCTCTCCGCCAGCCGCCTGTACGGGACGTCCCTGGACGAAGCCACCAGCGGCGAGGAGGAGACCATCGCTTTCCTGCGCGCGATCGCCCGGCACGGCCACTGACCCGCGATTGAACGCGGGTGCTGTGCCGTGGTGTGGGGGAGGAGCGGAGAGGGTTTCCACGCGGTGCCCGGCGGCTTGGCGAGAACATCACCACCCGTCAGCAGCAATCGGCCCCGCCCAACGCCGACGGTGTGCAGCTGCTGGGCGTGCCGCTGGCTGCCGAAGCAGGTCGGCAGCGGACGGCACACCACCGTCCGCTCCACACGCCTCAAGGCCGACCAGGGCTGACGTCGGTGGAGGGTGGGTCACTTCCGGCTCTGTCCCCGCATGATGCCGATGAGGGCTGTGCCCACCAGACGGGCCCCGTAAAGCGCTCCGCCCGCGATCAGCGTGATGGCGCCGATAAGGGCGTCCGCCAATAGGTGCCGAGTTGAGCGGTGGTAGCAGGGCAGGCAAGGTTCGCCCGATCATGGAGTCCTACCTTTCTTGATGTGGGTCTGAGCTGGTCATTCGTAAGATCGGCGGGGCCCAGGGGTTCCGGATATGGCTGTCATGGAGTCGCCGCTGGATGGCTCAGAAAACTTGGCCGCCCGGAACCCCGCGACGACTCGACCGCTAATTGGGAGACGCGACGCGATCGCTTTGTAGGACAACGTCGGCGAGGTCGTCTGCTGGGCTGGTGTACGACGAGCTGACGGAGGTGGCTGTGCCCGAGATCTGGGCCGGAGTGGACATCGGCAAGGAACATCACCACTGCGTGGTGATCGACGCCCAGGGCAAGCGACTGCTGTCTCGTCGGATCCTGAACGACGAGACTGAACTGATCCAGCTCATCGCTGACGTACTGGAGCTGTCGCGGGACGTGTTGTGGGCGGTGGACATCAACCACGGCGGGGCCGCGCTCCTGCTCGGTCTGCTGGTCAGTCACGACCAGCACATCACCTACATCACCGGCCTGGCCATCCACCGTGCATCGGCCGGCTACCGGGGCCAGGCCAAGACCGACGCGAAGGACGCCTTCGTCATTGCCGACCAGGCCCGCATGCGCACCGACCTCGGTGTCCTGCGGCCCGGCGACGAGATATCGATCGACCTGCGCACGCTGGTCACCCGCCGCACCGATCTGGTCTGCGACCGGACCCGGCAGATCAACCGAATGCGCGCCCAACTCTTGGAAATCTTCCCTGCGTTGGAACGCTCGTTGGACCTGACGAAGAAGGGGCCGGTCCTGTTGTTGACCGGCTACCAGACCCCGGCCGCGATCCGTCGCGCCGGCGCCTCCCGGATCGCGACATGGCTGAAGAACCGCAAGGTTCGCAACAGCGCGGCCCTGGCCCGGACCGTCATGGAGGCCGCCGAGGCCCAGTTCACCGCACTGCCCGGCGAGAAACTCGCGGCCACCATGGTGGCCCGCCTGGCGAAGGGGGTGATGGCCCTCGATGAGGAGATCACCGAGCTCGAAGCCCTTATCGAGGCCCGGTTTCGCGAGCACCCACACGCCGAGGTGATCCAGAGCCTGCCTGGCATGGGCACCATGCTGAGCGCGGAGTTCCTCGCTGCGACCGGCGGCGCCATGGACACCTTCGGCACCGCCGACCGCCTGGCCGGCTACGCCGGCCTCGCACCCGTCCCCCGCGACTCCGGACGCGTCAGCGGCAACCTCCACCGCCCACGCCGCTACCACCGCGGCCTGCTCCGCGTCTTCTACCTCTCGGCCTTCGCCAGCCTGCGGAACTGTCCCGCCTCGAAACAGTTCTATGAGCGCAAGCGGACGCCCTTCACGGGAGCGGGCCGGTATACCCCAGAATCCTGCTGCGAGGGTCAGCCTCCAACACCGCGGCCTGGGCAGGTGATCCGATAGTGCTGCCGTGGGGACGGGGTTTGTGACGGTTCTTGTGAGCCCTCGCCGTATTTGGGATACCCGGGCTGTTCTGCCAGCGGCAGAACACCGGCCGGACCGGGCTCGACGATCACTACAGTCCAGACTCATGACAACGATTACGACGCGTACGGTCGAGTATCCGGCCGACGGTTTTACGATGATCGGGCACCTCGCGCTCCCGGCCGGTGTCGACCGCCGGCCCGCGGTGCTGCTCGGACCAGAGGGCATGGGGCTCAGCGACGTCGAGCGCCGCAGGGCCGATGCTCTCGCCGAGCTGGGATATGTAGCGCTGGCCTTCGACCTTCACGGTGGGCGCTATTTGGGCGACCCCGAGGAGATGCTGGCCCGTTGCATGCCGCTGCTCGCCGACCCCGACCGGATGCGGGGCATCGGCCACGCGGCGCTCGACGTGCTGCGCACCGAACCGCGGACCGACCCCGACCGGATCGCCGCCGTCGGCTACGGCACCGGGGGCGCCATCGCGCTGGAACTCGGGCGCGATGGCGTCAACCTGCGGGCGATCGGGACAGTCAACGCAACTACCACGGGCCGACCGGGCGAGGCGGCGCGCATTCGCTGCCCGGTGTGGGCCGGGGTCGGGTCGGAAGACCCGATCATGCCGCCCGCGCAACGGAACGCGTTCACCGCTGAGATGCAGGCCGCGGGCGTCGACTGGCGCCTCGCGGTCTACGGCGGCGCCTTGCACGCCTTCCACCACCCGCCGGTCGACCACCCCATGGTCCCCGGCGTCGGCTACCACCCACAGCACGCGCAGCGAGCCTGGCGCGACGTCGTCGAACTGCTCGCCGAGTGCCTGCCCGTGACGGAGGACCTGGGGGTATGACCCAGGCAAACACGCTGGCGCCTGGCCTGGTCGGCGTCGGGCACTGACAGTCCCCTCCCCTCAGTCCGCACAGCAGAACCGCATTCGGGCAGATGCTCGATTGCGGAGACGTATGCACAACTGCCGCAGTAAATCCGGTATTTACTGCGGCAACACCCTGACGGGGCGTCAGAGACCAGAAGTCCGATAAGCCAACCTCGAAGCGGAGTCACTGCTACCGCTATCCGCTGCTCGCTTGGCCCTCACCCCGAGCCAGTGACCGACCATCACATTGACTACAGAGCTACTTGCCACTTGGATCGCCGCTCGTTAACGGCACCCCAACGAGGAAGTCCGCCAGTCGCCTGGGCCCGCGACCGGGTCGAGAAGCAGTACGAGAGCCAGGCTGCGACGCATCCTGGCCGTCGCCATGGACGAGGGGGTGCCGGTAGATCGTCCGAGCGCTGACGTCGAGGGCTCCGGCGACTCCCACGACGGTGGTGCAGCAGGCCCAGCGAGGAGCCTCCCGGCGCGGACGATCTCTGCAAGGCTCCAGCGGGCCCGCCGCGGAGTCGGGGGCCCGCTGGAGGGCACTGTCACGTTGGCTGACGGGTGGGATGATCTTCGGGTTGATCATGGTGGAGGGGGTGTCCGTGGGCAGTACGCCGCCGTCGTACAAGGGGCACCGGTACCCGGTCGAGGTGATTCCCACTGCGTGTGGCTGTACTTCCGCTTCCCGTTGTCATTCCGTGAGGTGGAGGAGTTGATGCTGCAGCGCGGTATCAGCGTCTCCTACGAGACGGTCCGCCGCTGATGTCTGAAGTTCGGACAGGCCTATGCCGACGGACTGCCCGGCCGTCGGCCACGGCCCGGGGACAAGTGGCACCTGGACGAGGTCTTCATCAAGGTCAACGGCGAGCTGAAGTATCTGTGGCGGGCCGTCGACCAGAATGGCAACGTCCTCGACATCCTCGTCCAGAACCGGCGGGACACGGCCGCGGCGAGATGCTTCTTCCGCCGCCTGATAAAGAAGACCCGTACGGTGCCGAGGGTGGTCGTCACCGACAAGCCCCCAGCCCTCTCTGTCAAAGTAGATCGAGTCAGGCATACTGGATGATTCATTGAGTCGAGGGCGGAGAAGGAGTAGTGCCCGGGTGGCCAGCACGAAT
>NZ_JBHVWT010000077.1:0-13090 GCF_042882135.1 Streptomyces sp. NPDC058240
CTGCCTTAGCCCCTGTTGAAGCCTTGATTCTTAGCCAATCTGCAGGATGCAGAGCTGACCGGTTCAACAACGGGGAGTTCTCGAAGAACTTCGACGCCTACTTCGGCAGCTGAGGCCGAGCGGCAGGAGCACCGCCCCGCACAGGAACCAACTGCCCAGCACGTCCAGCGGCCAGTGATAGCCGCGCAGCACCAGACCGATGCCCGTCGCCGTGGTCAGCAGGACAGCGGCGACGGGCATCACCCATGACCACGACCGCCTCGCGTACGGCGCGACCAGCAGCGCCGCCGCGCCGTACGCCACCGCGGCCGTCGCGGCATGGCCGGACGGGAAGTAGCCGGTGGCGTCCGTCAGCGGTCCCGGACGGGCGATCAGGGCCTTCAGCGGAACGACCAGCAGGGGCACCGCGCCCATGGTGAGCGCCGCGTACAGCGGCTCACGGCGAGCACCGCGCACCAGGGCCCAGGCGATCGCGCAGCCCAGTACCGGGAGCGCGATCTGCATATTGCCCAGATCGGCGAGGAACTCGGTCAGCCGGGCGGGGCCGTGTCCGACGACGGCCCGGCCGGCTCGCTCGTCGAGTGCGCGCAGCGGGCCGCCGACCGCGACCTGCCAGGCGGTGAGCGCGAAGAGCGCCAGGAGCGACAGGGCCAGGGAAAGGAAAAGAGCCGGCCGCCCGGGAACAGGGGGGGTGGTTCCGGGGCGGCCGGTCGGACCGGTTTGCCGCACGCCCCGGGGGGTTTGGGGCGAGCGGCCATCCGATCGGTGAGGAGTTCCGGAGCCAGGGGCTCCAGCGGTGTGCGCGAAGGCACGGCCAGGACGGCGCTGGGGAAGCTCCGGCCCGGCATCGCCCGCAGTCCCCTGCGGGCGGGGTGTTTCTCTCATCTGCAGAAACCGTACGGCAGCCGATGGGGGGCCGACAGCGGGAAACAGATCCCGCCATCGGCCCCCCACACGTTCTTCACAGGCCCTCACGCGGGCCCCTCGTATCCCCTGCGAGAACGAGTTCCGGAGCCGCTGTGGTTCGCACGGATCAGATCTGGCCGAAAGCCTGCTCGATGACGTCGAGCGCCTCGTTCAGCAGGTCCTCGCCGATCACCAGCGGCGGGAGGAAGCGCAGGACGTTGCCGTACGTGCCGCAGGTGAGGACCAGGACGCCCTCCGCGTGGCAGGCCTTGGCGAGCTTCGCGGCGGCCTCCGGGTTCGGGTCCTTCGTGCCGGACTTCACCAGCTCGATCGCGATCATCGCGCCGCGGCCGCGGATGTCACCGATGATGTCGCCGTTGCCGAGCTTCGACTGCATCTCGGCGAGGCGGCCCTTCATGACCTCCTCGATGCGCTTCGCCTTCCCGTTCAGGTCCAGCTCGCGCATCGTCTCGATGGCACCGAGCGCACCCGCGCAGGCGACCGGGTTGCCGCCGTAGGTGCCGCCGAGGCCGCCGGAGTGGGCGGAGTCCATGATCTCGGCGCGGCCGGTCACGGCGGAGAGCGGGAGACCGCCCGCGATGCCCTTGGCGGTGGTGATCAGGTCCGGGACGATGCCCTCGTCCTCGCAGGCGAACCACTGGCCGGTGCGGCAGAAGCCGGACTGGATCTCGTCGGCGACGAAGACGATGCCGTTGTCCTTGGCGAACTGGGCGATCGCCGGGAGGAAGCCCTTGGCCGGCTCGATGAACCCGCCCTCGCCGAGCACCGGCTCGATGATGATCGCGGCGACGTTCTCCGCGCCGATCTGCTTGTTGATCTGGTCGATGGCCTGGGCCGACGCCTCGGCGCCGGCGTTCTCGGCACCGGTCGGCCAGCGGTAGCCGTACGCCACCGGCACCCGGTAGACCTCGGGCGCGAACGGGCCGAAGCCCTGCTTGTACGGCATGTTCTTGGCGGTCAGCGCCATCGTGAGGTTGGTGCGGCCGTGGTAGCCGTGGTCGAAGACGACGACCGCGGTGCGCTTGGTGTGGATACGGGCGATCTTCACCGCGTTCTCGACGGCCTCGGCGCCCGAGTTGAAGAGTGCGGACTTCTTGGCGTGGTCGCCCGGCGTCAGCTCGGCGAGCTGCTCACAGACCTCGACGTACCCCTCGTACGGCGTGACCATGAAACAGGTGTGGGTGAAGTCGGCGAGCTGCGCGGACGCGCGGCGCACGACGGCCTCGGCGGAGGCGCCCACCGACGTCACGGCGATACCGGAGCCGAGGTCGATCAGACGGTTGCCGTCCACGTCCTCGATGATCCCGCCACCGGCGCGGGCGGTGAACACCGGCAGGGTGGAGCCCACACCTGCGGCCACCGTCTCCAGACGGCGGGCCTGCAGCTCCACCGACTTCGGGCCGGGAATGGCAGTGACGACGCGGCGCTCCTGCGGGATTGCGGTCATGAGGGGCTCCTGGGGGGATGTTTCGGACGCTTCTTCGTGCAGGCTATGGGCGAGGCCCGGGGTACGGCATGTTCCGTTCGGGAGTGGTGCTCGCGCGCCGTTGTCCGCCACGGACATAGCGAGGGGGTGCGGGGGCCCGGGGGACGGGGCCCCGATCCGGGGGAGCCTTGCTGAACTCGCCGTGCGTGCGCACTAGATTGACCGGGACAGCGGACGGACTCGGCCGGTCAGGGGGCAACGGTTCATGACGAGCGACGACGCGCACGGTGTGCGTGGCACGAGTGGTACGGAGCGGGAAGGCGGCCGGCCCGACGGGCCCCGCCGCTCGGTGCCACGCCCGGCCGGGCCGCCGCCTGCCGTCCCGCCGATGCCCGTCGGCGCGCCCCGGAGCGGGCCGCCCACGACTCCGCCGATGCCCGCCGGCCTTCCCGGGGCGGGGCCGTCGATCGCCGAGTGGCTGAACACCGTCCGCCCCGCCGTCGAGCCCGGTGTCTGGCGCTACGGACATGTGCCGCGCCCCGCCGAGCGGCCGCCGCGTCCCTCCCTGCTCGGGCCGCTGATCGCCCTGGTGCTCTGGCTGGTGATCTGGGCGCTGCTGGCGGACTTCCGGATCCCGTACGTGAAGGTGCCCCTGGAGGCGGCCACACCCGGGAGCTGGTGGGTCTTCGACACTCTGCGGGCAGGCTCCGTTCCGGCCGCTGCGTACAGCATCGAGACGCTCTACAACCAGCTGCTGGTGCTGATCGCGGGGCTGTGGGCAGCCCGCGTCGGACACTGGGCGGGGCTCTTCCAGTACTGGGCCGGACCCCGGCCGGAGCGTGCCCGGCTGACGCTCTCGGGCTTCGGGGCCCTGCTCGCGCTGTGGCTGGTCTGGAGCGGCAAGGTGCCGCTGCTGGACGTCGTGCTGTACCTGATCCCGCAGAGCTGGCTGCAGGGCGGCGGGAACGAGTACCTGGCGGCCGTCGTCGCCTACGGGGCGTATGCGCTGGTCATCGCCGCGGTCGTGTGGCCGTTCGCCCGGATCGGGCACTGGCGCACCTCCCTCCGTGACCGCGCGGCCCGCCGGGCCGGCACGCGTCCGCAGGACGAGCGGGTCCCGTCGTCTCCCGCTCCTTCTCCTGTGACGCCTCCCGCGACCGGAACGGGCGCGGCGCACTGGCCGGAGCTGCGCGCCGCAGGACGCGTGGAGGCGGCGGACGTGCTCACCGCGGCCGTCCGGGCCGGGCGCCTGAACGACGTGGACTGCGTACGCCTGAACCGTGCCTGGGAACGGGCGCGGGGCCGTCACGACGGCACGGCGTCCTTCGACGAGACGGTCGTGCGCCAGGGGGCCGACGCCTTCCTGCATCCTTCGGGGAGCCGGGACCTTCCCCTGCGGACCGCGCGCCACGATCTGCTGGCCGGCCAGGTCCGGATCGGTGATTGCGTGGACGACGAACGCAACCCGTACGCGCGCAGAGGTTCGGGCATGGCCCTGGACCCCGCCCTTCTCGGTACGTCCCTGCTGGTGGTCGGCCCGCCCGGTGCGGGCAAGACGGCGCGGCTGGTGCGTCCGGTCGTCGAGACGCTGGCCCTCCAGGCCCTGACGGGTGGGGCGGCGGTGCTCGCGGTGGGCGCCGCGGGGACGTCCCTCGGTCCCGACGACGCGTACGACGTCGTGGTGAAGATCGGCGACCCCTCGTCCGTCCACGACTTCGATCTGTACGGCGGGTCGGCCGACCCGGACGAGGCCGCGGCCACCCTCGCGGAAGGACTCGCTGGGGACGTGCCCGGCCTGGACGGGCGGCGCGCGGCCCTGGCCCTCGGGCAGCTGCTCGGCCCCTACCGGGCCGTCCACGGCTGCTTCCCGGCGGTGCCGGAGCTGCGGGAGCTGCTGGCCGGGGACGAGTCCGCCGTCGGTGAGCTGCGACGTGCCCTGGAGGCGGGCGGCCACTCGGCCATGCTTCGTGAGCTGGATGCCCGGATCCGGCAGACCGGCGGCGCGGGCGACCCCGCGGCGGTACTGGCCGATCGCGTCGCCCTACTCGACCGGCCCGCGTTCGCCGGGTTCTTCGCCACCGGGGAGGAGGCGCGGCCCTTCTCGCTCCGCTCCCTGGGACAACATCCGCTCAGGGTCCGGATCGACCTGCCGGAACGCGCCCATGCCGGGGCCTGCCGGGTGCTGACCCGCCTCGTCCTCACACAGTTCAACGCGATCGCCGCGGCCCGCCCCGACCGGTCGGTCTTCACCTGTCTGGTGCTGGACGACGCGACGCACACGGTCACCGCCGAGACCGTCCAGGGGCTCAGGCGGCTGAGGTCGGTGAACGCCGGTGCCGTACTGGCGCTGCGCACCCTCGACGACGTTCCCGAGGGGCTGCACTCCGCGCTGCTGGGCGCGGTGGGATGCGGCATGATCTTCTCGGGCGCCACCACCTGGGACGGGAAGCGGTTCTCGGAGGCCTGGGGCAAGGAATGGGTCTCCGTCCGCGAGGTCGCTCAGCACGGGGTCTTCGCCGACCAGCCCTTCACCCGTGCCATGCACGCGCTGCGCAAGCTCGCCACCGGCAAGGCGGTCACCGTCGACGCGGTCACCGTGCGGCAGGTGGAGCGCGAGCGCTGGTCCGCCTCCGCGCTGGCGTACGAGCTGCCCGCGGGCCACGCGGTCCTCTCCATGACGACGGTCGACGGTGAGCACGTGCCCCCGCTGCTGGTGGATCTGAACGGCTGAGCGGCGCGGGGTGCGGCCCGCGGCACCGGGCATGGTCATGCCGAACCCCGCCAGCCTGGCAGAATTGGCAGGAGCCGTTCATACGGGACGGCGAAAACCGACTCCCCGAGGTCCCGCGGTCCCCATGCCCCTCACTCTCGCCTCGCTCGTCCAGCGTTCGGCGCTCAGACTCACCGTGCGCGCGGGGGCGGACCGGCTCGACGCGCCCGTGCGCTGGGCGCACGCCAGCGAGCTGACCGACCCCGTTCCGTACATGGAGGGCGGCGAGTTCCTGCTCGTCACCGCCACCAACCTCGACGCGGAGAACCCCGAGGCGATGCGGCGGTACGTGCGGCGGCTGGCCGGGGCCGGAGTCGTCGGCCTGGGCTTCGCCGTCGGCGTCCACTACGACGAGGTGCCGCAGGCGCTGATCGACGCGGCCGAGGAAGCGGGGCTGCCGCTCCTCGAAGTGCCGCGCCGCACCCCGTTCATCGCCATAGCCAAGGCCGTGTCCTCGGTGATCGCGGAGGACCAGTACCGGGCCGTGACGGCCGGGTTCGAGGTCCAGCGGGAGCTGACCAGGGCCGCACTCGCGGGCGACGGCCCCGGCGAACTCCTCACCCGGCTCGCCGCGCACCTCGACGGCTGGGCCGCGCTGTACGACGCGGCCGGCCAGGTCGTCGCCGCGGCCCCCGAGTGGGCCGCCCGCCGCGCCGCCCGGCTCACCCCCGACGTGGAACGGCTGCGGGACCGCCCGGCCCCGGCCAGCGTCGTCGTCGGCGACACCGACGACCGGGTCGAGCTCCAGTCCCTGGGCACCGGCCGCCGGGTCAGGGGAGCGCTGGCCGTCGGCACCGGCGCGGCACTCGGCACCGCCGAGCGGTACGCCGTGCACTCCGCCGTCGCCCTGCTGACCCTGACCACCGCACGCTCCCGGTCCCTCCAGGGCGCCGAACAGCGCCTCGGCGCGGCGGTACTGCGCATGCTGCTCGCCGGCCAGCCGGACCACGCCAGGGCCGTCGCCGGAGACCTGTACGGGGGGCTGCTCGACGCCCCGTTCCGGCTGCTCATCGCGGAGGCGTCCGACCCCGCCACCCCCGCGTCGCTCGGCGAGGCGATGGAGGCGGCGGCCCTGCGGTCCGGCGAGACCCTGCTGACCGTCCCCGAGGGCGACCGGCTCGTCGTCCTCGCCGCGGACGGCGGAGCGGCGGTCGCGGCGTGCGCGGCCTACGCGGAGGCCCAGGAGGCGAGGACGCCCGCCGAAGGGACGAAGCCGGAGGAGGGCCAGGTGGTCGTGGGCCTCTCCGCGCCGGCCGGCCCGATCGCCGTCTCCGCCGCGTACAAGCAGGCCGAGCAGGCCCTGTCGGTGGCCCGCCGCCGGGGCAGGGCGCTGGTCGAGCACGAGGAGCTGGCGGCCGGCTCGGTGCTCCCGCTGCTCGCGGACGACGCGGTACGGGCCTTCGCCGACGGAATGCTCCGCGCCCTGCACGAGCACGACGCCAAGGGCCGCGGCGACCTCGTGGCCTCGCTGCGGGCCTGGCTCGCCCACCACGGCCAGTGGGACGCGGCCGCGGCGGACCTGGGAGTGCACCGCCACACCCTGCGCTACCGGATGCGCCGGGTGGAGGAGATCCTGGGCCGCTCGCTGGACGATCCCGATGTCCGGATGGAGCTGTGGCTGGCCCTGAAGGCCACGGGCACCCCGCCGACCCCCGAGCCGTAGCGGTCCGGCGGAACCGCGTGTTCCGTCCGCATCCGACAAACCGGCGCGTCCCCGGCACGCACTGCTCCACCCCGGACAAACGCCAGGGCGGCCGTGCGGCCCTACGGTGGGGGCAAGACACCCCCACCGCTCCGAAGGGCCGGAACCTCCATGACTTCCACCCACGCCTTCTGGCTCGCCGGCCGCCAGGCCACCGGCGAGGACAGCTTCGACGTCACCAACCCCTGGGACGGCCGTCTCGTGGGCACCGTCAGCGTGCCGACCGACGCCCAGATCGAGGAGGCCGTCGCGGCCGCGCACGCCGTGCGCGAGGAGTTCGCCGCGACTCCGGCGCACGTCCGGGCCGCCGCACTCGACCACGTCGTACGGCGTCTGGTGGAGCGCACCGAGGAGATCGCCCAGCTGATCTCCGCCGAGAACGGCAAGCCCATCAAGTGGGCCCGCGGCGAGGTCGGCCGCGCCGTCTCCGTGTTCCGGTTCGCCTCGGAGGAGGCCCGCCGCTTCAACGGCGGCGACGCCCAGCGCCTGGACACCGACGCCGGCGGCACCGGCCGTCTCGGCCTGACCCGGCGCTTCCCGCGCGGCACGGTCCTCGGCATCGCGCCGTTCAACTTCCCGCTGAACCTGAGCGCCCACAAGGTGGCCCCGGCCATCGCCGTCGGCGCCCCGATCATCCTGAAGCCCGCCCCGGCCACCCCGATCTCCTCGCTGATCCTGGGCGAGCTGCTGGCCGAGACCGACCTGCCGGCCGGTTCGTGGTCCGTGCTGACGGTCCCCAACGACCGGATGCCCGCCCTGGTCCAGGACGAGCGCCTGCCCGTGATCTCCTTCACCGGTTCCGGCCCCGTCGGCTACTCGATCCTGGAGTCGGTGCCGCGCAAGCACTGCACCCTGGAGCTCGGCGGCAACGGTGCCGCGGTCGTCCTCGGCGACTACGCCTCCGACCAGGACCTGGACTGGGCCGCGACCCGTATCGCGACCTTCTCCAACTACCAGGGCGGCCAGTCCTGCATCTCCGTGCAGCGGGTCATCGCGGACGCCTCGGTCTACGACCGGCTGCTCCCGAAGATCGTCGCGGCCGTCGAGGCCCAGGTCACCGGCGACCCGTCGGACGCCACCACCGATGTCGGCCCGCTGGTCAGCGAGGACGCCGCCAAGCGCGTCGAGTCCTGGGTCGACGAGGCCGTGCAGGCCGGCGCCCAGCTGCTCACCGGCGGCAAGCGGGACGGTGCCACCTACGCGCCGACCGTGCTCGCGGAGCTCCCGGACAACGTCACCCTCTCCTGCGAGGAGGTCTTCGGACCGGTGCTGTCCGTGCAGAAGGTGGACGGCGAGGCCGAGGCCTTCGAGGCCGTCAACTCCTCCAAGTACGGCCTGCAGGCAGGCGTGTTCACCCACGACCTGCAGACGGCCTTCCGCGCCCACCGCGCCCTCGAGGTCGGCGGCGTGATCATCGGCGACGTCCCCTCCTACCGCGCGGACCAGATGCCGTACGGCGGCGCCAAGCAGTCCGGCGTCGGCCGCGAGGGTGTCCGCTACGCCATGGACGACTACACCTACGAGCGCGTGCTGGTCCTCACCGGCCTCGCCCTGTAGTCCGCGAACAGGATCTAACCGATCCACCGACGTCGCCTGTGTTCCGCCTGGACAGCACGACAGCAGGCGACAGATGAACGGCCGGAGCCCACTGTGCGGGGACTCCGGCCGTTTCTGCGTATCTGACCCTGACCTGCAAGTACCGCTAGATTTTGGCTGCTTCAAACATGCGGCTGGGAAAACGGTGGGAAAACGGAGCCGGTCTCCCGCCAAGGCGAACATCGTTCCGCGTAGGAACAAGGACGGGTAGATCCACAGCTACCGGGTCTGGGTGTAGGTGTCGCCGCACCGCAGGTAGGCCAGGGCCAGGAGGGCCCGCCGGCCCGCCGCAAGTCCCCGAAGATCACCGGCAGGTTCGGTACGGAAAGGGGCACCCCAAGATGAGTCCGGACGGAATCGGCGTTCTGCTGCGGACCATCCGCGAACGGGCGAACCGGACCCGGCAGGAGCAGGCGCTGCTGATGGAGGACGCCCAGGACGGCCGATGGTTCGACCCGGACAACCTCAAGCGGTGGCAGAGCGAGAAACGGTTACCCACCCCGGTGTGGCACGACACGATCGCGCGCCTACGGGCTGACGGCCGGTGACGTACGCAGAGCTGTCGCCGCATCACGACAGCACCGACGCGGTCAGGGCAAGGAGGACGAGGTCTCATCGGAGCAACGGCAGCAGCCGCCGTAGGGGCGAGCACGCTCCCCGGCATCGCCCAGGCACGGCAGGGCATCGACGGCGCCCTCGCCGGCACCGGGACCAGCGCCGGAGACCTCGACTGTCTGCAAGCCGCGTTCGAGCGCCACCGCGGCGGATACCGGGGCCGCTCATTTCAAGATCTTCAGGGCACTTCTAGTCGGGCAGGTGGTAGACGGCGAGGGCCGCGGTGTCGTCGTGGAGGCGGTTGTTGCTGTAGATGAGGAGATCGTGATGGAGGCGGTCGAGGAGTTCCCGGGGCTGGAGAGGACCCCAGGAGAGGACACGCTGGGGGAGGGGGTAGAAGGCCCCGGTGTGGTCGCGTGCTTCGGTGACGCCGTCGGTGTAGAGCAGCAACTGGTCGCCGGGACCGAAGGGGTACTCGTCGACCCGGTAGGCCTCCGCGAGGAGCATGCCCAGGTTGAGGGGCGGTGCGGGGTCGGCCGTCTCCAGCTCAGTGACCCCGTCGGAGCGGATGAGGAGGGGCGGGGGATGGCCGCAGTTGACGATGCGGACCACGTGACGGTGGGGGATCTCCGCGAAGACAGCGGTGACGAAGCGCTCGCCCACGTCGTTTCCGGCCAGGCGGGCGGCCCTGCGATTCATGCTCGTCTCCGCCCGGCGGGCAACGGCGGCGAGGTCGGGTTCGTCGTGGGCGGCCTCGCGAAAAGCGCTGAGGAGCGTGGCGGCCGTCTCGACGGCGGGGAGTCCCTTGCCGCGGACGTCTCCGATGACAAGGCGGAGTCCGTACGTGGTGGGGACGGCCTCATACAGGTCACCGCCGATGCGTGCTTCCGCGGCGGCGGACAGGTAGAGGGCTTCGACCAGAATGGGGCCGATGCGGTGAGGGACCGGGCTGAGCAGGACACGCTGCGCGATCTCGGCCACGAAGCGCACGTTGGCGAGGGTGCGTTCCCGGCGCACGCGGTGGGCAGCCAGGATTGTTCCGAGGACGCCGACCACAGCGGTGCTCAGGTAGGTGGCCACGTAGTGGCGCTCCCACACGTAGCTCACCGGGCGGCCCGCGCAGCACGGGGTGCCGGCCAGGACTCCTTCGAAGACGATCGCGAACACGGTGACGCCGGCGACGGCAGCGGGGCCGTGGGCGAAGGCGGCGATCACGGGAAGGGCGATGAGCAGGAAGCTCACCGGCCACTGCACGGGCGTAAGGGGTTCGAGTACCAGGATGCCCGCGATATAGAAGGCGGGCAGCCAGCGCATCCATGCGGGCGCGGCCGGCACCTGCGGGCCCCCATCGCCGGGCCACACGGCGCGGTCGCTCGCCGCCCCGGGGCGGCCCGGCCACCTCACTGCTCACTCCGTCGCAGAGCGAGCGGCGCGAGCACGGACGCTGCCCAGTCGGAGGACGGAGCCGCCGTGTGGGCCTGCATGCGGACGGTGCTCCTGGCGGCTCCACTCAAACAGCCTGTACACGCGGGACTCCTGGCACATGAAGTGGTCAAGACGTCCATCCTGCTGCCCTGCAACGCTCCGGGCCGGCCATTGCTCCAGCCAATGGCATGTCAGGACCTTCGCGCAGGGTTGGCCCGCCGGGACCGGTTGGAAGGCCGTGTATGTCGGGATCGTGCCCCAGTCCTACTTGGTCAGGCCATGACCATCGTGTGGCCGCACCCGCGTGGCCACGGCCGCACCAGCGCGGACGCGCACGCGTACCCGCAGGTCAGAGGAGAACCGCAGGTCAAGGTGGTGCAAGGGGCCCACAGTGCGAGGGCTCCGGCCGTTTCTGCTTCCCCTGCTCACGGCCTGGCCGCCATGTCACTGCGGGGCTGGCCAGTGGAGTGGCTCCCGACCCGATCGGCGTTCGGGGGATGGTGGGAGTGCCGGTAATCGGGTACATCAGGACAAGTAGCACCGGCTGGTACGGCTCGGCAGGCGCCCATGCGCGCTCCGCGCGGACCGGCCGCGTCCGCCCACCCACAACGCGGCGAGGTGAGCTCCTCATGTCCGCACCATCCGCACCGAAGAACACGCCCAGGGTCACCGAGCGTGAAGCGCGCCAAGTGGCCGAGGCCGCGCGCGAACAGGACTGGCACAAGCCGAGCTTCGCCAAGGAACTCTTCCTCGGACGCTTCCGGCTCGACCTGATCCATCCGCATCCGCTGCCGCCCGCCGACGACGTGCGGCGCGGCGAGGCGTTCCTCGCCCGGCTGCGCGAGTTCTGCGAGACGAGGATCGACGGCGCCCTGATCGAGCGCGAGGCGAGAATTCCCGACGAGGTGATCAGCGGCCTCAAGGAGCTCGGCGCGCTCGGGATGAAGATCGACCCGAAGTACGGCGGCCTCGGCCTGACCCAGGTCTACTACAACAAGGCCCTCGCCCTGGTCGGCTCCGTGAGCCCGGCCATCGGCGCGCTGCTCTCCGCACACCAGTCCATCGGCGTGCCGCAGCCGCTGAAACTCTTCGGCAGCCAGGAGCAGAAGGACACCTTCCTGCCCCGGCTGGCCCGTACCGACATCTCGGCGTTCCTCCTCACCGAACCGGACGTCGGCTCCGACCCGGCCCGGCTCGCCACCTCGGCCGTCCCGGAAGGGCCGGACTACGTCCTCGACGGGGTGAAGCTCTGGACGACCAACGGCGTCGTCGCCGATCTGCTCGTCGTGATGGCCCGCGTACCGAAGTCGGAAGGTCACAAGGGCGGCATCACGGCCTTCGTCGTCGAGGCGGACTCCCCGGGCATCACCGTCGAGAACCGCAACGCCTTCATGGGCCTGCGCGGCCTGGAGAACGGCGTCACCCGCTTCCACCGGGTCCGGGTCCCGGCCGCGAACCGCATCGGTCCCGAGGGCGCCGGGCTCAAGATCGCCCTCACCACGCTCAACACGGGACGGCTCTCGCTGCCCGCCATGTGCGTCGGCGCCGGGAAGTGGTGCCTGAAGATCGCCCGCGAGTGGTCCACGGCCCGTGAGCAATGGGGCAGGCCGGTCGCCCGGCACGAGGCCGTCGGCGCCAAGATCTCCTTCATCGCCGCGACCACCTTCGCCCTCGAAGCGGTGGTCGACCTCTCCTCGCAGATGGCGGACGAGAACCGCAACGACATCCGCATCGAAGCGGCCCTCGCCAAGCTGTACGGCTCCGAGATGGGCTGTCTGATGGCCGATGAACTCGTCCAGATCCGGGGCGGACGCGGCTTCGAGACCGCCGAGTCCCTCGCCGCCCGCGGCGAGCGGGCCGTCGCAGCCGAACAGCTCCTGCGCGATCTGCGGATCAACCGGATCTTCGAGGGCTCGACCGAGATCATGCACCTGATGATCGCCCGGGAGGCCGTGGACGCCCATCTGAAGGTCGCCGGGGACATCATCGACCCCGACAAACCCCTCTCCGCCAAGGCGAAGGCGGGCGCGAACGCGGCCGGCTTCTACGCCCGCTGGCTCCCCAGGCTCGTCGCGGGCCCGGGGCAACTCCCGCGTACGTACGGGGAGTTCAGTCATCCCGGCCATCCCGACCTGTCCGCCCATCTGCGCTACGTCGAACGCGCCTCGCGAAAGCTCGCCCGCTCCACCTTCTACGCCATGTCGCGCTGGCAGGGCCGGATGGAGACCAAGCAGGGCTTCCTCGGACGGATCGTCGACATCGGCGCGGAACTCTTCGCGATGAGCGCCGCCTGCGTGCGCGCCGAACTGCTGCGCTCCTCGGACGACCACGGACGCGAGGCCTACCGGCTCGCCGACGTGTTCTGCCACCAGTCCCGCGTCCGGGTCGAGGAACTCTTCACCCGCCTGTGGTCCAACACCGACGACCTGGACCGGCGCCTGGTCGACGGCGTCCTGTCCGGCGCGTACACCTGGCTGGAGGAGGGCGTCATCGACCCGAGCGGCGAAGGACCGTGGATCGCCGACGCCACCCCGGGGCCGTCCGCCCGGGAGAACGTGCACCGGACCATCCGCTGAACCACCGGCCGGGGGGGGGACGTGGACCACCCCGGCCTGGCCCGCACTGCCCCGTTCCGCTTGTCCGCGGCCAGCTACCGTGACTCCTCCCCTACCCCCCACTGCTCATATTC
>NZ_JBHVWT010000077.1:13100-17431 GCF_042882135.1 Streptomyces sp. NPDC058240
CTCCCCCCCGGGACGCGGTTCCCCCCTCCCCCCCCTCCCCCCCCGGGTGGCGGGCCCCCCCCCCCCCCCCGCGGCCCCCCCCCCCCCGGCCGCGCGCGGTGCGGCAGGATGACGACCCGTGACCGTCACCCACATCCCCGGCTCCAAGTCCGTCACCGCGCGTGCCCTGTTCCTGGCCGCCGCCGCGAACGGCACCAGCACCCTCGTACGCCCCCTGCGTTCCGACGACACCGAGGGCTTCGCCGAAGGCCTCACGCGCCTCGGCTACCGGGTCGAGCGGGAGGCGGACCGCTGGCACATCGAGGGCCGCCCCACGGGCCCCGCCGTCGCCGACGCCGACGTCTACTGTCGCGACGGCGCCACCACGGCCCGCTTCCTGCCGACCCTCGCCGCGGCCGCCACCCGGGGCACGTACCGCTTCGACGCCTCCGCCCAGATGCGCCGCCGCCCCCTCGCCCCGCTCACCGAGGCCCTGCGCACGCTCGGCGTCGACCTGCGCCACGACGGGGCCGAGGGCCATCACCCGCTGCGGATCGCCGCGTCCGGAATCGAGGGCGGCGAACTCAGCCTGGACGCGGGGGAGTCCTCCCAGTACCTCACCGCGCTGCTGATGCTCGGACCGCTGACCGCGAAGGGGCTGCGGATCACCGTCACCGACCTGGTCTCCGCCCCGTACATCGCGATCACCCTCGCGATGATGCGCGGCTTCGGCGTCGAGGTGACCCGCGACGGCAACGTCTTCACCGTGCCGCCCGGCGGCTACCGGGCCACCACGTACGCCATCGAGCCCGACGCCTCCACCGCGAGCTACTTCTTCGCCGCGGCGGCCCTCACCGGCCGTGGGATCACCGTTCCCGGCCTCGGCACCGACGCGCTCCAGGGCGACCTGCGCTTCGTCGACGTACTGCGCCGCATGGGCGCCGAGGTGCAGACCACCGCCGATTCCACCACCGTCCGCTCCGGCGGAACCCTCTCGGGCCTCACCGTCAACATGCGCGACATCTCCGACACCATGCCGACGCTGGCCGCCATCGCCCCCTTCGCGTCGGGGCCGGTACGCATCGAGGACGTGGGCAACACCCGGGTCAAGGAGTGCGACCGGCTGGAGGTCTGCGCCCAGAACCTCCGGCGGATGGGCATCACGGTCGCGACGGGCCGGGACTGGATCGAGATCCGGCCCGGAACCCCCCGCCCCGCCGAGATCGCCACCCACGGCGACCACCGCATCGTCATGTCGTTCGCCGTCGCCGGCCTGCGGGTGCCGGGCATCACCTTCGACGACCCCGGTTGCGTACGGAAGACGTTCCCCGGATTCCACCAGGCCTTCGCCGAATTCGCGGAACCCGCCTGCCGATAGGGCTCCCGGCCACCCCGTGTGCGGGACGCACTGTCCACGCCCACAGGAGATGCGGCAACAATGGGGGGCATGAGCGACAGCCCTGCCCCCCTCGCCGACCCGCACCTCGTCTTCGACGCAGCGGAAGGCCGCCGGGATCTCGTCATCCTCGGCTCCACCGGATCCATCGGCACCCAGGCCATCGACCTGGTGCTGCGCAACCCCGACCGCTTCCGCGTCACCGCGCTCTCCGCCGCGGGCGGACGGGTCGCCCTCCTCGCCGAGCAGGCGCGGCAGCTGCGGGTGCGTACCGTGGCCGTCGCCGCACCGGACGCCGTACCGGCCCTCCGTGAGGCGCTGCGCGAGCAGTACGGGACGGGCGAGCCGCTCCCCGAGATCCTGGCAGGGCCCGACGCCGCCGCACAGCTCGCGGCGAGCGACTGCCACACCGTGCTCAACGGAATCACCGGATCGATCGGACTCGCCCCGACGCTCGCCGCGCTGGAGGCGGGCCGCACGCTCGCCCTGGCCAACAAGGAGTCGCTGATCGTCGGCGGCCCGCTGGTCAAGGCGCTGGCGAAGCCCGGCCAGATCATCCCGGTCGACTCCGAACACGCCGCGCTCTTCCAGGCGCTGGGCGCCGGTACCCGCGCCGACGTGCGCAAGCTCGTCGTCACCGCCTCCGGCGGCCCCTTCCGGGGACGGACGAGGAGCGAGCTGGCGGACGTCACGCGCGAGCAGGCCCTCGCCCACCCGACCTGGGCCATGGGACCGGTCATCACGATCAACTCCGCCACCCTGGTCAACAAGGGCCTGGAGGTCATCGAGGCCCATCTCCTCTACGACATCCCGTTCGACCGGATCGAGGTCGTGGTCCACCCCCAGTCGTACGTCCACTCCATGGTGGAGTTCACCGACGGCTCCACCCTCGCCCAGGCCACGCCCCCGGACATGAGGGGCCCGATCGCCATCGGCCTCGGCTGGCCCGCCCGTGTCCCGGACGCCGCCCCCGCCTTCGACTGGTCGAAGGCGTCCAGCTGGGAGTTCTTCCCCCTCGACGACGAGGCCTTCCCGTCCGTGGGACTGGCCAGGCACGTGGGCACGCTCGGCGCCACCGCACCGGCCGTCTTCAACGCCGCCAACGAGGAATGCGTCGACGCATTCCTCGCCGGACGGCTGCCGTTCAACGGCATCATGGATACGGTCACCGCGGTGGTGGCCGAACACGGCACCCCCGCCACGGGAACTTCGCTCACGGTCGCAGACGTCCTGGAAGCGGAGACCTGGGCACGCGCCCGGGCCCGTGAACTCTCGGCGAAAGCGACAGCGGAGGCGCGCGCATGAGTATTACGACGGTCCTGTTGACGATTCTGGGCATCGTCGTCTTCGCCATCGGTCTGCTGTTCTCGATCGCCTGGCACGAGCTCGGGCACCTGTCGACCGCCAAGCTCTTCGGCATCCGCGTCCCCCAGTACATGGTCGGATTCGGACCGACGGTCTGGTCGCGGAAGAAGGGCGACACCGAGTACGGGATCAAGGCCATCCCGGCCGGCGGCTACATCCGCATGATCGGCATGTTCCCGCCGGGAAAGGACGGACGCCTGGAGGCGCGGTCCACCTCGCCGTGGCGCGGCATGATCGAGGACGCCAGGTCCGCCGCCTTCGAAGAACTCGAACCGGGTGACGAGAAGCGCCTCTTCTACACGCGCAAGCCGTGGAAGCGCGTCATCGTGATGTTCGCCGGACCGTTCATGAACCTGGTCCTCGCCGTCGCGATCTTCATCGGCGTGGCGATGACCTTCGGCTTCCAGACCCAGACCACCGAGGTCGCCGGCGTCCAGAAGTGCGTGATCGACCAGAGCGAGAACCGCGACAAGTGCAGGAAGTCCGACCCGGTCTCGCCCGCACTGGCCGCAGGACTCAAGAAGGGCGACACGATCGTCGCCTTCGACGGCCAGAAGGTCGACGACTGGGGCACGCTCTCCGAGAAGATCCGCGACACCATCGGCCCCGCCACCCTCACGGTCCGGCGCGACGGCCAGGAGAAGACCCTCCACGCCGTGCTCCAGAAGAACTCGGTGGCGAAGAAGGACTCCAAGGGCGAGGTCGTCCCCGGCGATTTCGTGGAGGCCGGCTACCTCGGCTTCGCGGCCCAGACCGAGATCGTCCCGCTCTCCTTCGGTGACTCGGTCGTCCGCATGGGAGACATGGTCGAGAACGGCGTCGACTCGATCATCGCCCTCCCGTCCAAGATCCCGGGCCTGTGGAACGCCGCTTTCGGTGACGGCGAGCGCGCGGCCGACTCCCCGGTCGGCGTCGTCGGCGCGGCCAGGATCGGCGGCGAGGTGATGACGCTCGACGTACCGGCGCAGAACCAGATCGCGATGATGCTGTTCCTACTGGCGGGCTTCAACCTCTCGCTGTTCCTCTTCAACATGCTGCCCCTGCTGCCGCTCGACGGCGGGCACATCGCCGGAGCGCTCTGGGAGGCCCTGCGCCGCAATGTGGCACGGGTCTTCAAGCGCCCCGACCCGGGGCCCTTCGACGTGGCCAAGCTGATGCCGGTCGCCTATGTCGTCGCCGGTGTCTTCATCTGCTTCACGCTGCTGGTGCTGGTCGCCGACATCGTGAATCCGGTCAAGATCTCCTGACCCACCCACCACCTCGTGCACCACGAGTGACGGCCCGGCACACAGTGTGTGTCCGGGCCGTCGCCTTTGTGCGGCGCTCCCGGACGCGGTGTGCTCCGGGCCGCCGCCGGTGCCGTAACCTCGAAGGCCGGAGCCCGCCGATCTCGGGACCTTGATCCACACCTTGGGGATGCTCAGCGCATGACTGCGATTTCTCTCGGAATTCCGTCCGTTCCGACCAAGCTCGCCGACCGGAGGGTCAGCCGCAAGATCCAGGTCGGGTCGGTTGCGGTGGGCGGGGATGCGCCGGTGTCGGTGCAGTCGATGACCACGACGCGTACGTCGGACGTGGGTGCGACGTTGCA
>NZ_JBHVWT010000078.1:0-17274 GCF_042882135.1 Streptomyces sp. NPDC058240
AGATCGCCACGTGTCATACGACCGTACTACCAGCCGGAGCAGCCGAACAAAGGGCGAACACCCCGACTGTGATCAGAACTCAGAACAGGCCCTAGGGCACGACCGGGTGACAGTGCTCGACGCCCGTGACTGTGCTGTGCTGCCCGGATCGACCGGCCTGGCCCCCGGCTTCGTCGGCCAGCTCAGCGCCACCTCAGAACTGGCTGTGCTGGCCAAGGACAGCGTCGCCACCTACCGCGCTCTTTCGGAGACTGGACCCGCAGCGGCCTTCTGCCAGGTTGGCTGTCTGGAAATTGCCACCACCCCCGCCCGCCTGGAGCAGGCTCACCAAGATGTAGAGCACGGTCAGCACCTCGGTATCGAAGCGAGGGTGCTCGATACCGCCGAAGCCGTCGCACTGGCTCCCGCGCTGGTCAACGCCGAACGTGCACTGGGTGCGCTGCACATCCCCTCCGACGGCGCTGCTGACCCGGTCGCGCTCACCCACGCTCTCATTGATGCCGCCGAGAAAAGCGGAGCCCTCTTCCGATTCAACACGCCCGTACTGGCGCTGGAGACAGAACGGGGCCGGGTTGTCGGCGTCCGTGCAGGTAAGGACGGCAAGCTGCTGAGGGCCGACCAGGTCGTGCTAGCCACTGGCATTTGGGGCCCAATCCTGGCAGCAAATGCCGGAGTGCAGTTGCCCATGGTGGACGTCCAGCACCCCTACCTGTTCACCGCCGAACTGCCCGAACTCGACGACACCCCCATCGACGCACCGATCGTCCGCTACCCCGACCAAGCGGTCTACACCCGCCGCCATGGCCGCCGCTACGGACTGGGAAGCTACGCCCACGCACCACTCCCGCTGGCCCCATCCCCCACGCTCGCATCGGCAGAACTCCCCTTCCGGGAAACCGACTTCGGCACCGCCATCGCCGAGGCCACCGCCCTGGTCCCGGCCTTCCGGGAAGCGCCCCGGGGACATCGGCTCAACGGCGTGTTCGCCCTGACTCCCGATGAAATCCCGCTTGCCGGCCCCGCGACTGAGGTAGCCGGCCTATGGTTCGCAGAAGCCTCCTGGGTGACCCACGCCGGTGGCGTCGGCCGACAACTCGCGAACATGCTCCTGGAGACCGGCAACCTCCTCGTCGACCCCGAGCGGCTGGCACCCGGCCGCTTCGTCACCTGGAGCGACGACAAGATCCGCGAGACCGCACTCGGCCACTACCAAGGCATCTACGACGCCCACTGACCCACACCGCACCTGGGCAGGTGTGCTTCCTGAGCTTGACTCGGGGATCTTGGAGTTTCCCGATGCGCCAGCATGATCAGCAGGCATGCTCGGGGCTGTTTCGAAGACCGATTCAGTTGTCGAGGTGTCCGTTGTCGCTCCGTCCCCGTTCCGGTGAGCAAGTCCCGTCTCGGACCGCGCAGATCGCTCGGGCGAGCAACCCGGGCGGTACCACGGCGATGTGGGTGAGAGACCGGTTGGACGGGCTGTGGTGCGACGAGGACTTCGCGGGCTGGTACCCGCGCGATGGACGCCGGGCCTCTCGCCCGCCCAGTTGGTCACCGTCCGCGTGCTGCAGTCCTGCTCGGCCTGTCGGACAGCGGAAACAGTCCGCTGCCGCATCGATTTCAAGTACGCCCTGGCCATGGAGCTGGACGATCCCGGCTCCCACCACAGCGTGCCGGCCGACTTCCGCGAGCGCCTCACCCAGGACGACCGCGCCGACCGCCTCCTCGATCTGGCGCTCGCGCGCCTGAAAGAGGCCGGACTCGTGCGCGAGCGCACCACGCAGCGCACCGACTCCACCCACGTCCTGGCCGCGGTGCGCGACCTGACCCGGCTGGAACTGGTCACCGAGGCCGTCCGTGCCGTGCTGGAAGAAGTGGCCCGCGCCGCTTCGCACCTGCTGACCGGCCTGGTCAACGAGGACTGGGGGCGCCGCTACGGCCGTCCAGTCCGTCTGGGCAAGAACCCCACCCGGCCCAAGACCAGGATCCTCGCCGCGCAGGTCACCGAGACGCGTGCCTCCGGCAGCGCCAACGTGATCACGGACGTGGCCACCACCTCGGCTGAGGCTAATCCTTTGGAGTGGACACCCTGACAATGGATCTTGATGGTCCAGGGAGGGATGTCCAGGTGGGAGGCAAGTCTCCGTATCCGGAGGAGTTCAGGAAGGACGCGGTCGCGTTCTACCGCGCCGCGGGCTGCAAGCGCACATACGCGGCGGTGGCGGCGGACCTCGGCATCACCGCCGAGTCGCTGCGGACGTGGGTCCGCTGGGAAAACGAGTCGCAGGCACTGCCCGAGCGCCGTGCGGTCGGCGGGAGTCCGGCTGAGGAACTGGCCCGGTTGCGGGCGGAGAACGCCCGGCTGCTGAAGGCGGAGAAGGAGTGGCAGCTGGAGCGCGAGATCCTGCGCCGGCAGCCGCCTATTGCGCTCGGGAGGTGAAGTGAGCCCCCGCCGCTGGGACTTCACCTCCGAGAATCGCGCCGACTTCGGCGTGAAGCGGATCTGCCGCGTTCTGGGTGTCTCCCGCTCCGGCTACTACCAGCACCGGGCCACTGCAGACGCTGCGCGCCACGGTCCAGGGAACAACCTTCGCGTTCAACCGTGTGGTCGCCGCCGGGTTCGCCTTCACCACCCCCGCCCTCGTCCGGCACCACCCGACCCTGCTGTTCTCTCTCGTCCTCGCCCTGGCCGTCGGTGCCTCCCTCATCGGTCTGCTGTGGATCCCGCGCCTGTTCAAAGCGCGTGAACTCGACCATCGACCGCCCTCGTCCGATGTGCGTGCGGTGGACATTTCCACTGAGGTGATCACATGAGCGGGAACGTGAAGACGAGCCGGCAGCACCGTGCCGTGGTCCGGGCCGCACGTCTGGTCCGCTACAACCGCCTGTGGGCATCCGACCTGCTGGCCCGCCCAGCCACGCGCAGGGCAGCACGGGCCGCACGGCGGGGGGCGGGCCCCGCTCAGGCGGCACCGAGCCGCTGGGTGACGCGAGGGCTGACAGCCGGCCGCAGTACCCACACCGGCTGGGCGGTGTGGGTACTGCGACCGGCGCAGCGTCCTGCCGTGCGCCGTGTCGTGATCTACCTGCATGGCGGTGCTTACATCGCCCAGCGCAGCGCACTGAGTATCACTGGTGCGCCGATCTCGTCCGCCGCTCCGGCGCCACGGTCATCGTTCCGATCCACCCACTGGCCCCGGCCGGTGCCGCTGCGTCGGCGGTAGCGGTCACCGCCGAGGTGCTCGGCAAGGCGATCGCCGAGCACGGGGGCGGACGCCGTCACCGTCACCGGCGACTCCGCGGGCGGCGGCCTGGCGCTGGCCGCAGTACAGCACCTGACCCACCGGGGAGAGACGCCACTGGACCGACCGGTGCTCATCTCGCCCTGGCTGGACGTCACGCTCGACGCCCCCGCGAGCCTGGAGATGGACGACCCGCTGCTGGGCGTGGCCGGCCTGCGCGCCTGCGGACGGCTGTGGGCCGGGGACCTCGATCCCGCAGCCCCCATGGCCAGCCCCGGTTCGGGCCGCTCACCGCTCCGCCGCCCATCACCGTCTACGCAGGCACCCTCAACGTCCTGTACCCGGACACCGCACGGCTCGTCGAACGTGCCCGGGCCGAGGGCGCCCCCGTGGACATCGTCGTCCGCGAGGGCCTGGTGCACACCTGGTCCCTGTTCACGTTCCTGTCCGAGACCCGGGCCGTCCGGCCCCAGCTCCACCGCGCACTGATCGGAGACACCGCGTGATCCCGTCCGCCCCGTCCACCACCAGGATCGTGCACGCCGTCAGGCTGCGTACCAACGGACGCGGAGCCCCGCTGGGCATCGACGACCCGATGCCGTCCTTCTCCTGGCAACTGGCCGCCCCGACACCCCCTGCGGAACAGGGCGGCTACACGATCCAAGTGGCCGAGGACGGCGACTTCGACGGCACCCTGGTGTGGGACAGCGGGCACGTCGTGGGCGACGAGCAGACCGGCGTACGTTACGCGGGGCCGCCCTTGGCCTCCTGTACACGCTATGTCTGGCGTGCCAGGCTCCACGACATTGGCGGCGCCGCCAGTGACTGGAGTGAGCCAGCCGACTTCGAGACCGGTGTCCTGGACGGCGGGCGGTGGCGGGCATCGTGGATCAGCGGCCCACCGGTCACCGCCGACGACGTGGCGGCCCTATACCTGCGCGGCCGGCTGCAGCTGCCGGCCGCTGTCGTGCGCGGACGCGCCTACGCGAGCGCGCTGGGCTGGTACCGGCTGTTCGTCAACGGCACCGACCTCACAGGACCCGCTCTGGTGCCACGCTTCACCCCGCTGGACAAGGTGGTGGAATACCAGGCCTACGACGTCACCGAGCACTTCCGTGAAGGCGCCAACATCGTCGCCATCGCCGTCGGCGACGGCCGCTACCGCGGCCGACTGGGTGTGCTCTCCCGCCGCAGCGTCTACGGCACCCGACTCGCCGGATTCGTGCACGTCGAACTCGACCTCGCCGACGGTACTTCGGTGTGCTTCACCACGGACGAAGGCTGGAGCGCGGGCACGGGCCGCATCACGCGCTGTGATCCCAAGGACGGCGAACACGCCGACCTGAGCGTCCCGGACAGCGACTGGCTCACCGCCCCCAGCCGCCGGACCGCTTCAACCCCGCGCAGACGCTGCCTTCGCATCCCCGCCGGCTGATCGCCGAGGAAACCGCACGCGTCGGCGAGATCGACCGGCTGCCCGCAGCACGCATCTGGCGCTCCCCCAACGGCCGCCAACTGGCCGACTTCGGACAGAACATGGCCGGCGTGGTCCGCCTCCGCCTGTCCGGACCGGCCGGCACCCGCGTGCGGCTCACCCACAGCGAACTCCTCACACCCGCCGGGGAACTCGACACTGACTACATCCTCGCCGACAAGAGCAAGCCCTGGTACCAGCGTGACGAGATCACCCTCGACGGCACCGACACCTGGTACCAGCCGTGGTTCACCATCCACGGCTTCCGCTACGTCGAGATCCAGGGCCTCACCCATCACCTGACCGCCGACGACATCGAAGCCGTGGTGCTGTCCTCACAGCTCGAACAGGCCGGGACGTTCGCCTGCTCCGACGAACGACTCACCCGGCTGTGGCACAACGTGCTGTGGAGCACCCGCTCCAACTTCACCGACACCCCCACCGACTGCCCCACCCGTGAACGCTCCGGCTGGACTGGCGACATCCAGGCATTCACACCCACCGCCACCGGCATGGTCGACGCCCACACCTTCCTGACCCGCTACCTGCGCAACCTCGCCCTCGAGCAGTTCCCCGACGGCCGGGTGCCCCCGTTCGTCCCCGCCGAGGCGTCCACCACCTCAACGGTACGGGCCACCTGGATGCTGGCCCGTACCCTGGCCAACTCCACCGGCTGGGGCGACGCGGCCGTCCTCATCCCCTGGAACCTCTACCGCTACTACGGCGACCACGCCGTCCTGGAGCGGCAGTACCCCAGCATGCGCGCCTGGGTCGAGTACATGGCCCGCATCGCCCGCAACCGGCGCGGCCTGCCCCGCCGCGTATCCCGCCGCCGCGCCGGGACCCTGGAGCGGTACATTCTCGACAGCGGCTTCCACTGGGGCGAGTGGCTGCGACCGGGCGAACAATTTCCCGCCAACGCTCTGGAAGGCACCCTGCGCGGCGCCGTCGTAGCTACCGCCTACCTCGCCCACTCCTCGGGCGTTCTCGCCCAAACGGCCACCGTGCTGGGGCGCGACCGGGACGCCCACCACTACGACGCGCTGTCCGAGAACGTCCGCGAGGCATGGCGAGCAGCCTTCCTCCACCCCGACGGCACCATCGGCACTGACCGGCAGGACGACTACGTCCGCGCCCTCGCCTTCGACCTGCTACGCCCCGCGCAACGCCCCCGCGCAGCCGCCCGGCTGGTGAGCCTCATCGAAGAAGCCGGCCACCACCTGGCGACCGGCTTTTTGAGCACCCCCATGCTGCTCCAGGTCCTCACCGACACCGGGCACGCCGACACCGCCTTCAAACTCCTGCTGCAGAGCTCCTCGCCGTCCTGGCTCCACCAGGTGGAACTGGGCGCCACCACTATCTGGGAAACCTGGGAGGGCTACACCGAAGCAGGAGAGGGAACCGCCTCCCACAACCACTACGCCTACGGCAGCATCGCCTGCTGGCTGCGCGAAACACTCCTCGGCATCACCCCCGCCGAACCCGGCTACCGCCACATCCGCATCGCCCCCGTCACCGGCGGCGGCATCAAAACCGCCGAAGGAACCCTTCAGACCCCCTACGGCATCGTCGGCAGCGACTGGCGCGACGACGGGGATGGCGGCGAACTGAACGTCACCGTCCCACCGGGAACACGCGCAACGGTGCACCTCCCCGACCACACGGTCCACCCCTGCGGCCCCGGCCCACACACCTACCACTGGAAACTGCCCGACTGACGCGGCGGCGCTTCCTCGCAAAACTCCGCGAGGAAGCGCACGATCAACTGCGGCTGCTCGGACGTCATGGCGTGCCCTGCGAGAATCTCCACCAGGTGTGCACCCCGGATCTCGGCAGCCAGGTCGGGTCCATCATGAATCAGGCTCTGCCAAGATTTTCGTAGCCGTTGATCGGCTTTGCGGTTTCGGCCTCGGCAAGTGCGTTGGTGAGGGAGGCTGGTGGCGTGATGTCGAGTTGACGGCGCTGCTTCCTTACCTGGCTTCGGTGCCCGCGCATCGACCACCTCATCGGCCAGGGCCCCGCCCGAAGCCTGGCAGCGGTGTCAAGCCCCGGGTTTCGTGGAGAGCGAGTTAGCTGGTTTTCTGGAGTGACGCAGGGGGGTTCGGCCGCGTAGTGGGCGGCTTCGTGCTCGGCGGGGGTGAGGTGGCCGAGTTCGCCGTGGAGGCGTCGCTGGTTGAACCAGTCAAGTACGAAGTCTCCCCCTGACCAGCGCTCAGGCACCGCACCCTCACCTCATCTGGACCACGGACGCTGAGACCGGTCACCGCCAGGGCCAAATCGTGTCGGTGGTGCGGAGAGGAATCGGCGGATTGCAACCGCTGACTCCTTCGGTCTCCGTAGATGAGGCCAGTGGTCGGCGTTCAGTTCGGTCAGGGTGGTGCCGGGGCGTCGAGATGCCATCTCGCGGGCCTGCGCGGTGGGCAGCACGGTGCTGGCCGTGCCGTGCAGGAGCAGCGCGGGGCAGTGGGAGCCCAGCCATTGGTGCCAGTGGTCGCCGAGCAGACGGGTGTCGGAGTCGATCATGTCCGTGGGGTGAGAGCCGAGCCGCCATCCGTCGTGGTGCGGTCGCAGTCCGTTTTCCAGCAAGGGTTTCAGGGAGCCGCAGGCGGCGAGGAGTTCCCCGCGTGTGGGGGCGGAGTACGGAAGGTCGAGCAGTACGGACAGCGGGGCGGGGTTCACAATTGGCAGGTGCGCAGGCCCGTCAATGTTGATCAGGGCGCTTACAGCGTCAGGTCGGGCCGCGGCCAGGTAGTAGGCGTTGATGGCACCGAGGGAGTGCCCGAGGACGGGCAGGGGCTGATGATCAAGGCCCAGGTGGGTGAGCAGAAGGCTCAGATCGTCGAGGTATCCGTTCCGGTCGTACTGCTTCGCCCGGTCGGAGTCCCCGTGTCCTCGCTGGTCCAGTGCTACCACCCGCCACCCGTCGGGGCTCAGGTCGCGGGCGAGGTCCGCGAAGTCAGCTCCTTCGCCAAGGTGTCCGTGCAACCCGAGCAAGGGCCGTCCCTCTGCCGGCCCGAAGTCGAGGTAAAAGAGGCGCCGCCCGTCGGGAGTGGTGAGGTGGGCGCGTACGGGTTGGCCCGGGGTTGGTTCGGTGGGCATGGCTTCACCGTAGAGAACGCTCACGCGGACGTGCCACAGCACTTCGCGCCCGTTGTCCTCCGGGGCCAGGTCCAGCAGCTGCCGGGCGGAGTTCGCGTAGCCACCAGCACGGCCGCGCGGCTTCAGGAGAGCGAGGTCAGCTTACGGGGGCGCGGAGGAGTTCCCACAGGGGGCGGGAGCTGGCTGCCCACGTTCCGAGGGTATGGCGGTCGACGACGTGGAGGCGCTGCTGCTTGGCGAAGGTGACGGCCGGGCCGTAACGCAGCCGTTAGTGACGATCACCGCGATGTCGGCGCCGTGGACCTGGCGGGCGGTGCGTTGAGGATCTGGAGGCCCGGGGGCCGGGGCGGTGTGCTGGGCCACGATCCGGGTCTGCCGTCGGGTGCCGCTGAGAGCGAGGGCGGTGACCGGCAGGAGGGTGAGGGTGGCGGAGAAGGTGCCGACCAGGCCGCAGCCTGCAGAACTGGCAGTACGAACTCCTGGCAGTGGCCTGCATGGCCACCTTCTCCGTATACCTGCGCCAGCGCGGATCCCTGGAATCCAAACCCGTCGGAACACCCCACGGAATCACCGGCGTCGAAAGATGACCGCCCCTCCCCCTCGGGAAGCGGCCGTGCCGGAGAGGTCGCGTACTCATCGGCACCCATCGCCTGCGGGCTGGAACTTTCCAGGCCGGGCAACGCTTCACCAGCCGCAGCACAGTACTGCGGCTGACGGATACGCCGAAGACCCACGCCGTCCGGGCACCAGCCCGACCGGCGAGCGCCGATCGCAGACACCGTCTGCCGCGGGCGCTCGGCCCGCCGTCCCCGAGCCGAAGATCTTCCTGACCGGACAACCGTCGAACGGCTGTCGGCCAGGGGCGAGAACCCTACGCAGTCGGATGCGGGGCCGCTCGCTTTCAGCCCAGCCGGTCCCGTGGGACCAGCGGCAGGAGAGTCCCCATCGCCTTCTCGGGATCGGGGACGGAGATCGCCAGCCGGCTGAACGGCGCGGCCCGGCGGAGTTCCACACACAGCACCGGTGTGCCGGCCCGTACCAACGTGAAGTCCTGCCCTTCCCGTAGGTGCCGGACACCAGCGCACACCTGTCCGGGGATGCACGTGCCCCGGTCACGCTCACCACGAAGCGCACGCCACCAGTCGGGCTCGATATAAAGCTGGCGCAGCGCCGACACCGGAACCCGCACGTTGCGGTGGTGTGCCAGGGCCTTCTCCCGCCAGGACAGGTGTACGACGATATCGGTCCCCTCGACTGCCACCCTCGCCATGGCTTCTCCCTCATGGTCGGAGTGCCCGGCGTATCACGATGCCTCGGGACGTCGCCGGCTGGATGTACATCGGGCTGTGGGTTTTCGTCGGCGTGATGCTCCTGCCCCGCAGGGCAGTTCCGGGTTCACGGGGGCATGCGTACGGCGAGGAGAGCGATGTCGTCGGTGCTTCCGGTGCCGAGGTCGGCGAGGATTGCGTCGCAGAAGGTGTTGAGCGAGTCACGCGCGAGTGCGGCTGCCTCTTCGCGGAGGTGGTGCAGCCGGTCCTCGACGTTCTCTCCGGGGCGTTCGATCAGGCTGTCGGTGTAGAGGAGGAGTGTGGCTGCGGGCTTCAGGATCGCCTCGCGGTCGGGGCGGCTCTGAGTGGTGTCGACGCCCAGCAGGAGGCCGTGTGGGTCGGTTGAGGTAGCGGGCGTCACCGTCGTGTTCGACGAGCAGTGGGGGCGGATGTCCGGCGTTCGAGAAGTGCAGGTGCCAGCAGCCGTGGCGGGAGGCTTCGAGGCGTGCGTAGATGCAGCTGGCGATGTGCCCCGGGTAGAGGGTGTCCGAGATGAGGTCGAGGCGGCGCAGGATGTCGCCGGGGGGTTCTCGCCGGTCGCAGGCGAGGGCGCGGAGCATGTTGCGCAGCTGGCTCATCGTGACGGCGGCCTGCACGTCGTGGCCGACCATGTCGCCAATGATCAGGGCGCTGGCGTCGTCGGGCAGGGGGAAGTAGTCGTACCAGTCCCCGCCGACCTCCGCGGCTGTGGGCGCGGGCACGTACCGTGCGGCGACCGCGTACGGCTCGTTGCCGGGCAAGGGCGGGAGCAGGGAGCGCTGCAGACGTTCCGCGACGTGCTGGACGGAGGCGAACAGGTGGCTGTTGTCGACTGCCAGTGCGATGCGATGGGCGAGGTCCTCCACGAGCGCGGCGTCGTCGGCGGTCAGTGGCGTCCGGGATGTACTCCGGGCCAGCGTCAGTGCTCCCAGGGCCTGTCTGCGGGTGCGCAGCGGCGCGCTGATCACGCTGTGGGAACGGAGTTCTTCGAACAGTTCCCGTTGTGCGGTGTGAAACGCCTCGTCGCGGCCCGTGTGGAGGGCTGCCTCGTCCAGGAGCAGGGGGCCGACACCGCGCAGCACCCGTGCGAGAGGGTCAAAGGAGTCCTCGGGGGCCGGGGGCAAAGGGCCCTCCAGGCGCCCGGTCGGCAGGAGGCCCGTGTCATGGTGTGCCACCACCACGCGGCGGACGGTCCCGTGGTCGCCGACCAGGTCGATGGCGCACCAGTCCCCGAGTCGTGGCAGAACGACACGGCACAGACGTCTCAGCGCTTTCTGGAGGTCCAGTGTGCTGGCCAGGGCGGTGCTGGCCTCTGCGAGCAGTGCCAGGCGTTCCAGTGCCTGCTCCAGTGCGGTATCGACGCCTTCCGTATTCACAGTGCGGTCCCCTTCTCACGCCGACGGAGGACACAGCCGCAGGGGACGGTCTTCGGCAGAGCGGCTGGAGTACATTGCTTCGGGCCGCGGTCGGCGGCTACTGCCTCAGAACATTGTCCCCGCTTGTCGTACGGCTGGCCTGCTCGTGCCCTTTTCGGCGGCATCGGGAGGCCTTGCAGAACCGCGTGGGCTCCTGCATCGCACAAAATTGCAGAGCCTGGCGAGTTACGGGCCGAGTGCATCGCGTAGCACTCCCGGGCGGTGCGCGATCAGGCGGAGAGCATTGTGGCACTGACGTGCGGCAGAGTACGAGCGGGAGCAAGGTGAGGGCACACCGCTGCCACCACCGATGCACAGCCCCTGACCAGCGGGCGGTCCAAGAGGCACAACCGGTCATGGCGGTGAGACGGAGGTGTTGGGACTGGCCCGCTCCGCCCGTGACGGCGTCATCGCTGCTGTCCAAGAAGTCACCTTTGGGAGCCGGTGCTGTTGGTTTCGTACGAAGGACAGCGAACCGATGCTTTCCGGCTGCCATACGGGCCGGGGCACCGCCCGTGCCCGAAACGACTCGTCGACGTGCTTGGCTATCGAGTCCAGGGTCAGGAACTCGGGACCGTCGGAGATGCCGTCGGTGAGCACCCGCAGGAGTTCGCCGGTGAGGGCTGTGTAGCGCTCGTGGCGGGGGGCCCAGGCCGGGCGGGTGACGGACGTGTCCGTCACTAGGTAGCAGCTGCTGACGCCCTGCGGGCCGGCAAGGCGCAGTGAGTCATGTCGACGTGAAGCAGGTCGAGGCCGAACGCGCCCCGTGGCTCGCAGCGCAGGTCGGACTCCATACATTCGGCGAGCTGGTGATTGCTGACGACTGAACTGGCGCGCGGTGGCCGCGGCGAGTGCTTGTCAGCCGAGGCGTCTGGGTTTGGTACCTGTCACCAGGGCGTTGTCACGTTGGTGCGGTGTTGATCGGTTGAGGGCGCGTCAGGGTGTGTAGGGGTTGGGTGGGGGCCTGGCTTACGCTGCGGTGGGCTGGTCGGTGGCGCCGGTGATCTGGTCCCAGATGGCGAAGCGGGTGGTCATCTCGGTGCGGTATTGGGTGGCGGTCATCAGGTGGCGGCGTGGTCGGAAGTGCGGTGAGGTACCGCTGAACGCGGACAGGAACTGCTGGGCCCCGCCGGTACTGCGGAAGCCCTTCATCGCGCGTTCGCGCTGCCTCGTCGGCTGGTGACTGTTCTCGGCCCGGTTGTTCAGGCCCTTGTGGGCGCGGTGTTCTACGGAGGGCATGACCTCGCGGTGGGCCGCGCCGTAGGAGCGCAGCTTGTCGGTGACGACCACCCTCGGCACCGAGCAGGTCTTCTTGAGCAGGTTGCGGAAGAACCGCCGGGCCGCAGCGGTGTCCCGCCGGTTCTGGACCAAAATGTCGAGCACGTTGCCATCGGCGTCGACGGCCCGCCACAGGTACTTCAGCTCACCGTTGATCCTGAGGAAGACCTCGTCCAGGTGCCACTTGTCGCCCGGCTGCACACGCCGGCGGCGCAGGCCGTTGGCGCAGGCCGTTGGCGTAGGCCTGCCCGAACTTCGTACACCGGCGGCGGACCGTCTCGTGGGAGACGAGCACGCCGCGCTCGAGCATCAGCTCCTCGACCTCGCGGAACGACAGCGGGAAACGGAAGTACAGCCACATGCAGTGCGCGATGATCTCCACCGGGTACCGGTGCCCCTTATACGACGGCGGCTCGCTGTCCACGGACGACCCCTCCCACCATGACCAACCAGAAGATCATCCCAGGCCGGTCAGTCAACGTGACAGTGCCGCCCTGATGCCTCACGCCTCGTCAAAGGCCTCGAGCAGGCGCTCGTACGCCAGCTTCGGCCGCAGGGCCGCGTCCCACGGCAGGGAATCGGCCGTGCGCGGAGGATAGATCTTGGTGTCGGCGGTGGAACCGTACCGGTCGGTGAATCCCCACGTGGAGAACGATGTGCAGTTCGGCTCCTCCAGGCAGACCCGCAGCTTGCCCACCATCTCGTCGGCCTGGGTCTCCCGCCCGTCCTCCTCGTTCTCGCCTATGGGGACGTCCATCTCCGACACCCGCGCCTGGACCCCGAGCTCCGCCAGATCCCGCACATGGCTGCGGAAGGTCTCCGGGTCGATGCGGTCGCCGGGTGCGTACTCATGGTTCTGGAAACCCACGCCGTCGATCGGTACGCCCCGTTCCTTGAGCCGCTTGACCAGATCGTAAAGGGCGTCCCACCGCTCGCCTTCCTCCTCGACCCCGTACTCGTTGAGGAACAGCCGTGCCTTCGGATCGGCCCGGTGGGCGGCCCTGAACGCCTCGTCGATGTACTCCTCGCCCATGGCCTCGAACCACGGGCTCTGCTCGGAGCGCAGACCAAGATCCCCGTTGGCGTAGCTCTCCTCGTCGTCGGACATGGGCTCGTTGACCACATCCCATTCCGCGACCTTCCCCTTGAAGTGACCGGCGACCGTGGCGATGTGCCGGAGCATGGTCCGGCGCACCTCCTCGGGATCGTCGTTCTCCCGCACCCAGTTGGGCAGAGCCTCGTGCCAGACGAGGGTGTGCGCATGAACCTTCATGTCGTTTGCGCGGGCGAAGCGTACGAGTAGGTCCGCGTCGCGAAAATCGTAGACGCCCCGGCGCGGGTGGAGGAACTGTGGCTTGAACGCGTTCTCCGGAGTGAGCATGGAGAACTGGCTCCCCGCGAGCGCCCGGTAGCGGGAGTCGGTGAGCAGCGGATTCTCGGCTAGGGCGGCGCCGACGTCGAACGGCCGCCCCACGTCTGCGGCCCGCGCACGCAGCGAGTCGTCGGACTGCTCCTGGCGTAGCTGCGGCGCGTTGACCACGCGGAGCGAGTCACCGCTCTCTGCCCGCGCGATCAGCTGCGTCAGACGCCATCCCTCGCGGCGCTCGTCTTCGCCCGCGTCCGCCTCCAGACCGAACCAGACAGTGCCCTCGGCGAACACCCCCGGGTCCTGCACGGTTCCCAGCCGCCGCCCGTCGGCTTTCACGCGGAAGGTGTCACCGATGCTCGACACGGCGAGCGTCACCGTCCCGGAGCAGCCGCAGTCGAAAACCTTGGAGGTGGCTGGCTCGTCGCCCTCGCCGTCCCATATCTGTACCTTCACTTGTCCGTCGGCGGTCACGCCGACGCGGAGTGAGGGCCGCTCCTGCCGCCACTCGTCGTAGATGACCGGTACCCGTCCGTACAGCCGCAGCCATGAGTCGCCGTCATCGTCGCCCACACCGGACATCCGTGCGGTGACGGTGAAGTCGCCATCGGACCTCAGATGCGGGCCGGCCAGGTTCAGCGGGGGATTGGGCTGGCCACCGGAGGAGTCCTGCTCCACGATGTGCCGATCCGATGCGCTGACCCGCAGGACGTCGTTCCGCGCGGTGGTGCCCGGCATCTGCGTCCAGTCATGGTTCCGCAGCAGGTCTTTGTCGTTCCCGCCCTCCGGCCCTTCGCCCAGACCCGTACACCCGGCCGCCACCGCCATGACGAGCACCACGGCGGTCAGCCGCTGCCACGTCCCCCCGCCAAGGTTCACGATCCCTCCCACTTTCTTGCCGAGACGAGATCAACATCTCGAAACCGGGCCATAGTTCATCACACATGAGGTACGACGGCCGGCGGCCCTGTGTGGCACGTCCCAGCTCGTGTGGCGGAGCGGCCCGGATGGTTCTGTCACGTTGACTGAGCGGGTGGGATGATCTTCGGGTTGATCATGGTGGAGGGGGAGTCGTCCGTGGGGAGCGCGTCGCCGTCGTACAGGGGTCACCGGTACCCGGTCGAGGTGATCTCCCACTGCGTGTGGCTGTACTTCCGGTTCCCGCTCAGCTTCCGTGAGGTCGAGGAGCTGATGCTCGAGCGCGGCGTGATCGTCTCCTACGAGACCATCCGCCGCTGGTGCCTGAAGTTCGGGCAGCAGTACGCCAATTCACTGCGCCACCGCCGGCCCCGGCCTGGTGACAAGTGGCACCTGGACGAGGTCTTCGTCAAGACCAACGGCGAGCAGAAGTACCTCTGGCGGGCTGTCGACCAGGACGGCATGGTGCTGGACATCCTCGTACAGAACCGGCGGGACAAGACCGCGGCCAGGCGATTCTTCCGTCGTCTGGTGAAGACGACCCGTACGGTGCCGCGGGTGGTCGTCACGGACAGGCTCCGCTCCTACGGCGCCGCCCACCGCGAGGTCATGCCCTCGGTCGAGCACCGCTCGCACAAGGGGCTGAACAACCGGGCGGAGAACAGCCACCAGCCCACCCGGCAGCGTGAACGTGCGATGAAAGGCTTCCGCTCCGCCGGCGGGGCGCAGCGGTTCCTGTCCGCGTTCAGCGGTATCTCACCGCACTTCCGGCCCCGCCGCCATCTGATGACCGCCCCCGACTACCGCACCGAGATGCAGCACCGCTTCACCACCTGGGAGCAGGTCACCGGCACCGCCGGTCTGTCCACCACGGCCTGAGCACAGGCCCCGAACCAGGCCCCACCATGCCCCGACACACCATCAGACACCCACACACCCAACAACGTGACAGCGCCTTTCCACGCCGAACACCGCGGGGGGTGCTTGCTGTACGAAGCGACGATGAGGTTCCTCGATCGCGAGGGTGCAAGCCGCGGCCGGGACTGCGACCGCAGTATGGACGCGGCGGACTCCGTACATCCCCTTGTGCGCGGTGTGGACCTCGCGGATCTCCTCGACCAGGGCGGCGTCGGCGGCCTGCCGGACCCCGCGGGCCTTCGCACCGGCGAGCCACCGGTAGAAGCCCGAGCGGGAGACCTGAAGGGCCCGGCATATCCGCTGGACGCTGTCAGACGCCGAACTCGGCGCGATACGTGGAGACGAAGTCCCAGCGGCGGGTCATGCCTTCATCTCCGTGGCGAAATAGGCGGCTGCCCGGCGCAAGATCTCGCGCTCGAGCTGCCACTCCTTCTCCGCTTTTCGTAGCCGGCCGATCTCGGCCCGCAGCCGTGCCAGTTCCTCATTCCGGTTCTCCCCGGGCACCTCACTACGGCTGCGGCCTGCCAACTCGTCAGCCTGGCGCACCCAGCTCCGCAGCGTCTCGCCGGTCACCCCGACATCCGCAGCGACCGCCGCATACGTGCGCTTCCCGCCCGCCGCGCGGTACAGCGCGACGGCATCGTTCCTGAACTCCGCCGGATACGGAGACTTCCGTCCCACCAGGACACCCTTCCTCGGATCTGCAAGATCCAATTGTCAGAGTGTCCACACCGCCGGGGTCACCTCATTTTCGGGCCGCCCCCCTGGCGGGCCATCTGCCGCACAGCGTGGGAGACCGGGGAATTCAAGGGCTGCCCGAAGTAACCGCCCTCGCTGCCGCGGGCAGGCTCCGCGTCCGTTCCGGCCGCGCAGCCTGCTCATTGTGTCGGACGTTCGTCAGCAGGTGACCGGAACGTCCAGGGTCACCGGGCTGGAGGGATAGCCGAGGGCGGATGAGGTGAACTCGGCGTGGACGGTCGAGCCGCAGGGGACGGTGCCGCCGACGCCACGGACCTGGGTGGTCGCGGCTTGGAAACGGACCGGCTGCACCAGGTGGCCGAGGGAGGTGCTGCCGACGGCGTTGCCGGTGAGGGTCGTGGTCAGGTCCTTGACCGGGAGCGTGGAGCCCGGGCTGGGCGGGCCCGACAGGTTTATCTGGCCGTACAGCTGCACGCTGTTGCCGGTGACTTCGGCGCACACCTTGGTCGACAAGCCCACCCGGAGGGCGGACGGACCGCACGTCACGGTGGTGGCAGTGGTGGTGGGGGCGTGTGCGGCGGTGGCCGGGGCCGCGCCGAATAAGGCCAGGCCCACGGCCGCGGTGGCGAGCAGAGCGATACGAGACATGAGGGTAGTTCTCCCTGTTCAGAGGCGTCGTTCATAGGCATCACTGATGCACTCAGGATGCAGTTGCAATGTGACATTGCACTGGACGTCAGTATGTGTGGAGGCGGCGTGAAGGTTAACTCCCACGTGCTCGGAGTGCTCAAGGCCGCCACCGCCGACCAGATACAGCGGCTGGCCTCGCCGCACCTGACCTACCGCCACACCCTCAAGGACACGCCGGCCAAGCGGAAGGAAGCACGCACCGCCTCCCACCGCGGCGCTGCGAACGATCTGCGCAGGCATGGCCTGTCCGTCGACGGCGGCCGCACCCGGGGCGGTGAAGAAGTCCGGCGGCGTGGGTACGCGGCCACTGGCGCATCGAAAACCGACTGCACTGGGTCCGCGACGTCACCTTCGACGAGGACCGATCCCAGATCCGCACAGGCAACGGTCCGCGCATCATGGCTTCACTACGCAACCTCGCCATCAGCATGCTGCGCCTGCACGGCGCGACCAACATCGCCCAAGCCCTGCGACATCACGCCTGGGACCCGCACCACCCCGTCCAACTGCTGCTGACCTGCTGAAATGCGACTTTGCCGGGATCCTGGTACGCCCTGTTGGGGACATCGAAGTACTCGCCTGAGTTCCGGGCCGATGCCGTCGCGCTGTACCACGCCAGTCCGGGTGGGACGTATGCGTCGGTGGCCAAGGACGTGGGCGTCAACCACGAGACGCTGCGCACGTGGGTGCGGGACGCCGAGCAGGCCGCCCGGCCCGGGGCCGTGGAGGCCACCGCGATGGAGGAGGAGAACCGGCAGCTGCGGGCCCGGGTGAAGGAACTCGAGCTCGAGCGGGAGATCCTGCGGAGGGCCGCGAAGTATTTTGCGGCCGAGACCAGCTGGTGAGCAGCCGCTTCCAGTTCGTCGAC
>NZ_JBHVWT010000079.1:0-8159 GCF_042882135.1 Streptomyces sp. NPDC058240
CGGCGAGTATTTGCTGGGTGGCGCCACTTCTTCCTCGTTTCCTTCTCAGGGCGATCCTATTGGATCCCTGTCCGGAAACTTCGAGGCACCCCACTACGCCGACGGCACCCCTGCAAAGGCATGGACGGGCGCAGCCCCGAAGCCCCTCCTGGAACGCAACCTCAGCCCCTTCCTTCGCTGAGCTCCGGCGGGCACCACGCACTCGACGCGGCAGAGCCAGGCCGAATCGGGGTGCCCGCCGCTCGTGCTTCTGGAACTGGAGGACTCATGAACCCACATCACCATCAGGACATCGGGTGTGGCTTCGTTCATCTCTGGGAACAGCGTTTGTCGATGGGTTGCGGAGGCAGTTGGTGATCAACCGGCTCGTGGACGTCGAGGAGAAATGACGGCACGTGTCCGGTTTCAACGAGGGCTGATCGATGTCGCCGAACCTGGCGATCGGTAGGTTGTCCCGCCGAACATTGAGTTGCCTGTTCAAAGGGGTGGGGCCGGGATGGAAGACATGGACATCACGATCATCAGCCGCGGGGGCTGCTGATCCGCTCGGGCTGGATCACATAGATCACCCGGACTTGGTCGCGGCCTCCGAACCATGGGTAGGGCCCGCCGAGATACTTCTGCGCGAGCGCCTCGATGTGGTCGACCGCCCCCTCGGTGGTCACACGCACCACACGGCCGCGGATCTGGACGTAGGAAGTCGGTTCCGAGGGGTCGACGATTGCGACGGCCACCCGCGGGTCGCGCGCGATGTTTCGGGTCTTCTGATGCGACTCAACGCTGTTGATCAGGACGTGCTCGCCATCGGTGTCGACCCATGTCTGGGTGAGCTGGGGCGAGCCGTCGGGCATCGTTGTAGCGATGTAGCAGGTGCTGGGGCGGCGCAGCAGCGCCACCACGTCCTCGCCGAGGGGTACGGGCACGGGGGTTCTCCAGGCGTAGGTTCGGTGGGGTGCTGGGGCAACGGTAACCACGACAGGGAACCCGGCCCCCCTCGCCCCCTGAACTTTCGATCACCGGTCAGTGCGTGCATGACTGGCTGGCCGCGCATGAACCTGGCTCCCCTCATCGGGCCCCCTGGGAATCGATCATCTGGGGAACCGGGAGGCGCTCTACCGGCGGACCGCCGAGATCAGTCCGCCGGGCCGCTCCTCGCGCTGCGGCGGGGTGCTGATCGGGCGGCCGTAGGCGGCAGCGCGCTCGCGCAGGGTGTGGCTGTCGGCCTCCCAGCCGTGCCCGACCAGCCAGCCCACCGGGTCGTCGGGCATCTCCGAGACCCACATGGACGCCGCCGATCCCGGCGCGGCGTCCGCGCCGAAGCGCTCGATCACGCCGCGCGAGCCCAATGTCAGCCCCATCCGACTGCCTGCCGCCGACTGCGTGCTGATCCGGGCCAACAGTAGCTCCACCGCGTCCTCGGGCAGATAGATCAGTAGTCCTTCGGCGATCCACGCGGTCGGCACGGCCGGGTCGTGCCCCGCGGCGGCCAGCGCGCCTGGCCAGTCCTCACGCAGATCCACCGCGACGGTGATCCGCTCGCAGCGTGCGACGGCCCGCTCCTGGCGCAGCACCGAAGCCTTGAAGTCCAGTGGCGCGGCGGTGTCGACCTCGAACAGCCGGGTGCCCTCGGGCCAGTCCATCCGGAAGGCCCGGCTGTCCATGCCGGCGCCGAGCAGCACGACCTGCCGGACCCCGGACGCGGAGGCCTGCTGCAACAGGTCGTCGAGGAACTTCGTCCTGATGACGATGGAGAACGACACGGCCAGCCGGCGGCGTCGCGCGGCCTCGTCATCGGGCGGCGGCGAGGAGGGCCACAGGCCGCCGGCGGTGGCGAAGGCCTGTGCCAGTGGGTCGCGGAACAGCGCGTTCTCCCGCTCGGTCTCCAGCGCCCGCACCCTTGCCACCCCCACTGCCGTGGCCCACACTCCCGACGGCTGCACCCGCTCCTGCTCATCAGTCACCGCGCCAGCCTAGTTGAACGATTCCAGGGGGTCTGATGAGGGGAGCCAGGTTCATGCGTGGCCAGCCAGTCATGCGCGCGCTGACTGCCTACGACCACTAAAACCACCATTAGGCGAAGATCAACAGTCACCCTGTGTACGCGACCACACGAAGTGGACCAGAGCCACTACTGCTCGATAGAGCCATCGGGTGGGACCTCTTGGGCGCGTACCGCGAACGCGAAGCGACGACTTCCATCTCACGGCCGCCACTGTCCACACAGCCCGTTCTTGCCGCAGCAGCGTGTGAGTGGGTGGGGTGGTGTCAGCGGGTTGGGCGTCACCAAGCCTGTTGCAGGCTGATAGCGCGTTGAGCTGGTACCACCCCGTCTCTGGGCCGACACCGATCCCGACACCATCGCCTGGGCCGATCAGCACGCCGCCCACGGCAACTTCCGCAACTGGGCCCGCCTGACCGCCGCACCCACACCGCCCGCACCCACACCGCCCTCGAACGCACCGGTCGCACCCGCGTCGACCAGGAGGTACCACGCTGGGCCTTCAGCCGACTCGGCCCAGCCATGTAAGCCGCCGCACCTCCTTGCCGCCCCAGGCATCCGCGAAGTCGGCGAACCGCTCCAGGGCGGCTTCCTCGGTCGCTGCCGTGTGGACAGGCTTGAGGACACGCGCGTCGCGTCGATGAAGATCAACGGGTGGACGGCGTCGAGGGGCCGGTTCTGTCATTCGGCCATGCCGTCCATGACCTTGTCGGTGATCGTGGCGATCGTCTGGCTCCGGTGTCGGCTTCGATGAGCAGTTCGCGCCCTGCACGGGGCAGCCGAGCACGGGGACCATCCAGGTTGGCGTGCGCGCTGGACATCCAGGGGCGCGAGCGGAGGACTACCTCGTAGGTGTGACCACCGACGTGCCTGTCGCCGTCCCGGCTGTTCCCCGTGATCGATTGAATACGGCTGCTCAGGGCATAGGGGGCGTGGCTAACGCTCGTAACGGGCGTGCCCTATGTGCCACACGTAGGAGGCTGCGACGGCTTCCACGGCGCGAGCGTGATCCGCGAGTGCGTTCTTGCTGTTGACGGCGAGTTCGGTGATTCGAAGGCGTGCGGTGGAGGCTTGGTCCTCACACATGCGGGAGGCCAGGCGGAACGCCTCTTCGAGGTCGCACTCGCGTTGTCGGATCAGCAGCGTTGGCAGGCTCAGAGGAGTCGGGCCACCGCGATCCGTCTCCTTCGCGTACGAGGCAAGGTCGTTGATCCACCCGGCAAGGTCGGCAACGGCCTTCTCCAGTTCCCGTACCGCTGCCGAGGCTCGCTGATCCTCGGTCAGTTCGTAACCGAGCGCGACTTCCGCGGCCGCCATAACAGTCCGGACGAAGACTGTGTGTGGGCGCATCGCGCAATAGTCGCTCAGGGTGACCTGGTCGAGCCTGTCGAGGTGATGGGCCTCCCAGAGGATGCCGAAGAGGTTGTCCCGCAGGTGCGCGGTGAGTCGCAGGTACTGCGTGGGCGTGGCCCGTTCCCGGAACCGGTGCAGGAGGTCCCGCAGGGCGGCGATGTAGGCGTCGTCATCGGCCGCCGGCTCGTCGTGGCCGGCCAGCAGATGGACGCAGTGACTGATGCGGCGGACCAGACGGGCGGTGTCACGGCCTCCTTCGGCCTCGCCGTGTACGTCGTCGAACGCGGTGAGCCACAGAAAGAGATCGGCGCAGAGGAACACGCCCTCCCGGTCCGCCGTGGGCAGGACACGAGCCACCCCGCGGGCCGTGATGTTGCAGAGGGCCTTCGCCTCGCCGGGTGAACCGATCAAGGGGAAGGTCCGGAGCCAGTGGGCGGTCTGCTCCTCGATGGCGTCGGCATACGGGCTGGTGGCGAAGGGACCGGGGAAAGAGCCTCGGAGGTCGGGCATCGGCAGGGTACGCGTGTCCGAGCTGCGGGTGTCGCTCATACGGCTGTCCCCGCAACGGCCCGCTGCCTGGATTCGGCGACCATACGGGGGTCCGACGGGTGCACGGTGAGCAGCCCGATCGGCTCCACGGCGGCGCCGGGAACGGGCCGCAGCCGCCAGCGGGACGCGATGAACGCCGTGATGACGATCGCCTCCGTCCAGGCGAACGCGTCGCCGATGCACATGCGTTTTCCTGACCCGAAAGGGATGAAGGCTCCCCTCGGCGGCTGAGGGCGCTCCGGCAGCCAGCGGTCGGGGTCGAAGCGCAGCGGGTCGGGGTACAGGCCCGGGTCCCGGTGCAGTGCGTAGGGACTCCACAGCACCTGCTCCCCCGCCGGGAGGCTGACCTGCCCGAGGCGCACGGGCTTGGTGGCCTGCCGGGTCACCAGCCAGCCGGCGTGGTGCAGGCGCAGGGTCTCACTGACCAGTCTGCGGGTGAAGGCGAGTTGGGGGACGTGCTCGGCGGTGATCGGGCCCTCTCCGACCACGGAGTCGACCTCCTCGTGCAGCCTGCGCTCCAGTTCGGGGTCGCGGCCCAGCTCGTGGAACAGCCAGGCCAGCATGACTCCCGTCGTCTCGGAGCCCGCGGCCAGCAGCCCGATGATCTCCGACAGGATCTCGTTGTCGGGCAGTGGCGCACCGGTCTGGTCCCGGGCCTCCAGGAGCAGCGTCACGAGGTCGTTGTGGGTGTCGGGGTCCGCGCGGCGCTCCGCGATGATGTCCGCCACCTCGCTGCGCAGCAGGCTGCGGGCGGCCTTGAGCCGCCGGTTGCTGCGGGTGGGCAGCCGTTCCAGCGAGGACACGGGCACCATGGTGCGCCAGATGGCGGCCGTGAAGACTGTGTCGACGGCGTCGAGGATCGCGCGCGCCCGCTCTTGCTCCGCGCGGAAGGAGCACAGCACTGACAGGGCCACGTCCTGGGCCATGAGCCCCATCACGGTCTTCAGGTCGAGCAGTTCCCCCTCACTCCAGGCCGTGATGGACGGCTCCACCGTTTCCCGCATCGTGTTGACGTACCCGTTGATCTGCTCGCGGTGGAAGGCGGGCTGGAGCAGGCGGCGCCGACGCAGGTGCGGCTCGCCTTCCGCGACCGGCAGGGCCGACTGACCGAAAAGCTTGAGCTTCTCGCCAAGCAACCCCTTGGAGAAGGAGCCGGACTTGCTGGTGAGCATCTCGTGGATCAGCTCATGCGAGTTGACCACGGTCACCTTCTTGGGGCCGACCGACATACGGACGACCGGCCCGTATGTGCGCAGGCGTTCGATGAACTCCAGGCGGTCCTTGATCAGGGGTACAGCGTGTCCGATGAGCGGCAGCCGCCCCGGAGCGGTCGGCGGAACGTCCATGTCGGCAGTCACATCTATGTCGGCAGTCATGCGTCCGTCCTTTCCACATCTGCTTCTGTACATGCGGCTGCACGACGTGCCCGCAGCAACTCCCGCGCAGCGAGCACCTCCGCTTCGATCACTGCGGTGGGCGCATACAGGGTTTTGTCGTGCCACAGGGCGGGGTGCTGGTGGCTGGGGTGCGAGGCGGCGCGCAGATACGTTTCGGCGAGGTCCAGGGCCCGGAGGTGCTGCGGCTGCGGTGCGAGGGTGGCGGCGCTCAGCAGGATTTTGACGGCGTATGCGGTTTCTTCGACGGTGCTGCCCCACACGCCCCAGGAGCCGTCGGCGCGCTGAGTGTCAGTGGTCCACGCGGCTGCGCTCTGGACAGCCCTGGACGCGTGGTGGCCGCCGTACTGTGCGAGCGCGGTGACGCTTCGCGCGGTGGCGTAGTAGGGGGAGGCATGCCACTTGTCGGTCCAGTGTCCTCCGGGTTGCTGCTGGCCGGTCAGCCAGTCGCACAGCTTCGCCGCTCGGGGGCCGTATGTGTGCTCTGCCGTCGGGCAGCGCCGCAGGTAGCTCACAAGGGCCTGGAGGGCGTGGGCGTTCGCGGTGACCGATCCGGTGTCCTCGCCGATGTAGCAGTCGTAGTGGCTTCCGTTGTGGAACAGGTCCAGCGGTGCCGGGTCGTACGGCAGGCCGACGAGCGAGGCAACCAGCACCGCCATGGCGGTGTCGTCGGCATCGGTCATGAGGCCGGGCGCACCGCGCACGCCTTGCGGATCGTAGATCTCCGCGGCCCACCCACGGACAGTGGGAAGAGCGGCAGCGGGCAGGTGGGCGCGCGCCAGCGCGGCGGCGACCCATAGCCGTTCGACCACGCGGAGGGGCGCGGCCTCGGGGAAGAGACCGCCGTAGCGCTGCGCCACTGCGGTGAGGTCGGCGACGGCCTGAGCGGTAGTGGCAGGTGACCGCGTTGCCCGTGCCGCGGTGGCGGCCGGGGAGCTGCCCAGCAGGCCTTCGACGTCAGGGACGAGAGACGGCGGTATGTGGCTGTCTATGCCTTCGAACGTGTGGTGAAACTTGACGGGCAGGCTGCCCGCCGACTCGTACCGCCTGGCCACGGAAGCAGGTGCCGACGCGTGGAAGCCGCCGGGTACCGGCAGCCGGGGGCCACCGAAACCGGGCATGCTCCCGCCGGTGATCAGGGAGCCCAGCTTCTCGTTGATCTTGGCTACCAGGCTGGGTACGAGTATTTCCGCTGCGGCCGTGTCCGGCCACGGGCCCACCGATGGCAGTGACCGCAGTACGTCGAGGCCCCTGTTCACCGCGGTCGTGAGCTGGCCGGTGACCTCTGCGGACGCTGTGCCCCTTTGCAGGACCGCCAGTGCGGCCTCCACCCCGCTGAGGGTCGGCAGGAGCCGGTAGCGCAGCGGTCCCTCCCCCCAACTGCCGTCGGGCGCCTGCTGTTCCAGCAGGTACGTGATCCGCCGTGGCTCCTCGGGCAGCCACGGCGCCGCTGAGAGGACGCGGGCCGTCTCGTACAGGGAGGGACGGACGCTTCCCCATCTGTCCTGGTCGGCCCTGGCCACCAGGCTGGTGGCTCGTTCGGCGTAGGACGTGCCGATGGGCGTGCTGATGCTCATGGGGCGACTTCCTCCTCGGGGTTCTGACTGGTGGAGTGCGGCGATGCCTTATGTCTGCCTGGCCGTTGCGTCCAGGGCGAGCCGGCGCAGGGAGGCTGTGGCACTTCCCGGGAAGGGAGCGTCGTCCAGGGCGGCGAGGGCGGCGGCACGTCGTGTGGTGATCATTTCCTCCACGGTCTGCCGGGCGCCGGTGGAGTTCAGGATCGTGCGGACCGCGGCGGCGTGTTCCTCATTGAGGTCGCTTCGGCCGACGAGCTCGCGCAGTGTTTTCAGTTCGGCCGTGGAGGCTCGCTGGACCGCGAGCGCCATCAGGACGGTGGCCTTGCCTTCGCGCAGGTCGTCCAGTATCGGTTTGCCCGTCTTGGCGGGGTCACCGAAGACCCCGAGCAGGTCGTCCCGCAGCTGAAACGCTTCTCCTAGTGGTATGCCGAAGGCGGTGCAAGCATCGAGTACGGGCGGGGTGGCTCCGGCCACTGCCGCCCCTATGTGCAGGGGCCGTTCTATGGTGTATTTGGCCGTCTTGTATCGAATGACGTGCAGTGCCGTATCCACGTCGCCGGCAAGGCGGCCGGTGGTCTGCAAGTCCAGAAGCTGGCCGTACATGACCTCGCTCCGCATTTCGGCCACCAGGGGCAGCACCTGTGCCAGCCGCCCCGGGCTGAGGTCCGCTGTGCGCAGGAGTTCATCGGACCACACCAGGGCCAGGTCTCCGAGAAGGACGGCCGCACCCAGACCGTGCGCCTCGGCCCTGCTGCCCGGGCCGCCGCTGTCGGTATACGCGGTGGCCAGTGCACGGTGGGCGGCCGGCCGGCCGCGGCGGATGTCGCTGTCATCCATCACGTCGTCGTGTACCAGGGCGAACACCTGGAAAAGTTCGAGGCTGGCGGCAGCGCGCACGGCAGCAGTCATGTCGCCCGTTGCTCCGGCGGCTTGCCATCCGTACAGACACAGCAGGGACCGCAGTCGTTTTCCGCCGGTCAGGAGTTCGCGCAGGGCGGTGGTCAGGTAGAGCAGCTCGGTTCCCGGCGCAGCACTTTCCTTGGTGTCCAGGAATCCGGTCAGAGCCGCGCCCACCTGCTGTCGTAGGGAAGAGAGGTCGGGCAGTTTTGTGGGAAGGGTTTGTGTCACCGGCGGTTGATCCTCTTTCGCTCGAGAACCGTCATCGCGGTTCCGTTCTTGCAGAGGACGGGGCCAACGGACCCGCGTCTCCTTCCTAGGGCTGTCGGAGGGGGGGGTGGCCTGCCCCCGCCGGCACACAACCCAACAAACACACAACCAACACATCGG
>NZ_JBHVWT010000079.1:8169-17120 GCF_042882135.1 Streptomyces sp. NPDC058240
ACCCGCGCACCGCGTACCGGCCGTGGGGGGGGGACGGGCGACCCCGGTTCCCTCCCCCACCTTCCCTTTTCCTGCCCCCCCTTTGCCCCACCCCACCCCCCCCCCCCCACGCGACGATCGACGGCAGGTGATACGGCTTCTACGCCTCAGACCTGCCTGACGTCGGGGCCGACGGCGTGTCCCGCTCGGGGCAGGAGGGGCTCCGGCTCCAGGGAGTGGCCCCGTCGGCGTCGGGGGTCAACGGGGTGAACCGGGCCGGGAGCGCGGTGAGCGTCCGGTGGACAGCCCCAGGGCGGTACGTCAGCTTGTCGGCGGGAACGTCCAGTTCGATGTCCGGCAGGTAGGTCAGCAGCCTCTCGATGGCGGCGGTGGCAATCAGCGTGGCGACGTCACGGGCGGGACACGCATGGGGCCCTGCCGCGAAGGCCAGGTGCGCCTTGTTCCCGGAGCGGTAGCCGTCCGCCGGCATGCCCGAGTGGGGGCAGGTGTTGGCGGCGGCGTACGACACCATGACGGGCGAGCCTGCGGGGATGCGAGCACCGTGGAAGGTCACGTCCTTCTTGGGGAAGTGGACGCTGAAGTTGGCCAGCGGCGCGTCGTGCCACAGCGCGTCATCGATGGCGTGCTGGATGGGCAGGCTCCCGGTGGTCAGCGTGCCGAAATAGCGGTCGTCGCTGAGCATGCGGACGAGCGTGTTGGCAATGAGGTTGCCCAGCGGCTCGTTTCCGGCCCCGAGGGTGATGAGGATCTGGTGGACGGCCTCTTCCTGGCTCAGCCCATTGGGATGATCGATGAACCAGGAGGTCAAATCGTGGCCACGCTGTGCCGCCTTGGTCCCGTAGAGCGTTTCGAGGTAGGCGCCGAACGACTGCCCGCCCACTGCCTGTGTCTCCGGATCGTTGTCCATCATCGCCCCGAGCGCCCACACAAGCCGCCGGCCCTCCTCGTCCGGCATACCGAACAGAGCATTGAAGACCATCAGGGGCAGCTGCTGCGCGTACTGGCGGACGAGGTCGACCGTCCCGGTATCGGCGAATTCCTGGAGCAGCGTGTCGGCGAAGCGGAATGTCAGGGCGCGCACATCACTGGGATCCAGGAGACCGAAGCTGTCCGTGATCACACGTCGCAGGTGCGCGTGTGCCTCGCCGTCGGCGAAGAACAGACTCGGCCGCCACTCCACCAGGGGCCGGATCGGGCTGTCCTCCGGCACCTGCGGCAGCCAGCCCCGGGTGTCCTTGGTCCACGTATCGGCGTCCTGGAGGAGGTCGAGGGCGGCCCGGTAGTCGGTGACCAGGTTGACCACGACACCGGGGGCCACTTCGGCTACGCCGACCGGTCCCTGTCGGCGCAGCAGTTCATAGCTGCGCTGCGGGTTCGCGGCGTGTTCGGCCCCATGCAGGGACACGGGTGCTTCGGCTGGTGTGAGCGTCACGAGGCTTTGACTCCGGCAACGGATATGGAATGGGCGGTCAGTTGGGCGAGGGCGTGCAGGCCGCTGTTCTTCTCTCGTGCGTCACAGGTGACCAGTGGAGTCTCCGGGGCGAGGTCGAGCTTCGAACGGATGAGCGCCAAGTCGTACTTGGGTGAGTCAGGGAAGACATTGACAGCGACGGCGTACGGCAAACCGCGCTCCTCGATGAGTTCCATCACCTCCCAGGAGTCCTTGAGCCGCCGGGTGTCGACCAGGACGAGGGCACCGAGTGCTCCGACCGCGATGCCTTCCCAGAGAGGAAGGAAGCGGCGCTGCCCGGGAGTTCCGTACAGGTACAGAACGTATTTGTCGCCCGGCAGGGTCAGACGGCCGAAGTCGATGGCGACCGTGGTGGTGGTTTTGTCACGCAGGACATCGTGACTGAGGTCATCGGTAGCGACCGCCGCGTTCGTCATGACCTCGTCGGTGTGCAGTGTCGGAATCTGCGACAGCGACTTGACCACAGTCGTTTTACCGATACCGAGCGGGCCGGCAACGAGGATCTTGATCCTTCGGTGTTCCCCCTCAGGCAGGTAGACGGGAGGCGAGCTAGGCGGCAAGGAGAGCGTGGAGTCCACTCAGAACCTCTTCCAGGACTTCTTTCGACGGTCGGCCATCGTTCGACGCGCGCAGAGCGTCCGGAATCGGAACGCTGGCTTTTAACTGACCGTCACTGACAAGTTGTTCGGCGAGCACCAGAGTCACGCTGACCGGGAGGCCGAGATAGCCGGCCAGTTCGACGACGGTGAGAGATCCACCGGTCAGCAGCTCGATCACGCGCTGGTGCACCGCAGTGTGGTACCTGGCGAGGGGCAGACCACTGGCACGCAGAGCTGCCAGCGAATCGAGGGTGCCCGAGAGGCCGGCGCCGGGGCTGGTTCCGGTCGCAAGGTAGGCCGGCAGCAGCCGTCGCTGTTCCTGGCCGCGGCTCATGACGCCCCGTCGCTGGTACGGGCGGGAACGGACATGATCTGTTCTCCGAGTTTCATTGCCTGGCGGGCCATGGTGGCCGCGACCACCCCCATGGGCATGTCCTCATCGCCCGCTGCCGCGATCAGGGTGTTGGTTCCTTCGCCGACCGGCATGACCATGTAGATACCGCGGTCGTTGTGTGAGGTGACGGTCTTGAGCGGAGTGCTTCGAGGGGCTCCCAGAACGGCGTTGGTGGCGGCGCGGGAGGCGGAGTGCAGCGCGGCGGTCATCGCACCGATGCCGTCTGCCTCGTCCTTGGTGAGATCCTCGGAGATGGCCTGGACCATCCCGTCGAGAGTCATGGTCAGGGCGTGCCGGACACCACGGATTTCGGTGATGGGCTTCAGGACCCAGGCGGACGGGCCGGTCTCTTCGTGGGCTTCAGGCATGGTCACAGTGTTGACTCCGAATCGGTGACGGACCGGTCGCCGGTGAGGCCACTTTGGAAATCGCTCCACATGGCACCGGTGTCTTCCGGGTTCAAGGGGCGGGGCGCTGCGGCGGCGGCCTCATCATTGGTGGCTGTCGCCGAGAAACGGCGGCGGCGCTGCGGCAGCGCGGCCGCGCCGGTCGGCGCGGGCGAGTGTGTGGGCGAGTCGGCAGCGGCGGGCCGCTTGTGGGCCTGGGGCGCCACGGCAGGTTGGGGAGCCATGACCGACGGAGGTGTGGCGTTTTCGTCGATCGAGGTCAGCAAGTTCTCGGGAACGGACACCACAGCGCGCACCCCGCCATAGGGAGAGGAAGTGTCGATGGAGACATGGAGGCCGTAGTCGGCGACGAGACGGCCGATGGCGGCGAAGCCCATGGACGGCGGATCGCCGAGCTCGAGGAGCATCACCTCCTGCTGTTCACCCGATATCAGACTTCGGCCGCGGGCGAGCGCTTCCGAGGTCATGCCCTTGCCGGCGTCGTCGATCGTGATGCACACACTGCCGTTGCCGGTCTGGATCAAGCCGACGTCCACCATGAGGTCGTCACGGGAGTGTTCCAGCGCGTTGGCCATCAGCTCGGCGCAGATCACCGCAACGGGCTCGGCCGCACGCCCGACCACGCCGATGTTGGAAAGGCCCAGCCGAGAAACGATGTTGATGCGGTCGAAGCCGCGCAGTCGGGAGGAGGCGCCACTGACGACCTCGCTCACGTAGGTGTCCTTGCGGACGTGACCCGGCCAGCCTCCGCACACGATGGCGGATCTCTGCGTGAGGCGCAGGTTCTGCTCATTGATGTGGTCGGACTCAAGCAGGCTCTGCGTCAGACGGGGCGGCGCGCTGAACTCGTGCTGCAGACCCACGATATTCGTCTGCAACCGGTAGGAAAGGGCCTGGGACTCCTGAGTTGCGCCACGCAGGGCAGCCCTAGCAGCGGCGTCGATGCGGCGCCTTTCCTTGAGGACAATGCCAGAAACAGCTTCGGGCAGGGCGTCGAGGAGCTGCGCAGCCTCGGACCCCGCAAGGCTCTTGTGCAGCAGTCCGGGAACGGGGTGATGAGAGCTGATCAGGTGCAGTGCGAGAGCGGGAAGCCGATCGGAGACGAGGTGACGCACCTCGTCGAGAAGCTCCGCCTCGCGGGTATTGAGTTCCTTCGCGCGGGCCTCTGCGGCCTGCCTGTTCTGCACCTCGGTCCGGGCGCGGCCCTCGGCAGCCTGCATACGGGAATTGGCGGCCTGCGCCTCCGCGGACAACTCTTTGCCCCGTCGTATGTGTGTGCGGCGCGAGCGTGCCAGGAGCAGCGCCCAGACTGCTAGGAGGAGAGACAAGACGCCGAGGGCAAGGGCGATTTTTGAGGACAAGGTCACGGAGGGTGGTCCTAGGGGTCGGTCGAGCCTTCGAAGAACGGCGCAGCGGTTCACTCCCCCGTAGGGGTGGTGAGTGCGGCCTCCGGAGAACTGGCGGACAGGAGAAACAATGTGGCAATTCGCGAATAGTGCGTGGACCGTTCGTGCAGGGCGAAGAAGTACCACCGCAGACAAACGGCTGCGAGGCCGAGCCGGGGCCCGGTGAATCGCCCGAGCCGGCCAGGGCTCCAGCGGCGCGATCCCCATGGGCAGCGTCGGCCGTCCGGCCAGCCCTCGCGCAACTCCCGGCCCAGGAAACGGTCGCAGGGCGGAGCTCGCCGAGAACGCGAATGAACAGGTGCATCGGAGCTCCGTTGAGGACTGCGAACGCCAGCTACATCTGGTGCTTCCCGCCGTCGCACGCAGTCGACTCGCGGCCTTGCCACTTCCTAAAACGTGATCAGCTTACTGGAGTTGATCTGTATACGCGGCCCTGGTGAGCCCGCGCAGTTACGAACCGGACGATCTTTGCTTGCTGGGTTCTCGCCGATCGCGCACGGCGTAGACAATGGCACTCCCCGGCAGCTCGCCGAGCGCACCCTCCGGTGGCCTCGGTGCGCAACGCGGCGGCGGTCAGGTGCTCGAAGGCCAGGGTGAGTGGCGCGAGTGAGGTTGATCCCTGGGAGTGGACACCGGGCGCGCTGGGAAGGACTGCGGCGGGCAGGACTCGGCCAGGAAGGGTACGGCTGCCGGGACCGGTTCCAACGAGAACGGCAAGGTCGGCAAGTGCCGCACCGACGAGCTGGAGATCACGGCGGCGGACAGCACCATCGACGGCGACTCCGATGGGACCGTCGTGGTGCGGCTGAAGAACGGCGGCGGCCGGGACTGCGTGCTCTCCGGGTACGCGGGCGTCGACCTGAAGACCAGCGCGGGGTCGCTGTCCGCGAAGCGCACGGGTGAGAAGGCCACCCCGGCCATCCTCAAGGACGGGGAGTCGGTGTACTTCGGCATCAACTACCCGATCAACAAGTCGGGCGGCTCCGGCGTCCGCATCATGGGGCTGGTGGTGACCCCGTCGGACGAGACGAAGTCGGTCACCCTCGACTGGCCTGGCGCCGACACGCTGCCCGTCACGGACGGCTCCGGCTCCCCGGTGAAGGTCGGCCCGATGGGGAGCGCCGGTCAGGGCTGCTGACCCGCACGTCCCAGGCTCCTCAGGCCGCACCGTGCCGCTGCCCGAGTACCCGCCCATGCGGATTGCGAAGCCCCCTCCGGCTCCCAACACGCTGAACTTGACAGAGAAGGCGACCCGGAGGGCGAGGACGTGCGGATCGCGTCCGTCGGCCAGCTGTCGGTCGTCTTCTTCGCGAACCGCGCCCTGTGGCACCTGTCCGTGCTGGACATCGTCTGGATCGGACAGCCACCTGGTGACAACGCCCCGACCCCGGCATCGCAACTGCTGCCGGGGGCGGGGCGTTTCGCATCGTAGCCACGGCCGTATCCACCGGTATCCACCCGGGCGGCAACGTGTATCCACCCGCGTTGCCAGAAGGCCGGCCCCGGTTCCGCCCGCGCCGGTGTCACGTGCCTGGTGTGACGTCAGCCCGAGCCTGTGAGGTCTGTGATGCGCGCAGGCCGATTCCCAGCCAGACGCGGTGAGCGATGAGGCTATGAGCCTGTGAGGCGCCGTCTCAGCCGCAGTGGCGACGGGTCAGGTCCTCCAGCACCGCACTCCACTGCTCGCCCCGCGCCGCCGGTCCACCGCCTCGATCACGGCCTCGGGCGGCAGGGCGGCGGAGCGGTCCGCGAGCTCCCGCCCATCCCGATCCCGATCGCTCAGCGCAGCTCTCTTCATCCACGCGGACACGAGGCTGCCCTCGACGCAACGGTCAGGTTGCGCGACGAGAAAGCGGGTTGCTGGTGAAGATCGTGACGCGGATGCTTCCACCATGAAGATGCACGCAAACCAGCTGACGGTGTCACGCGAGACGGTGCGCACGTTGGTAGACCAGCAGTTTCCTGAGTGGCGGAGCCTGCCAGTCAGGAGCATCGCTGCGCAGGGAACGGTCAACGCTATCTTCCGCATCGGCGATCGGTTCGCAGCTCGATTCCCTCTTGAGTCCGCAGACGTCGAGTCGACGCGGGGCTGGCTGGAGGCCGAAGTGGAAGCGGCTCGCGAGCTGGTAGGCCGCACGCGTTTCCCTACGCCCGAGCCGGTCGCGCTTGGTGAACCCGGGGCAGGCTACCCGCTTCCGTGGTCGGTGCAGACATGGCTGCCCGGGATCGTGGCCGTCAACGAGGACCCAGGGGAATCGTCTGCGTTTGCCCGCGACTTGGCCGATCTCATCGGCGATCTACGCGCGATCGACACGCGTGGCCGCACGTTTGCCGGCACAGGTCGAGGAGGCGACATGCAATCCCATGACGCATGGATGGAGACCTGTTTCAGGCACAGTGAGCAACTCATGGATGTCCCTCGGCTTCGCCGCATCTGGGCAACATTGCGCGATCTGCCGCGAGGTGCAGCTGAGGACGTCATGGCCCATGGTGATCTGATTCCGGGCAACGTGCTCGTGTCCGCCGGTCGGCTTGCGGGGATTCTTGACGTCGGCGGCTTCGGGCCGGCTGACCCTTCTCTGGATCTGGTGAGCGCGTGGCATTTGCTCGAGGCTGGGCCGCGGCGGGTGCTCCGCGATCACCTGGGTTGCGACGACCTTGAATGGGAGCGAGGCAAGGCGTGGGCTTTCGTTCAAGCGATGGGGTTGGTCTGGTACTACGTCGAAAGCAACCCGGCCATGAGTCGGATGGGTCAACGGTCCTTGGAACGCGTCCTGGCGGACAAATCGCCCGCGTGACCTGTTCGCCTTCCTCGAAACCGTCGGCATCCACGCCCCCGGCACCGTGCTCGACGACCCCCACTGGACCGAATGGCGCGGCGGCCGCGCCCACGAGCGGAACTCTGCCCGACAACAGCGGCCTGCGGGGAAAGCCTGGGCGGGCACCACGTGCCCCCTACCAGCGCATGCCGAGCGCATCCGGATCCGCCCGGCGCCACCCAGCGAGCTTCCCGGCCCGTTTCCTGACGCTGTCGAGCCACGTGCCGAGCTTGACCACCACGCCCCCGTCAGCGCCGTCCTGAGGGCTGCGGAGATGTGTCCCGCTGCAATGGATCCTGCCCCAACGTGCGCGTGGACGGCGCGTCGTTGGTGGTGGCGGCGAATCCGAGAGCGCTGACCGATGAAGCCTTCCAGCTCGTTCACGCTCTTAGGAACGGCGATCAGGATGGCGTCCCGCCAAGTGGGGTGCAACAGACTCTCGCGTGTCTACGTGGTGTGCGCCTCCGGGAAGTGCACCCGCCCTCCTACGAGACCGACGCCGGCACGTCGCGGCGGCTGGCTGCGGCCGACCCCGGGGTGCACCGCGCGTTGTCCGAAGCTGCCACGCAGGCGATCGCCGGGGATGCGAAGGTCTTCACCACGGTCGCGGCAGAGGTGCTCGACCAGGCTGGCGGCCCGAGTGTCAGAGTTGGCGGGCAAGGTGGCTGCCGGGTGACCGGTAGGCCATCGTGGGAGTGGGTTGGGAAGCCTGCCGCTCAGGCGGCACGGTGGCGGGCATGGCGCGAGGGGGCGGTCTGCATCCCAACGGTACGAGGTCGAGAAGACCGTGAAGACGGCTGTGCGGCACCCCGAGACGGAGTAGCCGCAGGTGCTGGAGCCTGCTGTGGCAGGGACAGTGGAGGGTAGGACCCACGGGGCCGCGCATCGGGGTTCACGCCTGTCGGGCGTGCGCTGCCCCGGCCAGCCGAAAGGTGCATCCCCATGTCTGCGGAGCGCGCAAACCTCGACCCGCACCCCCTCACTGCCCTGGTCACCGGGGCCACGTCCGGCATCGGCCGGGCGGTCGCCAAGCGGCTGGCCGCCGACGGAATGTCCGTCGTCGTGGCCGGCCGCAACGCCCAGCGCGGCGCCGAGACCGTCGACGAGATCACCACAGCCGACGGCCACGCCCGATTCGTCGCGGCGGACCTGGAGGACCCGGTCGGCATCGACCGGCTCGCCGCAGAGGTCGGCGAGATCGACGTCCTGGTCAACAACGCCGGACATGCCGTCTGGGCACCGACCGAGGAGATGAAGGTCTCCGACTACGACGCGATGTTCGCCGGCAATGTCCGCGCGGCGTTCTTCCTCGTGGCCGCGTTCGTCCCGGCGATGGCGGCGAAGGGATCGGGCAGCGTGATCAACATCGGCAGCATGGCCGGCAGCCTCGGCTTGGCCAACGCTGCCGCGTACGGCGCGACCAAGGCCGCGCTGGCATCACTGACGCAGAGCTGGACGGCTGAGTACAGCGGCCGTGGCGTCCGCTTCAACACCGTTGCCCCCGGCCCGGTCTACACCCGGGGCGCGGCCCGCGAGCTGTTCGACGCGATCGCCGAAACCACAGCGATGAAGCGCGCGGCCGAGCCTGCCGAGATTGCCGAGGTCGTCGCTTTCCTCGCCTCGTCGAAGGCCAGCTACGTCACCGGCGCGACCGTCGCCGTCGATGGCGGCCGCACCGCCATCTGAACCCTGGCTCGCACACTGGGCGGCCCCACTGACAGGTCCCCTATCCGAGGAGACCATCACGCACGGCGGCCCTCTCAGAGGGCGGTATGTGACGTGATGCCACGTTTGCTGTCGCTGGAACGTGTGGCACAGGCGTATCGGGGCTGATCGGAGAGTCCTGTCGTGCTGG
>NZ_JBHVWT010000080.1:0-16520 GCF_042882135.1 Streptomyces sp. NPDC058240
CCCAGCCGCGGCCATAGCCACCCGGAGAGGCCACCACCAGCCCGACAGCTCCAGCTGCAAGCGCGAATCGGGCAGCACGTTACTTACTGCCCTCTGATGTCGCTCCGGCGGCAGCACGGGTTCGGTTCCGGGCTGTGCGAAGGGATGACCGGAAGCCATCTGCTGGGCAAGGCGATCCGCGTAGGGTTGGATGCGTGATCATCTGGCTGAATGGCACCTTCGGTGCGGGCAAGACCACGACCGCGAAGGAACTGACCTCTCGCATTCCGGACTCCAGGCTCTTCGATGCCGAGAAGGTCGGGGAGATGCTCTGGCACGTGCTCGGGGTCCCCGAACGTGACTTTCAGGATTTTCCGCCGTGGCGAGGGCTCGTGGTGGAATCCGCACGGCAGGTTCTCGACTACGTGGGCGGCACTCTGGTGGTCACCCAGACAGTACTGGTCGAGCAGTACTGGCAGGAGATCCATGGCGGTTTGACTGAAGCCGGCGTTCCCGTGCACCACTTCCTGCTGGACACGGACCAGGACACGCTGGTTGAACGTATCGAGACCGACACCAAGCCTGAGAGCATCAGTGCTCGCCAGTGGCGCCTTGATCACTTGGGCGAGTATCAGCGCGCCCTGTCCTGGCTCCGTCGGAAAGCTCAGGTGATCGACACCACTGATGTCGTTCCCTCCCGCGTCGCGGAGATCGTCATGAAGAGGGTTCAAGTCGGCTGACTGGTCCGGCGAACTATCGGAGCTGAGGTACGCGGCGTCAGTAGTTCGGCCAGTGGGTGCAGTCCTGTCGCGGCTTCCTACGGAGCCAGCGCTCGACCGTGCGTCCTATCCGTCCGCGGGGAACCGGTGGCACGGTGGTCTTCACCGGGTGGTGCTCCGGGACGACCGGAAGCGAGTCCCTGATGGTCGCGGGGTGGCTGGGAGGAATCTCTCGGGGCAGCAGCGTGATGAGCCCGGTCGTGCGGCTGCCGGGCGGCACGTGCGACCGGGGTGTGAGGGCGTAGCGGCGTGGTGTCAGAAGTCGCGCCGGAGCTGGAATCCCGGCAAACCGTCGAGCGTCGGCCGGGGCCGGCCAACGGCCCGCATGCGCTATAGTTGATCTTGACAGTTCGCCGGAACTTGCGGTGGCTGACGCTGCGTTGGTGGTCCAAGGAAAGACGCCCCGCTTCCCGCGGGGAAATGCAGGTGCAAGGCCTGCCCAGCGCTCACTCACGAAGCCCTTCCCCTACCGGGGAAGGGCTTTGTCATGTTCCCCTGATGCAACGTTCGGAGAGCGTCATCTGGGCCCTGCCGCATCCTTCGCCGCCGAAGCCGCCGCCCGCGCCCAGCGAGACGAACTCGTCCGCAAGGCCGGCATCGCCAAGCAGGAGCAACGCCTGGCCACGGCCCGAAGCCGCCCGCACGAAGACCCTCGTAGAAGCTGCTGAACGCAAGCGACAGGAAGCTGAACACAACGCCGCGAAGGTGAAAGCAGCCCAGCAGGAGCAGCGCGGCAAGGAAGGAATCGCCGTGGCCGCGCCGCCTCCGGGAATAGGGTCTGAGCAGCGCCGAATCGGCCGTCATCGACGGGACGTTTCCCCCTCATGCGGCGGCCGCCTCGTCCTCGCCGAGCACGCTGAAGTCCAGCGGGTCGACGGCCTGGCCCTCGGCCTGCAGCTCGCGGACGACGTCGGCGATGTCCAGGGTGTTGTGGAAAATCACCAGGTTGGCCAGCAACGAGGTGAACTTCACGTCCTTCTCCTGCTCGACCGGGTTGTTCGCCGCCACCGTGCCCCGCTGCCCGAAGCGGACCCAGTCCGAGAAGCCGTTGAACGCCTCGACCTTGTTGGTCGCGGCCGTCACCCGGCTGCGGAGCGGCGCATCCGAGAGGTGGCGCAGCAGCTGGACGGTGCGGATCACCCGCCTCGCGGAAGGCGGTGTAAGTGGCGTTGCGGCGCGAGCCGGAGCGAAGCCGCTTGAGCAGCAGCGTGGAGGAGATCGTGCCTTCCCTGATCGAGACGATCACCCGCATCAGGTCCCGGTAGTGGGTCTCGATCAGGCCCCAGTCGACGACGTTGCGGCCCGGCTCCCCGAACAGCGCGTCGTGGCTTCACGACGTGCACTGCCTCGACACCATGGTGCTGCCCCAGCTCGCCGACGCCGTCCCCCCGCCGTCCGCACGCTCGCCACCGCCCTCGCCCTCGCCCTCGCCCTCGCCCTCGACACACCGCAGGACACCCACGTCCAGACCGCCTACGAACAGATCCGCACGGTAAGGGCCACAGCCGGAATCCACTGACCACCACTGCCCCGCCCGGCCGCCAACAGTGGTCGATCCGCGCGGTCAGCCGTCGGCCCGGTGCGATGGACGGCGTGGGCGACAGCGTTCGCCGGGCCCCACGACCCCAGTCCCGGCGCTTGGTGTACGGGCGGCTTCGGCAGTCGCCGATCGACGCGTCTTTCGAGTCCGTAGAGGAGCCCATGAACCCCAGCGGACCCGGCCCGGTCCCCCACGCCTCCGATGTCCGTCCCGCCGGGGCCGGCCCCGAGAACGGAAACGGTCAGGACTTGCTGAGGAGATCCGGTGCCGGAAACACACCCTCCAGGCCCCGGCGAGAGGGCTGGGCGTGCCGCGTGTCAGACGTGGCCACCGCACAACCCGGAAGCTTCGACTCATTCCGGGAGTCCTGCGGTGGCCACCAGCGACGCTGGAGGGAGGCTCAGAGGCTGTCCAGTTGGTTACAGCCCGACCGGGTTGAGGTAGGTGGCCGGGCGGGTGGCGCCGTCCTGCTTGAGGATCTGGCCGCCAAACGGCCACTTCAGGGTGAAGTACTCCGTCTCGTTCGGCGGGGTGACCAGGAACTTCGCCGGAACGAACTTCTCCTTCTGGGGCGTGGACTTGGCCACCGGGAGCAGGTTGATGCTGAAGTCCACCGTGTCCCCCTGCTTCAGGATCATCTTTTCGGGCTTCTTGGAGGAGCGCGCCAGCGACCAGGTGCCGTCGGTCTTCTGAGCGCCGATCATGTCGACACCGGCGAAGCCGGACAGGGTGCAGGTGCGCTTGCTCTGGTTGGTGAACCAGATGTACGCCTGGGTCTGCTTCTTGGTCTGCTCCATCTCTGGCTTCGCGTCATCCCCCAGGGCGAAGCCGGCCTTCAGGTCGGCGGTGTGGCAGCGGGTCGGCTTGGCCTTGGCGGGGGCGGCCGAGGCCGGGATGGCGGTAGCGGCAGTGCCGGCGACGACGACGGCTGCAAGGGCCACGGCGGTCAGCTTGCTCTTCATGAAGTTTCGGGTTCCCCTCGCATACGAATCGGCGCGCGAAGTCAGTGCGCGCCTACGCACCTGAAGATGTGCAACGCCCGGGGGAGGTTCGGTGTGCCGGAGAACCTTTTTTCCGACAGCCAGGCTCTCAACTGTGGCCGCGTACGAGAACTCATGCGGTGCGGGCCGTTGCAGCGTCGTGGGGAGGACACCGCAACGGCCCGCGACCTCGCTCAGCGTCCGGCCCAGTACAGCGGGACCGATGGCAGCGTGGTCGATAGCTCGCTGGGCTCATAAGCCAGAGGTCGCAGGTTCAAATCCCTCCACGGACGCCCAACTGCTCGCGGTGATCATGGCCATCCGGTCCGCCCGGGGCGGCACCGGCAACATCACGGGCCAGGACCTGCGTCGCTGACCGCCGACCGGACCGGCATGCTCATTCGCGCCGTCACCACAGCCGCCCGGACGGAAGCGCCCGCAGCACCCGCCACTGCCAGTGACGCGCCACCGGATCCTGTTCGGCACCGCCCCGGCATGTCGGCGCGGTGCCGCGGCCCGGAGGGCGCAGCGAGGGACCGCGCGTCACCTTGAGATGCGGGCTTCGATGCCGTCGAGCAGGAAGTCGAGGCCGATCCGGAAGGTGTGGTCGGCGTCCAGGTGGGCGGCATCGCGCACCACCGTGGCCAGCGCGGGGAATCGGCCGGTGGCGAAGGTTCGCTCCAGATAGGGCCCGAGTGAGGCCTGCCAACGCTTCTCGTCCATCCCGGTGGCCCGCTCGGCACGCCGCTCGGCGATCTCCCGACGCACCGCGCCGATCACGTACGCGTTGACTGCGGCGACCACCGGCATGATGGCGTCCACGTCGATGTCGCCCAGTGCGGCCACCACGGTCTCCCCACTGGCCAGCGCGTGCGGCCCGAGTTGTGGTCGGCCACCCAGTAGATCGGCGAGCCATTCGTGCTCGTGAGCGGCGTGCCGAGTGGCTTCGGCAAGAGACCGGAGCACCTCCTGCCAGCCGTCTCCGACCGGCCGGATCTCGGCGTGGGCGGCGTCGACCATCAGGTCGAGCAACTCCTCCTTGCTGGCGATGTAGCCGTACAGCCGCATCGGACGGACGTCCAGCGCGGTGGCGACCTTGCGCAGCGACACCGCATCCAGGCCGTCCGCGTCGGCCAGCTGGATCGCCGCTCGCACGATCCGTTCCCGGCTCAACGGGGCCGGCACGGGTCGATTCGGTGGCTCCGGCCTCTCCCACACCAACATGCCGCTAACAATACATCGCATCGGGGCGATACAGTGTATCGACCAGTACGGCGTATCGAGGAGAGGTAACCATGACCATCGCCATTGTCGGAGCCGGCTTGGGTGGCTTGGCCCTTGCCCGGGTGCTGCACGTGAACGGCATCGACGCCGTCGTGTATGAACGTGAATCGTCACGCGGTGCGCGCGGTCAGGGCGGCATGCTCGACATCCACTCCGGCCAGCGGGCGCTGCGCGAGGCCGGCCTGATCGACCAGTTCTACGCGATTGCCCGTGGTGAAGGCCAGGACATGCGTCTTCTCGAGCCGGATGGCACCCTGCTGCTCCAGGAGGACACACCCGACGACGCCCCGCTTGAGCGACCCGAGGTCGACCGCGCCGATCTGCGCAACCTGCTGCTGGATTCCCTCCCCGAAGACGTGGTGCGCTGGGGGCAGGCGTTCACATCCGCCGACAACGGCCTGCTGCACTTCGCCGACGGCAGCAGTGCGACGTACGACCTGCTGGTCGGCGCGGACGGCGCGCAGTCCCGGGTCCGCGCGCTGCTCACCGACGCCCGCCCGGCGCATATCGGCCAGAACGTCGTCGAGGTCGGCATTCCCGACATCGACCGCACGCACCCCGACCTCGCGGCGATGGTCGGGCGCGGCAACTACTGGGTGCTCGGCAACGGACTGTCCCTGGCGGCGCAGCGCAACGGCGACGGCCGCGTTCGCATCGGCCTCAGCTTCTACAACACCGCCGAGGACTGGTTCGCTACCAGCGGGATACCGTTCGACGACCCGGCCGCCGCCCGGGCGCGGCTGATCGACCTGCTCCCCGGCTGGGACTCACGGTTCACCGCACTGATCGCGGCCTGCGACGACACGGTCGTGCCGCGGTCGATCACCACTCTCCCGGTCGGCCTGACCTGGCCGTCGACGTCAGGCGTCACGCTGCTCGGCGATGCCGCGCACCTGATGCCGCCGGTGGGAGAGGGTGCCAACATGGCGCTGCTCGACGGCGCCCTGCTCGGTCTCGCGCTGGCCGCGCACCCGGACGAATTTCCCGCCGCCGTCAGAGAATACGAACGCGAGATGTTCGAACGCACCAGCGCTGCCGCCCGGATGTCCGCGGACATGCAGGAATTGCTGACGTCGCCGGACGCCGCCCAGAAAATGCTCGCATTCTTCCAACCTGGCTGAAGGTAACCAAATACGACCAGGAAACCGGTCGTCCAGCCGGCGCGATCATGACCTCCAGCGCGGTCTCCATCCATCGGTCATCGGCCCTGCCGAAGGGCCGCGCCTCGGCACTTGCCGCTGGACGAGGCCAGCTCCCCCGTGTCGGCGGGCTGCACCAGGGCGTACGGGAGCACGCCCCGCGAGCCGGTACCTCACAACCTCACAGCTCACCCTGCCCGCCTGGGGAAGCAGCCTGTGAGCCTGACAGCCCTTACAGGCCGGCCCCTTCGCGAGCGGCGCGCACCTGCGTTACCCGCGTGTCTGGCAGGCTGTGGCGCGACGGTGAGCTGTCGCGTCTCGCCGCGGGATGGGGGTCCGGGTGGCAGGGATCGAGCGTGAGCCGGCAGAGGTGCGGATACCGCGCGCAGCCCTGGACGCCATGGCCGCGGCGCTGAGCGTGCGCACGGTGGCAATGCGCACCTGGCCCGACGGCGTCGAGTGGATGTACCCGATGGGGACGTGGGAGCAGCCGCACCTGGAAGTGGCGCTCATGCCCGGCGGTGAAGAGGTGTGGCTGCGGATGTCCACCGACCGCTCCAGCGTCGCCGTGTGGACCATCCAGCAGTGGTGGGACTTCGCCGGAGAGCTGCCCGGGGCGACGCCGCCCGGCTGAACTCGCCCTCCCGTGCCGTCCTCATTAGTTCGGGGGCCTCGCGGCGCACGTCGCTGGCGCGCTCGCGAGCCGCGCGGCCTTGTCAGCAGTCCTTCGGCGGCCGCGTACCGCCGGCGGGCGCCTTCGTGATCGTGTGGCGTGCCGTGGTAGACCATCCGTTCATTGCACGAGGTGAGCGAGGAGAGGTTAAATGCCGTATACGCGACCGCGGTTGAGAGTGCGACAGGTTCCGCCGCGTCCCCCACTTCCGCCTGAGGGCGGCCGAGGCAGGCCGGTGCGGGGCGGGCTTGATCGGTTCAGGCGTTGGTATCGGCGCTCCGATCTGGGCAGGCATACGGCCGTTCTCGCCGCCCTGGTTGCGGCGATCAGCCTCGCTGTCACGGCGTGGGGGACGTACAAGTCCGCGCAAGTCGCCGATGACCAGCTTCGGCAGTCCCGAGACGAAGACGCGAAGGACAAGCAGGCTCAAGCTTCTCGCGTCAACGGCTGGGTAGAGGGCCGGGAGTTCGTAGCGGCCAATCGATCCCTGGATCCGACAGTCATGTGGGTGTTCCTGACTAGCGCCGAGCGTCGCGCGTCAGGCTCGAACCTCGTCACGTATGTCTACCTTGGGGTAATGCCGCCCTGCACAGCCGTACGGATGCCGCAGAGGGTGGTCAACACCCGCGCGGCTGATCTGGCCAAGCCCCGTGGGACTGGCTGGATACCCAAGGGACTGCACTTCACCACGAGTGACGGCACACGGTGGGTGCGGTGGGGCGATGGCCGTCTGATGGAGACAAGCAGTGAACCCGCGCATCGCCGCCCGGGCGATGTGGGCCTTATTAACAACAAGCAGGCGAAAGTCAGCCGCCTTGATGAGTGCGGCTCGATGGCCTGAGCACGGCCATCAAGATCATTTTGGGCAAGGGCAGACCGTGCGGGAGCGCCATCAGCACGTCCGGCCGCCGAAGCCGTGGCCGCTGGCGACGCTGAGGCCGGCGGCGCGGCGCCGTTCATGCTCTGCGTCGTCGATGTCGAGCTGCAGTGTGGCATCGCCGAAGCCGCCGGGCGCGGGGACCGTGACTATCACCGCCCCTCCCCTACCGGGTGCGCAGGGAGCGGGCGACGGCCTGGGCGTGCTCGCGCAGCGGGAGGTCCGCTTGTCCCAGGTGGCGGCCACGTAGTTGAGGAGTTCGGCCGTGGCGCGTTCCCAGTCGCTCGTCGCTGGCGAGCAGTCGGTCGGCGGCGAAGGCGACGTCGATGGCCGGGGAGGACAGGTCCTGGTCGCCGTCGGCGACGCCGTCGACGTTCAGGACCAGGAGGTGCCCCACCTGGTTGCGGGTCTGGACGGTGATGGTGTCCTCGCACGGCGAGTCCGGCGCGGCGACGACGAATGCGGGGTGGTTGAGGATCGCCGCGGCGAGGGCCTCGGTGAGCACCGGCTCGGGCAGGAGGTGGCCGTCGGTGGGCTCCGCGCCCTGCCGGGCCAGCGCGTAGTTGGTGCCGGCCTCGATGGTGAACGTGACGGCGTACTCGCCCGGTTCGGCGTCGGCGGCGATGACGTGAGGGCTGCGGCGCAGCGCGTCGGCGATGCGGACGGCGTCGTGGTCGGCGTCGTGGTCGGCGTCGTGGTCGGCGTCGTGGTCGGCGTCGTGGTCGGCGTCGAACAGCGGGCTCTTGTCGCAGTCGATGGGCGGTGTGCCGAGGCACGGTAGCTGTCACCGTCGGTTTCGCCGACCTGCGATCTTCCATAAATGAGGCACCGTAGTTGTCACGGGCGAAGCAAGGTACTTCGCACCACTTCTCCGGAAACAGGACGGCTGTCACCCCTTCACCGAGGTGGAGCGCTACGTTCCCTGGTGACAACACGCCCGTTTTTGCACACGTTGGACGGACCCGCCGTAGCCGGAGGTCAGTCCGCGTACACGAAGATGAGACACAGAGCCGCGAAGGGCACGACGGACCCGCCGAGCAGCGCCAGCACCGCCGGGACCGCCGCCGTCAGTCGCTTCCTGCCCTTGCGCCGGCCCGAGCGGAACACCGCGCAGGCCAAGACGAGCGGCAGCGCCACGAGGGCCAGGAAGATCACCGGCACCAAGAACCGGCTGAACGCGGTGGTGCCGGTGTCGGTGATCAGATGCCAGGCGGTCGTACCGAAGACCACTGCCGGGCCGACCAGCAGGTAGAACGAGAGGCCCAACGCCACGGCGACGGTCAGTCCTTCCGTCAGCCGCTCGGCACACGGATGCTCCCGGCGTACTTCTGTCATCCCGCTGTTGAACCGTTCTGGGGTTGCACATATTTTGTGCCCAGGCCGGTGTACAGCGGTTTCCTTTACGACGAGACGCCGAACAGCGCACACGAGCGGGGCGGCGTACTCCGACGTGGGTGTCGGTGTACGCCGCCCTGGGGTGGGTCGTGGTGCGGGGGCCCGCGCTGTCATGGTGGCTACTTGGGGTCGTTGTTGAACTGTGCTTTGGACCAGCGGTAGCCGAGGGCGGTCAAGGCCAGGCACCAGGCCAGGGCGATCCATCCGTTGTTGCCGATCTCGGTGCCGAGCAGGAGGCCGCGGAGGGTTTCGATGGCGGGGGTGAAGGGCTGGTACTGGGCGATGGGCTGGAACCAGCCGGGCATGCTGTGCAGGGGGACGAAGGCGCTGGAGATGAGGGGCAGCAGGATCAGAGGCATGGCGTTGTTGCTGGCGGCTTCGGCGTTGGGGCTGCCCAGGCCCATCCCGACGGCGATCCAGGTGAAGGCGAGGGCGACGAAGGCGAGCAGGCCGAGGGCCGCGAGCCATTCCAGGACGGTGGCATCGGTGGAGCGGAAACCCATGGCGACCCCGACGGTGCCGACGAGGATCACGCTCATGATGGTCTGCAGGACGCTGCCGACGACGTGGCCGAAGAGGATGGAGCTGCGGTGGATGGCCAGGGTGCGGAAGCGGGCGATGATGCCCTCGTTCATGTCGGTGGAGACCGAGACGGCCGTCCCGATGGTGGTGGAGCCGATCGTCATGAGCAGGATGCCGGGGACGATGTAGGCGATGTAGGCGGAGCGGCCTGCGCCGCCGCTCATGGTGTCGCCGAAGATGTAGACGAAGAGCAGGAGCAGCATCACGGGGGTGAGCAGCAGGTTCAGGGTGAGGGAGGGGTAGCGGCGGGCGTGCAGGAGGTTGCGGCGCAGCATGGTGGACGAGTCGCGTACGGCGAGGGAGAGGGAGCTCATCGGGCGGTCTCCTTGGGCTGAGTGGACTGGGCGGGGACGGTGTTGCCGGTGAGGGCGAAGAAGACGTCGTCGAGGTCGGGGGTGTGCACGGTCAGCTCGTCGGCCTCGATACCGGCGGTGTCCAGCCGGTCGAGGATCGAGCGGAGTTCGCGCTGGCTGCCGTCGCTGGGGATCTGCAGGGCGAGCGCTTCGTCGTCGTGGGTAGCCTCGCGCAGCGTGGTGGCGGCGTTCTGGTAGGCGGCCGGGTCCGTGAAGCGGAGGCGGACGTGTCCGCCGGGGATGAGCCGCTTGAGTTCGTCGGCGGTGCCCTCAGCGGCGATCTTCCCGTCGTTCAGCACCGCGATGCGGTCGGCGAGTTCATCGGCCTCTTCCAGGTACTGGGTCGTGAGGAAGACCGTGACGCCGTCGGAGACCAGTTCGCGGATGATGCTCCACATGTTGTGGCGGGAACGTGGGTCGAGGCCGGTGGTGGGCTCGTCGAGGAAGATGATCTGCGGGTTGCCGACCAGGGTCATGGCGATGTCGAGGCGGCGCTTCATGCCGCCCGAGTAGGTGGACGCGGGGTTCTTGGAGGCCTCGACCAGGTCGAAACGCTCCAGCAGGTCGGCGGTGGCTCGTCGCCCCTCCTGCTTGGACAGGTGGTGCAGGTCTGCCATGAGGAGCATGTTCTCCTCACCCGTGATCAGACCGTCTACTGCCGAGAACTGCCCCGTCACACCGATGGCGGCACGCACTGCCTGAGCCTCGGTGGCCAAGTCGTGGCTGCCTACGCGCAGTTCGCCGGAGTCGGGGTCGGGGGTGATCAGCGTGGAGAGAATCTTGACGGCGGTGGTCTTGCCGGCGCCGTTCGGGCCGAGCAGGGAGAAGATCGTTCCCTCCTCGACGGCCAGGTCAATGCCGTCGAGGACGGTCTTGTCGCCGTAGGACTTACGCAGCCCGTTCGCCGTAATAGCCAAGCTGGTCATGAGGGGTGCTCCTTGTCGAGGCTGCTGGGAGGTTGCGGGCGGCTCAGAGGCTGCGGGCGGTGATGTCGCCGTGGGAGGTGGTGGCGTGGATGGTCAGGTCGGGGGTGCCGGTGTTCTTGAGGGTGTTGTCGAGGCGGCCGTAGCCGGTGCCGGCGTCCAGGGAAGCGGAGACGCCGTGGGCGGCGTCGACGGTGATGTTGCCCATCTGGGTGTTGAGGGTGAGGGTGCCGCGGGTGGCCTGGTTGATGTTCAGGTCGCCGCGCTGGGTGCTGATCTCGCCGGGGCCGTTCAGGCGGCCGATGGTGATGGTGGCGTCGAGGCCGGTGAGGCGGGCGCTTGCAGCCTCGTCGAGCTTGACTGTGCGGTAGCCGCCGTCGAAGGTGACATCGCCGAGGCGTCCGACGCCGCGGAGTTCGGCGGCGGCGGCCGTGGCCTGGATGTGGGAGCCTGCGGGCAGTTGGACGGTGATCTCGACGGATCCGGAGGGGCCGCGGAGCCGGCTCTTCGTCTCCGGGGCCTCGATACGCAGGACGCCGTCGGTGTAGGCGATCTGGATCTCCTCGGCTGTCTTCACGTCGCGGTTCTTGGCGGGGTTGGCGGGCCGGACCTCGACGGTGGTGTCGGTGCGGTCGGTGGCGATGAGCTGGATGCGTCCGGCGGGGATGTCGAGGACGGCCTGGACGGGGGTGGGGGTGTCGAACTTCTGCATGGCGTGCTCCCTGGTTCTGTCTCTCGCACTTCTTCGGTGCGTCGTTTCCGATGAACGAAAAGCTACGTTGCATTCACAGATCGCGCAACCTTCCCGTTGCGTCAAATCATCACCACTGCAGGTAGATGCACGAAAGTTGTTGCAACAACCTTGAAGCAAAAAGCAACGACCGCCAGCCCGACCATTGCAATGAGAAGGAGATGAACGCTATGGTGAGCGCGTCAGGGACCACCGCGAAGGACTACCGAGGAGACCGTGATGCCGGGAGGCAGACTCACCCAGCAAGAACGCCGGCAGATCGCGCTGGGAATGGCCGACGGCCTCGCCTACGCGGAGATAGCCCGGCGCCTCGACCGCCCCACCTCGACGATCACGCGTGAGGTGATGCGCAACGGCGGGCCCGCCGGCTACCGCGCCGACCTGGCCCACCGCGCCACCGAACACCGCGCCCACCGCCGCAAGAAGACCGCACCCCGGTCAGCGGAAGCACCCCCGCAGCCCCACGGACGCGGCGCCGAGGCCGTGCGCGAGTTCGAGGAGGTGTTCACCACCGTCATGATGGCGTCCGGCATGCCCACGATGATGGCCCGGGTGATGGCCTGCCTCACCCTCACCGACTCCGGCAGCCTCACCGCCGCCGACCTCGTCCAGCGCCTTGAGGTCAGCCCCGCGTCCGTCTCCAAAGCGATCGCGTTCCTCGACAGCCAGGGCATGGTCCGCCGGGAACGCGACGAACGCCGCCGCGAGCGCTACATCGTCGACGACGACATCTGGTACCGGGCGATGATGGCCAGCGCCCAGTCCAACGCCCAACTCGTCGCCACCGCACGGCAGGGCGTCCCCATCCTCGGCCCCGGCACCCCGGCCGCCACTCGCCTGGAGAACGTCGCCCGCTTCCTCGACTTCGTCTCCGAAAGTCTCGCCCGCGCCGCAGAACAAGCCCGCGACATCCTCCACACCACACCCCGGACACCCCCGACACCACGCCCTGAACCACACCCATCGGCCACTCTGATGCTCAACTTTTCACCTGAAGCGATCTGATCTGGCGCAGCGAAGGCTGCGGACCGCTCCGTGTGAGGTCAGGGGCGAGAGCCGGTGGCGTCCTCGCAGCACACGGGACGCCCGCTTTCCACTCGATGTCGATTTCGGTGAGGGCGTCGCGTTGTTCTGGGTGAGTCGGTGCGTCGGTGCGTCGGTGCGTCGGTTTACGAGGTCACCGCGCGGTGGGCGCTTCGTCTCGCTGATCAACTGTTCCTGCTCTCGGGAGTGTCCCGCTTCGGGGAAGGTGCTTCAGGGGGGCAGGAAGCTGCGTATGCCGTTGGCCGTGTCGGGTGTTCCAGGAGTGGAAGCAGCACACGGAAGGTGCATCCCTCGCCGGGCGCTGTTTCGAGGTCCATGAGACCTCCGTGGGCGGTGACGAGTGAGTGGACGATGGCCAGTCCGAGTCCGGAGCCGGCGCCTGCGGTGCGGGTGCGGGAATTGTCGGCACGGTAGAAGCGCTCGAAGACTCGCTCCTGGTCTTCTGGGGGCAGGCCGGGGCCGTGGTCCGCGACCTCGAACACGGCGTGGTCGGCTGTCACGCCGACGCCGATGCGGAGGGGGGTTCCGGGAGGGGTGTGGGCCACTGCGTTGCCGACCAGGTTGGTCACGACCTGTCGCAGGCGTGCCTCGTCGCCCATGGCCTGTGCGGCGGCGGGCCGGCCACCGCCGGGGCCGGTGAGGGTGACCGCGCGGGCAGCGTCCAGGGCGCGGACGTCGTGCAGGGCGTCGGCGGCCAGGGTGCGCAGGTCCATGGGTGCGAGGTCCAGGGGGAAGGCCAGGTCGTTCGGTGCTTGGGGGGCGGGATGCCGGTGGGCGTCCTCGTCGAGGCGAGCGAGGAGGAGCATGTCCTCCACGAGCTGGGTGAGGCGGTCGGATTCCTTGGCGATCCGGGTCATGGTGTGGTCGATGTCGTGGCGGGTGGGCAGGGCTCCCATGCGGTAGAGGTCCGTACAGCCCTTGATGCCGACGAGCGGGGTGCGCAGTTCGTGGCTGGCGTCGGCGAAGAAGTGCCGCATCTTGGCTTCCGCCTCGGCGCGGGCGTTGAATGCGGTGTCGATCTGGGTGAGCATGCGGTTCAGGCATTCGGTGAGGCGTCCCACCTCGGTCCGGGAGCCTGCGAGTTCGGGGACACGGCGGGAGAAGTCTCCTGCGGTGATCGCCGTGGTGGTCTCTTCGATACGGATCAGGGGGCGCAGCCCGGAGCGGACCGCGAACCATCCGGCCACCGCGAGGACGGTGAGCAGGGAGGTCCCGGCGGTGAGTGAGATGGTCCGGGTCTTGTGGACGGTGTTGTCGACCTCGTTGAGGGAGGTGGACACGATGACACTGCCCACGGACGTGGTGCCCTCCGGGAGGAATGGCCGCTGGGAGGGCTGTGTGACCGCGATGACCCGCCAGGAGTGGTCGCCGTCGCGCGCGGGGACGGTGAATGGGTTCCCCTTCTTGGCGAGTACGGCCTCCCGGTCGAGAGTGGGCAGGTCGGGGCCGTCGCCCGGCGGTGCTGTGCTCGCGTCGAACGCCCGGAGGGTGGCGCCGCTGTCGTCCACGTATGTCAGGGTCGTGTCCCCGAAGAGGCTGAGGGCCTGCACACTCTTCGGGGTGTCGGTGCCGGGCGGTGGGGTCAGGCGTGCGGCGAGCTGGCCGGTCAGGACGAGCCGGTCGTCCACGCGGCCCTGGAGGTAACTGTGCAGAGCGGTAGTGACGACCATGCCCGCCGCGAGCAGTCCCACAGCGACCATCGCGATCGACAGGCACAGCAGACGTGTACGCAGCGACAGCCCCAGAATCAGGTGCCCGAACGGGGGCAAGCTCCACCGCTTCATGGCCTCGGTCCTCGAACGACGTACCCCACTCCGCGCACGGTGTGGATGGACTTTGGCTCTTGTACCTCGACCTTCCGCCGCAGATAGCTGATGTAGGTGTCGACGATGCTGGGGTCGCCGTCGAAGTCGTAGGCCCAGACGTGCTGGAGGATCTGGGCCTTGGACATGGTGCGACCGGCGTTGGCCATCAGGAAGTGGAGCAGGCGGAACTCTGTCGGTGACAGTTGCACGGCCTTCCCGGCCCGGGTGACGAGGTGTCCCTCGGGGTCCAGTTCGAGATCCCCGACGGTGAGGGTGGAGCCTGATTCTCCGCGGGTGCGGCGCAGTACCGCGTGGATTCTGGCGATCAGTTCTTCCAGGTCGAAGGGTTTGATGATGTAGTCGTCGCCGCCGAGCTGAAGGCCGTTGATCCGGTCGTGTCGGGCTTCGCGTGCGGTGACGAACAGCACAGGTACGCTGCCCCTTTCGCCGGGGCGGGGGGACCGGGGCTGTGCGCGCAGCCGCCGGATGACCTCGAATCCGTCCATGTCGGGCAGCATGACGTCCAGCAGGACCAGGTCCGGTGGGTGTTGGGCGGCGAGGTTGAGGGCTTCCCGCCCGGTCGCTGCGGAGTTGACGTCGAAGCCTGCGTAACGCAGCGCTGTGCGCAGGAGTTCCCGCACGGTGGGCTCGTCGTCGACGACGAGGAGGTGGTTCTTGGGTGTTACTGCGGGGGACGGGTCGCGCGGTGCCGCCATGGTCAGGGTTGCCGCCTCACGTGCTGGAGCGGGACTGCTCGGGGGTGGGATGGGGCCTCAGGAGAGCACACGATCCTGAGAGGGCGATTTAGACGGGACCTGGCGGGCCCCCGGGTGGCGGGTGCGAGTGGCCCTCGATGCGGAGTGCCGGCGCGCAGTGTGCATGCCGTGCAGCCGACTGCCGCAGTAGGAGGCACCTGCGGCCAGGACGAACCCGGTGAGCCCGGACAGTTCCACGCTGCCGTCGAGACCGGCCCTCATGCCACCCATTTCGTTGCCCATGACACTGATGCCGATCTGAAGGGATGCCTGGGAGAGCAGGGCGAGCAGCATCGCGCAGAGGGCGACGGCGATACCTGTGCGCAGTCCGAGTTCCAAGTGACGGCCCAGCAGGGCGTCCGCCTCCTGGTGGGCGGTGCGGGCAGGGGTACGGGCTGCGGCCAGGTACCCGGCAAGGACCAGAAGGAAGAGGAGCACCAGCAGGCCGATCAGCCACACGGGTGCACCGGCCACCGGCCAGTCGCTGAGGGCGACGGACCTGTCTGCGGCCGGGCTGGCCGCCTGGCCTCCTCCGCCGAGCGCCCCCATCAGGCCCCCACCCTGGCCCTGCTGCCGCTCAAGGCCCGCCTGCCAGGACGATCCCAGACCGGAAGTGAGCAGGACGGCCAGCAGGTTGGGTCCGGCGAGGAGCAGCACTCCCGCGACCTTCTCGGTCTGGCCTCTGCCGGTCAGGGCGGCGGCGCCGGCGAGGGCGGCCGCGCCCAGGACGAGGCAGCACAGCACGATGAAGATCCCGGCGAGGGAGGAGGCTACGGGATTCCACTTCAGCCGTATCCGGCTCAGCGCGATGGGCAGCGGCAGTGTCGTGCGACGGGCCGCCACACAGCCGATCCCCAGCACGACGACCACCCACAGGCAGCCGAAGAGGATGGTGCGAACGGGGTCGGTAGTGAAGGTGACCGAGGACAGGCCGCCGCCCCCGGTGAGCTTGCCCAGGCCCCTTCCGGCACCGCCGCCCCCAAGTTGCCCGGTCAATTTCTCGGGCAGCCGGGCCGTGCCACGGGCCAGGACGGCCAGGACCGGAAAGAGCACCACCGCGGCGGTCAGCGCACCGAAGGAGCGGGCGAGTATCTGGGCCGGGCCGGGGCGGGCGCGCCGACGTAGCGGCCGGAAGAATCCCACCGCGAGCACGGCTGTGCCCAGGAGCGTCAGCATCAAAGGCAGTGCCGAAGCGTGCCCGTCGATGCCAAGACTCAGACCGCCGAGTGCACCGAGCAGCCCGTCGGCGGCCCCACCGCTCTCGCCGGGAGAAGCGGCGGAGGCGGAAGCGAGAGTGATCCGGCTCCCGAAGCACACGCTGACGACCGTCGGCACGAGCTGTGACAGCGGCGCCACCTCACCAGCCCCCAGAGCCAGCAGCGCCGTACATCCGGTGGCCGCCGTCATCGCGACGGCGGCAACCACGCTGAGGCATCCTTCGAGGGCGTTGCGCCAGGTCCCGCAGGATGGTGCGGATTTTGCCGGTGGCGGCGCTTTCAAGGCATTCATGTGCTGACTTCTCCGAGATCTGGGGGGTGACAGTTGGCCGTGGCGGACTGTGCCCACCGGGGGGGTGCCTCTATGTTCTTCGTCAAGCGTGCAGGAGGCTTCGGTCCGGGCTCGATGTTCTCCGTGGGGCATGAGACTGTCTGGTTGTGTCG
>NZ_JBHVWT010000081.1:0-15706 GCF_042882135.1 Streptomyces sp. NPDC058240
TCGGACGGCTCGACGGACTCGGCCTCGGTCACGTTCTCACTGGTCAACGATGCATCTTCCTTGATCAGGAGTTACACCGATCGTTTTACAGTCCCTACGGAGGAGAAGAGGGAGGCAACATGGGCTGACGGCGCACTGTTCTTTCGTGCTGCCCCAGCCCTACATGGTTCGGTATGCCCGGAGAAAGGTCCGCACTCCCTCGACGACGAGTGGCCGGACGCGGGTGTCCTCCGCGGCATTCGCGGAACCGAGCCTGTCCAGCGCGACGCCGAAGGTCAGTGCGATGAACTGGTCGGCCGCGAGTCGGGAGTCGGGGACGTCGAGCAGCCCGGCTGCGGCGAAGGCGGCGAACCGCTCGGCAAGTGCCTCGTCGGGGGTGTCGGCCATGGAGTTGTAGCCCCGGTGCGGCAGGTGGCCGGATTCCGCCCGGACCAGTCGTTGCAGCGTTGCGTACTCCGCCGAGTCGAGCATGTCGGTCGAGATGCGCATCGAGAACGTGACCAGGGCGTCCTCGAGGTCGGCGGCCTCGGTGAGGCCGCTGAGGGTGTCGTCGAGGGTGCGCCGGATCGTGGTGATCATTGACTGGCCGATGGCGTCGACGACTGCTTGCAGCAGCGTCTGCTTGTCGCCGAAGTAGTCGTAGACCGTCCGCTTGGACACCTCGGCCCGGGCGGCGACCGCGTCGACGCTGGACCGGTCGAAGCCGTCGGTGAGGAACAGTTCCCGGGCCGCCGAGAGGATGGCGGCCCGCTTCTGTGTGGACCCTTCGCGCAGTGTCTTCGTGGTCGGCTTCTTTGTGGTCGGCATGGGCACATGTTACTTTCCTACACTGCACGGTGTAGTGCAATGCTGGCTCGGTGGGTGCCGCACTCTTGCACCCGCTCCGCCCGGGGGAGCCATGCATGCGCCACCTCGGGTACCGCTTCCCCGGGCTCACCCCGCCGGACGACCTCGGACCTGTCCAACAAAGCACCATGCACACTGCGCCCGCGTGAATGGCCGCCGTGTCCGCGCCGGGCCCGGCAAGGCGGCAGCGCTACAGGCACGGCCGACCTCTTCCTTGCCCGGCAATGACGGAAAGGACGTCCATGACCGCAACTCTGGTTTCCCCGGTCCGCATCGGGAAGGCTGCTGTCGGGGCTCTCAGCATGCTGGCAGTCGCCACCGGTGCCTTGGAGCCGGTGGTGACGCCGACGCTCCCGCTCCTGCAACGCGAGCTGGACATGAGTCCCGCCGAAGGGGCGTTACTCAGCATCATGCTCCTCATCACCGGCGCGCTCGTCACACCGGTCGCGGGCAAGTTAGGCGACCGCTACGGCGGAAAGCGGGTCCTGATCCGGCTGATGGCGGTGGTCTGTGCCGGTGGTCTGGTGTCGGCCCTGGCGCCGAACCTGCCGGTGCTGCTGCTCGGTCAGGTACTGCAGGGTGCGATGGTGGGCGCGCTGCCCCTGTCGTTCATCCTGGTGCGCGAACACCTCCCCGCAGGAGAGTCGAAGGTGGCCATCGGGGTGGTCAGCGGGCTGTTCGTGGGGGCGGGATGGCCGGAACGCTGTCGGCCGGGCCCGTGGCCGAAGGGCTGTCCCGACACTGGATGTTCGCGCTGCCGACGATCGCGGTCATCGGGGCCACCATCCTGGTGAACAGGGTGATGCCGCATGATCCGCCGAGCCGGTCGGACGGCGCCGGGGTCGACTGGCCCGGCCTGGTTCTCTTGAGCGGGACGCTGGTCACGCTCATGCTCGTGCTCGCGCTTGCACCCGACATCGGCTCGCAGCCACTCGTGCTCGGCGCCCTCATCGTGGTTCTGGCCGCCTTCGTGATCGGATGGACAGCCGTTGAGCGTCGTGCGGCCTCGCCGATGGTCGATCTGCGCATGCTTGCACGGCCTGCGGTGTGGACGTCGTGCGTGCTGACGTTCGTGATCTGCGTCGGTACCTCGGTGGCGGTCTACCTCGCCCCGCAACTGTTCGCGGTGTCCGCCGCCGAGTACGGATTCGGGGCCGGCGCCACCGAGATCGGCTTCTTCCTGCTGCCCGGCGCCGTGGCCGCGTCGCTGGCCGGGCCGATCGGTGGGATCGGGGCGCGACGTTTCGGCTCGCATGCCGTGGTCACCCCCGCGGCCATCAGCGTCGCGGCGACCCGGTACGCGGCGACCTCCACGACGGCGGGTGCCAGGCGACTCCACGGCGACCCGTGCCCGCCAGCCGGCCACTTCGGCGCGATGCCGATGAACAGGTCCGGCTCGTCTTGCGGTGCGACGGGCGGCAGCCTGAGCGGTACTGACCGGTGCGCTGGCTTTCCCCGCGAGGACCTCCGGTTGCCTGCCCCGGTGCTGGACGCGGCAGAGGCTGTCGCCGCCCAATGGTGCCGGGACGGCAGGCCGGGGGTGGTGCGGCTCGAACGGCTCGCCGCGGCGGCTGGACTGTCGGAACGCCAGCTGGGCGGGTGTTCCGGCAACGGCTCGGGGAGGGGCCGGTGTAGGCCTTCAAGGTGGTCCGGCTTTCGCGGGTCGCGGAGCTGTTGGCCCGCTCCAATCTGACGCTGGCCGCGGTGGCCCGCAGCTGCGGCTACGCCAGCCCGTACAAGAACAGCAGGGATACCCGCACCTCGAAACGAGCGAATACCACCATTGGAGTGATCTCAATCGTGTTGATCATCACGCCGTGCTGACTGAACGAATGAGCTAGCGTTCCGGAACATGATCACTGCCTCACATACCTCTGACCAGGCATCTTCAACCGTTGCAGCACTGACGCGGGCGCTCTTCGGCGAGCGACTGGATCAGCTCCACGAGCCCTGGCGCAAGCTGTTCAGTACTGAGCCATTCAGCTTCAGAGAAGGGCTGTCGCCTGATGAACGTGCCGCCCTGTCCTACGAGCGTTTAGGTCTGATCAACGACGCACTCGACAGTCCCGAGGACTTCGTGGTCGATGTGGAACGACTCACGACACTCCATGAGTGGGTCGGCCCGGTGGACGCGGGATTGGGAACAGTGGCGAGTATCCACTACAACCTCTTCCTCGGCAGCCTCCTCGAACACACCTCGGGCCCGAACCGCGATCTGCGGGAGTTCACCGAGCTGCGGCGTACAGGGACGTTCCTGTGCACAGAGGTTGGGCACGGCAACAGCGCCTCGCAACTGGAGACCACCGCCACGTACGACAGAACTGCGGGCGAGTTCGTTCTGAACACTCCCAGTGCGGCCGCCCGCAAGTTCATGCCGAACACCAGCTCCACCGGCGGTCCCAAAACCGGTGTCGTCGCCGCCCGCCTCATCACCGATGGCAAAGACCAGGGCGTCTTCCTGTTTCTCGCTCAGCTCAGCGACGACACCGGGCTCCCGATGCCAGGAGTCGAGATACGCAGGCTGCCACAGACAACCACCGCCCCTGTCGACCACTGCATGACATCCTTTGACAACGTCCGTCTGCCACAAGAAGCGCTTCTGCAGTCCGATCACGGACGCCTCACACCGGAAGGCGTCTTCACGAGTTCGATCGGCAGCCCCCGAAAGCGATTCCTGCACTCCATCGGCCGCGTCACCGCCGGCAAGCTCTGTATGAGCGCCTACAGCCTCGGTGTCACGCGCCACGCGCTCGCTGTAGCCGTACGCCATGCCCACACGAGGCAGTCTTCCGGCGTGACAGCCGGCGGCAGCGTTCCGCTGTTTGCTCACCGCAGCCACCACGCTCCGCTCCTCGACGCCATCGCCACCACCTACGCCGCGACTTTCCTGCACCGTGCCGCGGTACGGCAGTGGGCGCAGGCAACGGAGTCGGAGCGGGAGAACGGTGAGCGGTTCGCAGCCATAGTCAAGGGCTGGATCACCTGGCGGGCCCGCGCCGTCATGACTGAGTGCCGCGAACGCTGCGGTGCGCAGGGGCTCTTCTTGGCCAACGGAATCGCGGGCCAGTTGGCAGCCAACGAAGGAACCATCACAGCGGAGGGTGACAACCTCGTCATCTGGGTCAAGGCTGCCGGCGAAATGCTTCTTGGACACTTCACGCCGAAGGAGCCCCATGACGCGCCGCCCGAGGCTCGCGACCTCGACGATCCCGTCTTCCTCCAAGACCTATTGGCGGACATCGAACGCATCTGGCACCAGCGTGCACGTACGCGCCTGCGCAGCAGAACGGCCGGCAACCCCCTCAACCGATGGAACACCACCGTCACACCGGCTCTGGAACTGGTCGACGCCTATGCACACAGCCAGGCAGCCCAAGCTCTTCTGGACGCTGGCATCAAGGATCCTCACCCTGAAGCGCAGCGCCAGTTGCTTTTGCTGCACCGTCTGTTCACCCTTCGCCGTGTGGCGGCTCACAGTGGAGACCTGCTTGCGGAGGGGTACCTGACCAGCGCTCAGGTGAGGCATCTCCCCGACGCGGCCGAGAGCGTCATCGCGGACCTGGCACCCGAGGCTTTGACCCTCACGAACGGATTCGCCGTCGTGGAGGGCGTTCTCCTCGACCATCCCATCAACCATCCTGCTGCCTTCGATGGCATCGAAGGCAGCCTGTTGCCCCGGTGAGAGCATCGGAGTGAGTCCTCCGAGCCGCGCGCTCGGCGGCGTCGTGTCGGGAATGGGTGTGTCACCACATGGGACAGGGCCGAAGTATGTGGATGTGCATCATCGCCACAAAAGCTGTGCCAGAAGCAGATCCCAGTCTCCAGGTGTCCACGATCAAGGGGAAGCTTCAGTTGAGGTCCTGCGGCAGGTCTGGGCCCAGCAGTACTGGCTCGACGGGGACGGCCAACTGCGCTGGCGGGGACCGAAATCCAGTCGGGACCGGGCAAGCCGCAGGAGGACCGAACACCGCAACACGGTCAAGGCATCAGCGGACGGCCGACCCGATCCCGCTTCGGCGCGAGTGCCGTGGTCGGGCATGGAGATCGTCACCCCGCACGATCCCGAGGCCCAATACAGCCAGAAAGTCACCGCCGCCGGACAGCAGGACTGGATCGGCTACCGCGACCACCAGACCGAGACCTGCGACGAGACCGGCCCGAACGTGATCGTCCAGGTCACCCCCCCGGCCGGCGCCCGAGCAGGACATCGACGCCCTCGACCGGATCCACCTGGGACTGACCGCGCAGGGGTTCCAGCCCACCGAACACGTCGTTGTTCAGCGGCTACATCTCGCCGGACAGCATCCACCACGCCGCCCGGCAGTGGGACATCACACTCTTCGGACCAGTCCGTGACGACCCACAGGCCGGTAAACGGCCCGGCTTCGCCAAGCAGGACTTCCACATCGACTGGCAAGCCCGCACCCTGACCTGCCCCAACGGCGTGACGAGTCCACCATGGAAGCCCACACTCGGCGACGGCCACCCCCGGCTCTCCGTGCTCTTCCCACGCAAGGCCTGCCGCGAATGCGTCGACCGGCTCAGATGCACCGGCAACGTCGAAGGCAAGGGCCGTCACGTCTTCCTGATGCCACAACCTCTCCAGGAGATCCAGACGCAGAACAGGGCCGAACAGACGACGACCGAGTGGCGCCGGAGATACGCGATCCGCGCAGGCTGCGAGGCCACCGTCTCCGAGACCGTTCATGCCCACGGTCGGCGGAACTGCCGCTACCGAGGCATGGCCAGAACCCACGTCCAACACGTGCTGACAGCAGCCGGAACGAACATCATCCGACTCAGCGGCTACCTCTCACCAGGCATTGCACCGCCCCGCAAAGCGCGGCCCAGGAGCCGCTTCCAGCAGCTCTGCCGCGACCTGCCCACCTAAGATCGCCAACAGCATCCAGAATTTGAGCCAGAACCGGGATTCGTGAATAGAACCATCCTCCACTGACACAAATCTGCGGGCAGTCATCCCTCACTGGCACAGAAGCCTGTTGATCGCCCTTCGCTGGCAGTCGATCAACGTTCACTGGCACAGGTCACAGTGTGCCTGGGGGTGACGTCCACCGCCTGGCCCTGCACGGCCCAGGCGCCGGTGCCGACATCGACGACGGCCCGCGGGAGGCGCTCATTTTCTCCGGCCGGTACCGTGGCCGCAGGGTTTCGTCCGTACCGTCCCGGCGCGCCCCGTCCCGGCGTTTGCCGACACTCGGGCGGCGATGATTGCTGCATCAGTGGCCTTTGCAGGCAAAGGAGATTTTGATCAGCGGTCCGTGGTGAAGGCCAAGGAGACGTTATGGCCACCGAAGCCGAAGGAATTGGCCATTCCCGCGGTCCAAGCTCCTTGACGGGGGCGATCGGAGACAACGTCGAGGTTAATCGCGGGATCGATCTTGTCGAGGTTTCTGGTGGCCGGTGCGATCCCGTCCCGCAGAGCGAGGAGGGTGGCGATCGCGCCCAAGGCTCCGGACGCTCCCAGGAGGTGCCCGGTCATTGACTTGGTGGCGGTGACGACTGGGTGCGTTCCGACGGCCTCTTTCACGGCGTTTGCCTCCGCAAGGTCTCCCTGCGGAGTGGAGGTGGCGTGTGCGTGGACCAGACCGATGTCCTCGGGTGCCAAGCCGCCCGCTGCCAACGCCATGCGGATGGTCCGCACCTGCCCGGCGGTGTCGGAAGCCGTGATGTGCTGGGCGCTGGACGTGACTCCGGCGCCAACGAGTGTGCCGTGGGCACGCGCGCCACGGTCGCGGGCGAAATCCCTGCGCTCCAGCACCAGGACGGCAGCACCCTCACCAAGCACAAAGCCATTGCGTTCCGAGTCGAAGGGACGGGACGCACTATCGGGTTCGTGGTTCGTCGTGGCGAGGGCCATCATCTGCGCGAAGCCGGCCAAGGGAAGTCCGTGCACACATGCCTCGGTTCCTCCGGCTACGACCACGTCAGCACGGCCGAGACGGATCAGATCCAGGCCCAGGGCGATGGCCTCTGCCCCGGACGCACACGCGCTGACAGGGGTGTGTGCTCCGCCCTGAGCTCCCAGATCAATGCTTACCCAGGCAGCCGGGCCGTTGGCCATCAGCATCGGCACGGTGTGCGGGGAGACCTTGCGCGGCCCGGATACCTCCAAAATATCGTCCTGCTCAAGCAAAGACAGCACACCTCCAACACCGGTGCCGATGACGACAGCCAGCCGCTCCGGATCGACGTCGGGACGTCCCGCATCGGCCCAAGCTTCACGGGCGCTCACGACCGCTGCCTGCTCGCACCGGTCCATCCGGCGGGCCTCTGTTCGCCGCATGGCTGCTGCAGGGTCCACTCGCATGCGAGCCGCCAGGCGGACCGGCAATGCAGAAGCCCACGGGTCATCAAGAACGGCGACTCCGTTTTTTCCGGCCAACATCGCGGACCATGTCGTTGCAACGTCGCCGGCCAGCGGTGTGGTAGCTCCAAGGCCGGTAACCCACACACCTGCGTCTGCCATGACTTCCTCGTCTCCTAGCGCCTCAGATGGCCACCGCTGACTGTCCTCCAACCGGCCGCGCGCAGTGGTCAGCGGCTGAGGCGGACAATCGGGTGCCGCTGTGATCCACAACCTATCCAACCAACCGTCTGGTTGGATATGTAGAGTTGCGCCATGTCAAGTAGTGATCACCTAGTAGGAACCCGTGACCGTCTGCTAGCCGCAGGCCGTGAGGAATTCGCCGCCCACGGCATGGCAGGCGCGCGCGTCAGCCGAATCGCGGAGCGGGCGGACGTCAGCAAGGAACGTATCTACGGCTACTTCGGCAGCAAGGAGAACCTCTTCGTCGCTGTCGTCTCCGAGGCCCTCAACGAGCACGCCGTTCTGCTGGGACCACCTTCCGGGGATCTGGCCGACTTTGTCGGCCGGATCTACGACCTCCACCAGCGCAGTCCTCAACTGCTTCGCCTGATGATGTGGGAAGCCCTGCAATACGACGGAGACTGCCTTCCAGCCGAGCGGCAGCGGTCGATCCGTTACCAGGAAATGGTAGAGACACTGGCCGCAGCGCTGGGTACGAAGCCGGACGATCGCGCTGCAGGCACCCTTTTGGCTCTCATCGGGATTGCTGTACTGCCCTCCGCTTTCCCCCAGATCACCCGACTGATCCTTGGCTCTACGGCCGACGAGCATACTGACCTGCGTCAGTACCTCGTTGGCTTGGCCCGTCGGATGACTGCCACTCCGCCACTCCCATCGGCTCGTGCCGGGCTGAGCACCATGCCTGGCGAACTGGAGCGCTGAGCCGGGCTCACTCGTCGGCCTTGGCCTTTAGGCCGACACCTCAGCCAGCGCCGCAATTGGCTTCTGACCTCGGGAATTGAAAGTACCATGCCGTTCTTTCAGGGCAGAGGGCCCAAGCGAATGGATGACATGGCGGTCACGGCACGCGGCAGCGCGTTCCTAGCGATCGCCGTCACCGTGTTCGTCCTCATCAACGGAGTACCGGCCAGCTGGACAGCGGGATTGCTGCTCACATCCGCCGCGGCCGCCTCGCGGGGTACGTACGTCGCGTACCGGCGCGTTCGTATCGGCTGAACCCGTTTCCGCTTCTGCTGAATCCAGTACGGCGTTCCTCTCCCGTCCCCGGAATCGGGACGCCGTACTGCCCAGGCCGCGCTCGTAAGGGCCCCGGCCGACCGTGGGGTTGCTGCGGAATCCGCACCGACAGCACCGGATCCGCGAAAGCCTTCCTCGCCCACGTCCGCGACGTGCGGAAACGAGGAATCCGTACTTCTTCTCGGTCGGATACGCCATCACCGAGCCGGTCCGCCGCGCTGTCCGTGCCATGCCCGACCGCCTCTGGCATCTCGCCCTGGACCAGAACGGGACGATGCGTGACGGCGCCGAGACCGCCGAGCTGACAGGCCGCCTGGTCAGGGATTACGAGCGGCTCGTCCAGCGCTCCGAGGCTCTGATCACCTGGGCCGCCATCACGCTCACGACCCGGCGCTTGACTCAGCCGGTCTCCGGCCTCGGCGGACCGACCGCACCGCGAAATAGGCGGTCAGTGCGGCTGCGCCAGCGGCAGCAGCGGATACAGCAAGCCCATCACCCACGAGGTGACACTGCTGTCGATCTCTTCCTGCGTCCAGCCGGTGATGTCGAGCAACAGGCCGTCCAGCGGCCCACCGGCCAGTTCGGCACGGCGCTGGCCCGGAACGGACCCCTCCCGGCCTTGACACGCCAGCCTGGGGCTGCTCCTCGGTGTGCGGTGATGAGCCTTGCGGACCAGGACACTACTCACGCTTGTCGCGGCATGCAATATCACATTGAAACTTTTCTGAACTAGCGTCAGCCATCCTTTGTAAGTTGACGATCGAGCCCGGGTCGCGCGAGGCGTTCCCGGTGGGGTCGTCCTGCCTCGGCCACTCGGTGCCGCCCGATCGTGTCACGTCGCTGACCTGTAGAGACTCGACATCATCCGGGCCGACGCGATCGGGATCGGGATGGGGGCCAGGTCTGCACGGGAGTGAAAGCGCAACGGCCAAGCCGGTCACAGCTATTGACAGCACTTCGCCGTGAAGTACTCAATATGCAACACAGGTCAACTTCTTCCAACATGGCGCGCAGCGGATGGAGCCGCCAGCGGCCGCCGGGAGCGCTCCGCCCGGCACGTTCCACACCCCACGGCTGGGCGGTTGAGGTCGACCGTCCTCGGAACGAGGAACGCCCCCACTCGAAAGGATCGATCACGCATGCGTCGATTGGCTTGTGCATTATCCGCCGTACTGGCAACGGTCGGCACCGCGACAGCCCTGCCCGCTTCACCCGCGGCGGCGGGGTCGGCGGCAGGGCCCTACGTGCTCGAAGTCGAGAACATGTCGCTGACCAACTTCGCGACGGAGACCGTGGACCACACCTGGAACGGTAGGTCGGTCGACAACGTCACCTACGCCCGAGGCGCGTCGGGACAGACGAGCACCGCCAGGACGACCTTCAACGGCGCCGACGGGACGTACGACCTCATCACGCGCTACAACGGCAAGACCGTGAACGGAGTGACGTACAAGCTCTCCGTGAACTCCACCCAGGTGGATTCCTGGGCGACGTCCTTGCGCTACGGCCGTGACTACACCGACCCGGTGAACATCGACACCCGGACGTCGAGCAAGGTCACGCTCAAGGCCGGTGACGTCATCGAGCTGACGGCCACCTCTGCCGGCGAGGTGCCGCGCGTCGACAGGATCACGATCCAGGCCCACGTCGGTCCACCGGCCAGCACACTGACCATCAACTCGCCGAACACGACGCTGAACGACGGCTTCAACTGGGGCAAGAACCGGGCCCTTGGCATGACCTTCTACCCGGGGAACCCGATGATGGGGCACGAACCGGAGTGGTGGCGCCTCAAGGACTCCACCCACACCTCGGTGACCCCCGGCTACTGGGGTGCGTACACCAACCGGGAGTCCTTCTACAACCGGGACATCTCCCACCAGTCCGACGGCGCGCACGCGCTCGGCCTGGATACCGAGACCTTCAACATGCTGAGGACCTTCGCCGACGACGCCGGCGATCCGGGCCAGAACGGCTGGCCGCTGTGGGCACACAGCTCGTACGGCGCCATGTACTACATCGACGGCACAGGGTTCCGGGAGTTGCCGTCACCGTTCAACGTGATGGCCAAGGCGTACAAGCAGTACCAGTGGACGGGTAATTCGGACTGGATCAACGATCCGACCCTCTCCGCGTACTACGACTCGACGATGGGTCAGTTCCTGACCAACCACGAGGTGGTGTGGAACGACGCGAACCCGTCCAGTGAGCAGCCGGTCTCGAAAAAGCAGCCCGGGGAGTACACGGCGACGTACTTCGAGTTCCCGAACGAGAACCTGGTCTCGGCGGCCGACTCGCTCGGGTACCAGTACCAGTCGATGCTGGCCTACTCGGAGATCCTGAAGACGAAGGGCGACACCGCCAACAGCTCGAAGTGGGCCGACCGGGCCCAACGGGTGCGCGACGACTTCGAGTCGAAGTGGTGGGACGCGTCGAACAACCGGTACTTCCGCGGCAAAGACGCGGCCGGTACGGGCTACAGCAGCTGGGGCCACGAGGCCAGCTTCCTGATGATGCTGACCGGGCTGGGCGACCACGGCGCCAGGACCAACAGCTACCTGGACTTCATCGCCGCCAACGACGACAACCTGAACGTCGAGGCGACCTCCTACCTGCCGGAGATGTACTACCAGTACAACCGGTCCGCGGAGGGCTGGGCCTGGCTCAAGAAGCTCATGACCGGCCGCGACAGCTACCCGGAGATCTCGTTCCTCGCGGTCAGCAGCGTCATCGACGGCATGATGGGGGTTCAGCCGGACGCCCCGCACGACAAGGTGGCCACCGTCCCCCGGCTGACCTCCGAGACGCCGTGGGTGGAGATCGACCACCTCAAGGTCGGTGACAACGACCTCAAGCTCAAGCACACCGGTACGACGGCCTCCACGCTGACCAACAACTCCGGCGGCACCGTCACCTGGGAGGCCCAGTTCTACGGAACCCCCTCCATGATCACCGTGAACGGTGTCGCGCAGACGCCGCGGACCAAGTCGCTCTACGGCAAGACGGTCTCCTACGTGACCGTCCCGGTGGCCGCCGGCGCGTCCGTGACCGCGAGCGCCGGCACCACGGTCGGCGACACCACGGCCCCCAGCGTGCCGACCGGCCTGACGGCGGGCAACGTGACCTCGAACAGCGTGGACCTGAAGTGGACGGCCTCGACCGACGACATCGGTGTGACCGGCTACCAGATCTACCGGGGCACCACGCTCGTCGGCTCGTCCGCGGGCACGAGCTTCACCGCCACGGGGCTGTCGGCCTCGACGCCGTACTCGTTCACCGTCAAGGCGGTGGACGCCGCCCAGAACGCCTCCGGCGCCAGCACCGCCGTCTCCGTCACCACCGCCGCGAGCGGGAACGGACAGACGGTCGATCTGAGTGATCTCACCTGGAGCGACGCCCGGAGCGACTTCGGCGCCCTGCGCAAGGACCGGAGCGTCGACGGGAACCCGATCAGGCTGAACGGCACGGCGTACGCCAAGGGCATGGGCACGCACGCCAACAGCACCGTCACGTACACCCTGAATGGCGCCTACTCGCGGTTCCAGTCGGACGTGGGCGTCGATGACGAGGTCAGCGCGAACTCGACCGTCAGGTTCGAAGTCTGGGGCGACGGCTCCAAGTTGTACGAGACCCCGGCGGTGATGACGCCGGCGAGCCCGACCCGGTCCATCGACGTCAGCATCAAGGGCGTGAAGTCCCTGGTCTTGAAGGTCACCGACGCGGGCGACGGCATCAACAGCGACCACGCCGACTGGGCGGGCGCCAAGCTGCTGCCGTAACGCCCGACCCCTGTCGACCAGAAGAACCAGAACCTAACCTCGCCGTTTCGGTTGGGGTACGGCTGAGGGGTGGGTAGAAGCGCGAAAGTGCCTCCCTGAGCTGGGACGATGGACCTTGTCTAGGGGTTCTGTCGTCGCCAGAGGAAGGCACTTTCTGCGTGAAGGTTATCGGTTCGCGGCCCCGGCTTGTGGTGTCCACTGACGGGTCGGGGGTGGTCGGGCACGCCGGAGCACGTTTGCTGGCGGACCTCGCCGAAGCGACCGGGCTGACGGCGGCGTATTCCACCGTGCTCCGGCCGCTTCGGCCGCGCGGCACCGGCCATGACCCAGGCCGGATCGCCACCGGTCTCGCAGTGATGCTCGCCGACGGCGGCGAGGCGATCGCGGATCTGGCCGTTCTGCGGGACCAGCGCGAGGTGTTCGGCCCGGTGGCCTCCACGCCGACGGCTTGGCGGCTGCTGGCCGCCGTCGACGAACGGATACTGGACTGCCTGCGGTCGGCTCGCGCCGCAGCCCGGGAGGTGGCCTGGCTGCAGGCCGCCGAGACCCGCACCGCGATACCCGCAGTGAGGGCCGGCGGACGCGAACTGCCCGGCCTGGTCCTGGACCTCGACGCCACGCTGGTCACCTGCCACTCCGAGAAAGACCAGGCCGCACCCACCTACAAAGGCGGCTTCGGGTTCCACCCGTTGCTGTGTTTCCTGGCCAACACCGGCGAGGCGATGTCCGGGCTGCTGCGGCCTGGCAACGCCGGAGCCAACACCGCCGCCGATCACATCACCGTGCTCGACCAGGCCCTCGCGCAGATCCCCGACGCCCACCGGCACGGCACCGACATCCTGGTCCGCACCGACAGCGCGGGCAGCGCGAAGGCGTTCCTCACGCATCTCCGCGCCTTGCGTGACAACGGCCTTCGCCTGCGTTTCTCGGTCGGATACGCGGTCACCGCACCGGTCCGCCGCGCGATCCGCGCCCTGCCCGAACAGGTCTGGCACCCCGCCCTGGACGCCGACGGCACCCTGCGTGAGTCCGCCGAGGTCGCCGAGCTGACCGGCATGGTCGACCTGAACGGCTACCCGGCCGGCACCCGCATCATCGTGCGCCGCGAACGCCCGCACCCCGGCGCCCAGCTCTCCTTGTTCGACAGTGACGAGGGCCTGCGGCACCAGGTCTTCCTCACCGACACCCCGTACTCCGGCGGCGGCTCGGCCCAGTTCCTGGAGGTCCGCCACCGTGGACACGCCACCGTCGAGGACCACATCCGGTGCGGCAAGACCACCGGCTTCGGACGCTTCCCATCCCGCCTGTTCTCCGTCAACGCCGCCTGGCTCGAGCTCAGCCTCGCGGCCATCGACCTTCTGGCCTGGACCCGCGTCCTGCTGCTGGACGGCGAGCTGGCTACCGCCGAACCCAGGAAACTCCGCTACCGGATCCTGCACGTCGCTGCCCGTCTCACCCGTTCGCGAAGAGGGACACCGCGCGATCGCACTCTAAGAGGAGCTAACACAATGCCTGGACTCGCCTGTAGGTGATCACACAGCAGGCGAGCTTCAGGAACGCCTCGTGGATGTCGTCGCAGATCTCCCAGCGGATTCGTAGCCGTCGGAAGCCGTGGATCCACGCGTTCGTCCGCTCGACTACCCAGCGGACCGAGCCCAGGCCGGAGCCGTGCGGAACTTCGCGTCGGGCGATGACCGGCTTGATGCCGCGCTTCCACAGGAGCCGACGGTACTTGTCGAAGTCGTAGCCTCGGTCGGCGAACAACTGCCGCGGCCGGTGACGGGGCGACCGGTCACTCCGCGGATCCGCGGGATCGCGTCGAGCAGGGGCAGCAGCTGGGTGATGTCGTGGCGGTTGCCACCGGTCAGGGTGATGGCGAGCGGGGTGCCGCCTGCGTCGGTGATGACGTGGAGCTTCGAGCCGGGCCGGGCACGGTCGACCGGGCTCGGCCCGGTTTTGGGCCGCCCCGACGGGCCTGGTGGTGGGAGCCGTCGATCACCGCCCGGGACCAGCCCAGCTTCCCGGCACGGTGCAGCTCGGTCAGCAGCACCTGGTGCAGCCGGTCCCACACCCCGGCCTCGTGCCAGTCCCGCAGCCGGCGCCAGCACGTCATCCCGGACCCGAAGCCGAGCTCCTGCGGCAGCCACTCCCACTGGATCCCGGTGTGCAGCACGAACAGGATGCCCTGCAGGCAACCACGGTTGTCCAGTGGCAGCCGGCCGGGATGGCGCGGACGCCGCTGCCTGACCGGCAGCAACGGCTCGATCCGCCCCCACAGGTCATCCGGCACCATCCACGGAGGACCGTTCCCCTTCCCTATGACTCGTTCAACGAGCCAGCCAGGAAGGGGATATGGCTACGACCAGGCTTCCATTAGGTGCTCTAACTCCCGCAGCTGACGGCCTGGAAAATAGGGTGCAGCCGGCTGAGCTGGGGTGATAGGTAAGCGATGTGACAGAGAGTCTTGAGTATTCCGCCCTGCTGCAACTGATCGACGAGCGGTCGGCCGCGTTCCGGAGTGCGGTTGCCGCCGCGCCCAGCCTTGACGCGCCGGTGCCATCCTGCCCCGAGTGGACGTTGTTCGATCTGGTGCAGCACCTGGGTACGGGCCAGCGCTGGTGGGCCGCGATCGTCGCCGCGGGCCCGGCCGAGGCTCCGCCGGCCAAGGATGCCGCGGAGGTGCCGCGCGAGCTCGAGGCGCTGCTGGCCTGGTACGCCGAGTCGAACGAGCTGCTGCTGAGTGCGCTGCGCGAGGCTGGCCCGGAGCGCGAGTGCTGGGCGTGGTGGGGCGCCGGCGTGTCGCCGGCGAATGCCTGGGGCGTTGCCCGGCGCCGGGTGCACGAGCTGCTGGTGCACACCTACGACGCCCAGCTCGCCGCAGGCGCCGTGCAGCCGATGCCGGCGGACGTCGCGATCGACGGCGTGGCCGAGTTTCTCGACACCTGCAACTCCACCCCGGCGGCCTGGCCGCACGAGGCCGCCACCATCCACTACCACGCCACCGAGGGCCGCTCCTGGCTCCTCGTGCTGGACGGCACCGGCGCCTGGCCCGCACCCCTCACGGACGACGCCGCGCCCGCCTCCGCTTCGGCCACGGGCACGGCCGAGCAGCTGCTCCTCTTCGTCTGGGGCCGCCTCACGCTGAGCGACCTGAAGATCGAGGGCGGCCAACAGGTGTTCGAGCAGCTGATCGCCTGGGAGCCCGAGGAGTAGCCAGTCAATACCGCCAGCGGACGGCCTCGATGACGTCCGCGTCGGTGAACATCGCGAACAGCTCCGCCTCCGCGCGGCGGACGGCCAGTACGGCCTCGTACAGCTCGGGCCCGAGCGCCTCCCACAGCACTGCCGACTCAGCCAGGAAGGGGATATGGCTACTACCAGGCTTTCTGTTAGGTGCTCTTAGAGGGCGTTTGATCTAGGTAGATTGCCCTTTCTGCCCTAATAGGTTCCTCGCCAGGTGGGGGTGGTCTCGTCCGTTATGCGCTTGGTGAGGTTG
>NZ_JBHVWT010000082.1:0-15489 GCF_042882135.1 Streptomyces sp. NPDC058240
AGATCGCCACGTGTCATACGACCGTACTACCAGCCGGAGCAGCCGAACAAAGGGCGAACACCCCGACTGTGATCAGAACTCAGAACAGGCCCTAGTCGCCCCCGAGCTCCTCCTCGCCGCCATTTCCCGACGCCTGAAACCGGGCGGTGTCCTGGCCTTCTCCGTCCCTCACCCGGCGCGGGCCGGAAGACATCCATCCACGGACGACCGTCCGCGCGAGGACTACGTCACCATGCCCGACCGCACCCGATTGCCCCTCGCCCGGTGGGAGTTCGACGCTCACCGCTGGGGCGCCCACCTCTCCCGGACCGGCCTGCGCATCACCTCCGCGCTGGAGCTGCGGCACCCGCGCCGCGACCCGTGGCCCACCACCCTCCTGATCACCGCCCGCTAACGCTGACCCCGGAGGCACCGATGCCCCTGCCCTACCTGCTCCTGGACATCGACGGCGTCCTCATACCGCTCCCGGCGGCCGACGGCAGCACCCCGCCCACAGATCACCACCAGCCACCCCAACGGCTACCTCTGGAAACGCGACCACGTCGACCCCTGGCTCGGCAGAGCACCCGCCGTCTGGATCGACGACGGCTTCACCGCCCTCGACCACACCTGGGCCGCCGAACGGACTGCCCGCGGCCACCCCACTCTGCTCCTCCATACGGATCCGTACGTGGGCCTTCAATCGGCCCACCTCGTGACGGTCCGGGAGTGGGCTTCCCTTCAAGGGGTGGCCACGGGATCACCAGAGGCGGTGCAGCAAGGCGGACTCGTCAGGCTCCACCCCCAACCCAGCACGGGAAAAACCAGGGGCCCGACTCCGAAGAGCCGGACCCCATCTGACCTGCATGTTCGCCAGGCCGCCAACGTGGCGTTGTTTCACCCACTCACACGTTGAAGCGGAACTCCACCACAACACGTGTGACCTGCGGAAATACGACGTCATCCCAACACCATCCCAGCACGGGATCCGCGACGAGGTACGAGAAGACTCAGGATCGCCAACGCTACACAGCAGCGCTGGCAAGGGGCCGAGGTCTGTGGGGCTTCTCCGCAACGTCTGCGGCCCGATCGCGCTCCCCAACTCCCGCGCCTCGCCTGCCATCCGCCACTCACAGCGGCCAGGCGGTCAGCAAATCTCCGGGGCCGTAGGTGGCATCGAGCCCCGGACAGTCGACTCCACTGCGCGAGACCGCCACAACTGGAACGGGTTCACCGGTGAGGGCGGCCCGGTGCCGATGGAGAGCGGCCAGGTCATGCCGATCGAAGGGCGACTGCTCCAGCCACTTGATGGAGCCGACGAAGAGCAGCTCCTTGGCAATGGGTGCGCGGTCCGCCCCGACGATATCGATCTCGACGTCGTTGGTGCGGGTCCAGTAGCCGCCCACCGCGGGGGCCGCGGGGAGCCGGTCATCGGGCAGTATCCGCGCGAGCGCCTCGCGGATGAGCGGCTCGATGGCCCGGCCGCGCCAACTGGTCCAGCTCGCCCGGATCCGCGCCAAGGTCAGATCGCCCCGCCCCCGCTCGATCTCCTCCATGGACGGGCCCAGCAGGTGCAGCCAAAACCGCAGGTAGGGATCTGTCACCCGGTAGCGGCGATCCTTCGACGGACGCAGCGATACGGGCAGCTCCGCGGCGACGACCCGCTTGTCCGTGAGCAGCTCCAGCGCTCGCTGCAGCGGCGTGGCCCCGATCCCGCCGGCTGCACGGGCAATGTTGGTGAAGGTCCGCTCGCCACTGCCGATAGCCGCCAGCACCGTACGCGCCTGAGCCTGCGGGGGGAATTCGGCAGCCAGCGAGCGCTCGGCCGACACCAGCAGGGCCGAGACCGGATCGCTCAGCGCCTCACCGAGGAAGTCCCACAGCCCTGCACCCTGTGGCCACTCCGCACAGATCAGCGGCAGCCCGCCGGTGACCAGCGCGGCGTCGAAGGCTTCCGCCGGATCCAGCCCAAGCATCCGCCCCACCTCGGCGGGGTTCAGCGGCCCCAGCACCATCTCCCGGCCGCGCTGATGGAAGGGTCGTCCGTAGCTGTTCAGAGCCTCCATCATCGACAGATCGGAGCCGATGAGGACCAGCAGCACCGGCTTGGTCTGCAGCACGCGGTCCCAGGCCCGCTGCAGCATCCCCTCAAAGGCGCCATCGGTATCCATCAGGTACGGCACCTCGTCGATGACCAGCACGCTCGCCCGGTCGGCGGGCAGCGCCGCGGCCAGCACATCGAACGCGGCGTCCCAGCTCTCCGGCCGAGCGGCGGCCACCAGCCCCGCCAACGGCAGCGTCGATGCTTGGGCGTCCCGGGCCAGCCGCGCCAGATCATCCCTGGGGGACGCACCGGTCGCCGCGTAGAACAAGAACGGGGCTCCGGAGCGCTCCGCAAACCGCTCGACCAGTCGAGACTTGCCCACCCGTCGCCGCCCACGCAACATCACGCACCGCCCGGGTCGCTCCCCGCCAACCCCTGCCGCCACCTTCTGCAGCTCTCGCTCCAACGTCGCCAGCTCCTGGCGACGCCCTACAAAATCCACCACGTCTGGTCGACCTCCGCACATGACACTAACAACGATGTTACTAACATAGAGGTTAGGGATTGCCTTCGTGGTCCTCGGCAGGAGTGTCGACCGAGCCCTGAGACGTGACGACAGCCTGCGCGCCGGTGTGCGCTCAGGGGCGTCGTTTCGAGCAGGCCGCGCGTGCGGATCGTGTACGGGCAGGTGACACCGGAGGCGCTGTACCGGCAGAACCGGTACCCGCACGGAATGATCGAGGCCGTAACCTGGACCAGGCGTTCACTACTTCTCAAGCCGTACCGCCCATCGGAATGACAGGCCCCATGAAGAGTATCGATCACCCCCACTTCGGGCACCTTGAGGTTCCGTCGGTGGATGAGACGGAAGTCATCTGGGAAGGCGCAGCCGCGCTGGGAAGCAGCGAGGTCGAAGTCTGGCTGTGGGCCGACCCCAGTTCCGGGCTGGACGCGGGAGAACTGGATGCGTTCGCGACGCACCTGGCCCATCTGCCGGCTCTGGACACCGCGGCTCGCGCGGCGATCCGTGAGGACCTGCAGCAGGATCGCTACTTCATCGACCACCACGCCGACGAACTCGACGACGTCGAAGTGATCAAGCGCCTCACCCGGGAAGCGAACGGCGAAGCGATCAGCGTCGACGCGTTCACTGCAGCCATGCACCCCGTTCACATCGGCCTGTGGCACCTGATCGGTGAGGCCAAGGCCCGGGTCGTCATGGACTACACGATCGACGCTGCGACCAGTGACGACCTCCTTGCCGTCAAGGTGGCCCGCGACGGGACCGTGGTATCCGTCGACTGGGAAAGCTGACGGCGTCAGCCCTACCTCGGTGGTGGCGCCCCTGCAGCACCACACGGGGCACGGCACATCGATCCTGGGCGCTGAAGACCCGGACCGCGCTGGCGTTCACCTGCCAGGCGATTCGAGTACAGGTCCAACACCGTTGCCAAGTACAGGAATTGGCCGTTGCCGACGGGTAGGTAGGTTATGTCGCCCACGTAGCGGGTGTTCGGCGCGGTGGCGGTGAAGTCGCGCTTGAACAGGTCGGGCACCGGCGTCGCCGAGGGCTCGGGGATCGTGGTGTGGACCTTCTTGCGCAGGTGCAGCCCAACGATGCCGAACTTCCGTATGACGCGTGCCACCCGCTTGCGATTGACCAGCACCCCGGCGTCCTGGAGCTCGGCCGTGACACGCGGAGCCCCGTAGGTGCCGTCCGACTCGGTATGGATCTCAGCGATCTGCTCGGCCACCTCGGCGTCCGCCCGTGCCCGCCCGGCCCGTGCTTCCGCGCCGGCCGCCCACTGGTAGAAACCGGAGCGGGAGACCTCCAGCATCCGGCACAGCCGCTTGACGCCGAAGGCGTCACGGTGATCGTCAACGAACTGGAAGCGGCTCACCAGCTGGTCTCGCCCGCAAAACACTTCGCAGCCCTCCGCAGGATCTCCCGCTCGAGCTCGAGTTCCTTCACCCGCGCCCGCAGCTGCCGGTTCTCCTTCTCCATCGCGCTGGCCTCACCCGCGCCTGGCCGGGCGGCCTGCTCGGCGTCCCGTACCCACGTGCGGAGCGTCTCGTGGTTGACCCCCAAGTCCTTGGCCACCGACGCGTACGTCCCAGCCGGGCTGGAGTGGTACAGCGCGACGGCATCCGCCCGGAACTCAGGCGAGTACTTCGATGTCCCCAACGGGAACTCCTGCTCTTCGGATCTTCACGATCCAATGATCAGGGTGTCCACGATCAAGGGGCAACGCCCGTCGGAGCGTTGTAGTGGCCTTCGAATGCTCGGAGCCGGTCCCCGACCTGGGCGAGGACGTTCGCCTTGCAGATGGCTCGAACTCTGTCACCCAGGCAGGGTCGACTAGGGGTACCCGCAAGGGACGCCCCCAAGGGGCATGAGACTTCCCGGTACCCCAGAGGTACGCCACTGACGCAAGAAGGCCCCTATCCACCGTGTCGCCGATGGTCGACTGAGGAGAGGGAGACCGAACGACGGCGACCCTAAACTGGGTGGATGCGGTACGCGGACGTAGAGAGCAACCTTGAACGCTGCATCGACACGGCAACCTCCGATGGCAAACGAGCTTTGACAGTGCATGCAGTCCAGAGGCTCACACAGCTGGATGGGGTCGACGAGGTTGCCGCTGACGAATTCACGCCCGAGGCCCTTGATGCATTCCATGCAGCGTGTGCCAACCCCGTGAGCGCAGACGCGCAGACGCTCACCACCTGGCTGGACATTCTCGAAGAGGGCACGCTGTCGAACGGCGACATGGACCCATTCGTGCTCTGGGCACTCACAGCGTTGGATGCATGGCGGGACTACCAGCAGGACGAGGACTCCTCGTCGGTGTTCACGGTGGCGCACACGCTGCTCGAGGTCGTCGACTTCGAGATGGGCGGCGCGGACCTGGACGACTTCCTCGCGGACCCTCGCATGTCCGCACAGTTCGACGAGATCCAGTCGCTGCTCGCCTCGCCTCTCTCGCAGTGATTCGCTCCCGGTGACACTCGTGCGCGCCGCGGCCCGGCGCGTCCACAACCATGGGCTTTTGCGATACCCGGTCCATGGTAGCCGGCATTCTCCACTACGCGACCGAAGGCGATCACGCGGATCTGCTCGACTACCTCGGCGAGCCAGGCGTGGCGCTCCGCTCTCCGGCGTCCGTGCTTGTGCTGACCTCGGATCGCGACGACTGGTCGAAACTGTGCGGTGACCGCGTACAGATCAAGGAAGTCTGAGTTTGGCGGTCGGCGGCGTGGTCGAGTCCGCAGCGACAGGAGCGGCGGCCGCGGCTTTCGGAGCCGACGCTCGTGAACTGAAACTCGTCCCTTCGGATGCCAAGTCGACCATCCAGCAGGGCCGCTGTATGGGGCGCCCGTCACGGCTGGAAGTCACCCTGCGACCGTGCGACGACCACATCCTCGTCTCCGGCACCGCAGTCCTCATCTGACCGGCCCCACGGGCAGTGGCGGAGGCTCTGGCATCACCCCCTCGGCGCGAACCGAAGTACGCGCCCGGGGTGGTGCCGGTGTCGGCCAGGAACAGCCTGGCGACTGTGCGCCCGGAGGTGCCCACCCAGCGCCCCCACGCATCCACCGCGAGCGCACAGGCCAGATCGTCGAGCAGCTCCCGGGCGACCCGGCGGGCGCGCGGGTCAGTGGGGAGCGGAGCCTCGAGATGGCCGGAGTCCCGAACGACAACCTGCGCAGCATCCTCGCCACCGACGCCCCGCTGGTGCGCGCCATCCCGCTGCCTTCCGTGCGCGAACGCCGCTCCGTCAACGCCGCTCCGTCACCGTGCCGTACCGCATCGAACCCGGCCGTCGACGCCTTCTTCGAGCAGCTCGGCGGGGCACTGCCGGTCGCGGACGAGGCGGCCTTCGGCGTCTTCTCCGCACTGACCGGGACACTCAATCCCAGCACGGTAGGGCTGACCAGGGATGATGACAGGTGACGAGGGGTCAGCCATCCCGGCACCACCCCAGCACGGGAAACAACTAGGGGCCCAACCCCGAAAGGCCGGACCCCTTCTGACCTGCGTGCTTGCTAGATCAGCGACGTGGTGATACGTCAGCCGCTACACGTTGAAGCGGAACTCCACCACGTCCCCGTCCTGCATCACATAGTCCTTGCCCTCCATGCGGGCCTTGCCCTTGGCGCGGGCCTCGGCGACCGAGCCGGTTTCGATCAGGTCCTCGTAGGAGATGATCTCCGCCTTGATGAAGCCCTTCTGGAAGTCGGTGTGGATCACACCGGCCGCCTCGGGGGCCGTGGCGCCCTTCTTGATCGTCCAGGCTCGGGCTTCCTTCGGACCCGCCGTGAGGTAGGTCTGCAGGCCCAGGGTGTCGAAGCCGACGCGGCCGAGGGTGGCCAGGCCGGGCTCTTCCTGGCCCATGGACTGGAGGAGTTCGAGGGCCTCGTCGTCGTCGAGCTCGATCAGCTCGGACTCGATCTTGGCGTTGAGGAAGATCGCCTCGGCGGGGGCGACCAGGGCGCGCTGCTCGTTCTTGAAGTCCTCGTCGACCAGCTCGTCCTCGTCGACGTTGAAGACGTAGAGGAAGGGCTTGGTGGTCAGGAGGTGCAGCTCGTGGAGGAGCTTGCCCTTCTCGGTGCCCGCGGTGATGCCCGCGGCGAAGAGGGTCTGGCCCGACTCGAGGATCTTCTGGGCCTCCTCGACCGCGGCGAGGACCGCGACCTTCTCCTTCTGGAGGCGGGACTCCTTGGTGAGGCGCGGGACGGCCTTCTCGACGGACTGGAGGTCGGCGAGGATCAGCTCGGTGTTGATCGTCTCGATGTCGTCCTTGGGCGAGACCTTGCCGTCGACGTGGACGACGTTCTCGTCCTTGAAAGCACGGATGACCTGGCAGATCGCATCGGACTCGCGGATGTTCGCGAGGAACTTGTTGCCCAGGCCCTCGCCCTCCGAAGCGCCTCGGACGATGCCGGCGATGTCGACGAAGTCCACGGTCGCCGGGAGCAGCCGCTGGGAGCCGAAGATCTCGGCCAGCTTGTTCAGGCGGGCGTCCGGGACGCCGACGACGCCCACGTTCGGCTCGATCGTGGCGAACGGGTAGTTGGCCGCCAGCACGTCGTTCTTGGTCAGGGCGTTGAACAGGGTCGACTTGCCGACATTCGGCAGGCCGACGATTCCGATCGTGAGCGACACGTTGGCGACTTCCTGAGGAGTGAGGAGGTGGGCGGGAACGCTGCGGGCCCGGGTGGGCCGATTCTCCAGTTTACGGGCGGGGGCGACCGGGTACCCACGGGTCCGGTCGGGTGCCGATCCGGTTCCCGTTCGGCCGTGTGGCATCGAACTCATCCCCTAGGTCGCCCAAAGGGCGTGTCCCGCACCTGTTTCCTCCTGCCCGGCGACCTACGTTGTCCCGGTGGAGCAGCACAGGACACGTCCCCCGCAGCGCAGGCAGTCTCGCCAGGCCCCGCTGTCCCCGCAGGGCACCATCGAGGAGACCGCGACCGTCTACCGGGTGGTGAGCCCGCCGGAAGGCCGCTCCCGTCCGGTGCCGCCCGTCGTGCTCGCGCTGCGCAGGCTGCCCAATCCCCGACTGACCGGTATCGGGGCCGGGCTCTTCGCCGCCGCCACCATGTTCGTGCTGGCCTGCCTCGACCTGCTGGTCCTCGACGGTTCGGCGGTGGTGTTCGGTGTGCTGTTCCTGCCGGTCTGCGCGCTGACCGCGCTGTGGGTGCGGCCCGCGGACCTGGTGACCGCGCCGATCATCGTGCCGATCGCGTTCGCCATCGGTGTCATCCCGATCGCCGGTGGTACGGGCGGCTTCGGCGGCCAGACCATGGCGGTCGTCACCGCGCTCGCCGTGCACGCCGGGTGGCTGTACGGCGGGACGCTCATCGCCGGGCTCATCGCGACCGTACGCAAGGTACGGCTGATGCGGCAGCGGCAGCGCCGCACGCTGCTCGCCGCACAGGCGGCGCGCGCCTCGCAGGGACCGCGCCGCCCGCAGCGGTGAACGAGGCCGCAGGACACCACTGGCCGCAGGGCATCACGGGTCGCAGCATCGCAGGCCGTAGGGGGCATCACGGGCCGCTAGTGGCCTGCGGCCGCCATCGCCGCGCCCACGATGCCCGCGTTGTTCTGCAGCTCCGCCGGCACCATCTCGGCCCGTACGTGCTCGATCAGGGGCAGGAACTTGTCGGCCTTGCGGCTGACCCCGCCGCCGATGATGAAGAGCTCGGGCGAGAACAGCATCTCCACATGGGCCAGGTACTTCTGCACCCGGTGCGCCCAGTGGTGCCAGCTCAGGTCCTCGTCCTCCTTGGCCTTGGTGGAGGCGTGCTTCTCCGCGTCGTGGCCGTTCAGCTCCAGATGGCCCAGCTCGGTGTTGGGGACGAGCCGGCCGTCGACGAAGAGGGCGCTGCCGATCCCCGTACCGAGCGTCAGCACGATCACGGTCCCCTTGCGGCCCCGGCCCGCGCCGAACGTCATCTCCGCGACGCCGGCCGCGTCCGCGTCGTTCAGCACGGTGACGGGGAGGTTCAGCCGGTCACCGATCAGTCCGCGGGCGTCGGTGTCGATCCAGCCCTTGTCGACATTGGCCGCGGTACGGGTGACACCGCCGGTGACGACGCCCGGGAAGGTGACGCCCACCGGGCCCGACCAGTCGAAATGGCCGACGACCTCGGCCACGCACTCGACCACGTCCTTGGGCGTGGCCGGGTGCGGTGTCAGTACTTTGTGGCGCTCCTGCGCCAGGTCTCCGCGGTCCAGGTCCACGGGAGCGCCCTTGATCCCGGATCCGCCGATGTCCACGCCGAAGATCTGCATGCTGTCCACGGTACGGGCAGGCGGCCCGGCCCACTTCCTGGAACGCCCCGATGCCCGGGGGCTACTTCTCCGAGAGCGCGGCGGCCTCGGCGCGCAGATCGCGGCGGAGCTCCTTGGGCAGCGAGAAGGTGATGGACTCCTCGGCCGCCTTCACGATCTCCACGTCCTCGAAGCCGCGCTCGGACAGCCAGGCCAGGACGCCGTCGACCAGCACCTCGGGAACCGACGCGCCGGAGGTGACGCCGACCGTGGAGACACCCTCCAGCCAGGCCTCGTCGATCTCCTCGGCGAAGTCGACCAGATGGGCGTCGTTCGCACCGGCGCCGAGGGCGACCTCGACCAGGCGGACCGAGTTGGAGGAGTTCTTGGAACCGACGACGATCACGAGGTCGGCGTCCGCGCCCATCTGCTTCACCGCGATCTGGCGGTTCTGCGTGGCGTAGCAGATGTCGTCGCTGGGCGGCGAGATCAGGAGCGGGAACTTCTCCTTGAGCGCGCCGACCGTCTCCATCGTCTCGTCGACGGAAAGCGTGGTCTGGGAGAGCCAGACGACCTTGGACGGGTCGCGGACCTCGACACCGGCGACGTCCTCGGGGCCGTCGACCAGCGTGATGTGGTCGGGGGCCTCGCCGGAGGTGCCGATGACCTCCTCGTGGCCCTCGTGGCCGATCAGGAGGATGTCGAAGTCGTCCTGCGCGAAGCGGACGGCTTCCTTGTGGACCTTGGTGACCAGGGGGCAGGTCGCGTCGATCGTGGCGAGCTTCCGCTCGGCCGCCTCCTCGTGCACGGTCGGCGCGACGCCGTGCGCGGAGAACATCACGATCGAGCCCTCGGGGACCTCCGCTGTCTCCTCGACGAAGATCGCGCCCTTCTTCTCCAGGGTCTGTACGACGTACTTGTTGTGAACGATCTCGTGGCGCACATACACCGGGGAGCCGTACTGCTCCAGGGCTTTCTCCACGGCGATCACGGCACGGTCCACGCCCGCGCAGTAGCCACGGGGAGCGGCGAGCAGGACGCGGCGAGGTGTCGTAGCAGTCATGCGACCCATCGTAAGGCCGAGTCGAACGCGCGGAAGATCGGCCGGGTGGCGAGACTGATCCGTACGCGACCCAGGGAGGGCTCATGTCGGAGAGCGGCAGCGGCGGCAGCGGCGGCAGCAAGGGCGGGGCCGCGGGGGCGGAGGGGGCGCACCAGGAGGGCGGCAGGCTGCGGCGGACGCTCGGCTTCCGGGATCTGGTGGTCTACGGGCTCCTGTTCATCGCGCCGATGGCGCCCGTCGGTGTGTTCGGCACGCTCGACGCGAAGTCCGACGGCGCCGTCGCACTGGTCTATGTCGCGGCGACGGTGGTGATGGCGTTCACGGCGTTCAGCTACGCGCAGATGGTGCGGGTCGCCCCGTTGGCGGGTTCGGTCTTCGCGTACGCGCGCAAGGGGCTCGGGGAGGGGCCGGGGTTCATCGCCGGGTGGATGGCGATGCTCGACTATCTGCTGATCCCGGCGGTCGCGTATCTCTTCTCCGGGATCGCGCTGAACGCGCTGGTGCCGTCGGTGTCGCAGTGGGTGTGGACGGCACTCGCCGTCGTGGTCACCACGCTGCTCAACCTCTGGGGCGTGCGGGCCGCCGCCCGGGTCGGCTTCGCGGTGCTCGCGATGGAGATCGTGGTGCTGCTGGTGTTCCTGGTGTCGGCGGTGGTGGTTCTCGTACGGGACGGGGCGCAGCGCGGCTGGCTGACTCCGCTCACCGGTGATTCCGGCTTCTCCGCGACGGCGGTGCTGGGGGCGGTGTCGGTGGCCGTGCTGTCGTATCTGGGCTTCGACGCGATCGCCTCGTTCGCGGAGGAGGTGACCGGGGGCTCGGCGAAGGTGGCGCGGGCGCTGCTGTTCTGTCTGGTGCTCGCGGGTGTGCTGTTCGTGGCGCAGGCGTATCTGGCGGCGCTGCTCGAACCGATGCCGTCGGCGGAGCTGGCCGCCGATCCGGCCGCGCAGGGGTCGGCGTTCTACGACACGGTGGACTCGGCGGTCGGGAGCTGGCTGCACGACCTGGTGGCGGTGAGCAAGGCGATCGGGGCGGCCTTCGCGGCGCTGGCCGGGCAGGCGGCCGCGGGACGGCTGCTCTTCGCGATGGCCAGGGAACGGCGGCTGCCCTCGGTGCTCGCCCGGGTCGACCCGCGGTCCGGGGTGCCGCGGCTCGCGATTCTGCTGGCCGCGACGGTGACGCTGGTCGCCGCGGTGTGGGCGGCCCGGCGGGCCGACGGTCTCGACCATCTGGTGTCGGTCGTCGACATGGGCGCGCTGACGGCCTTCGTGCTGCTGCACGCGTCGGTGGTCGGCTGGTTCGCCGTGCGCCGGATGGAGGGGCCGCCGAGCTGGTGGCGGCATGTGCTGGTGCCGGTGGTGGGTGCGGGGGTGCTGATCGCGGTGATCGTGGAGGCGACCCGGAGCGCCCAGGTGGTGGGGGTGTGCTGGTTCGGTGTGGGGCTGGTGGTGCTGGCGTTGCAGTGGGGGCGGCGTACGGCCTGAGCCGGGGCGGGGCGGGGCGGAAGGGACAGTCGGGGCGGTCGGGGCGTGCCGGACCATTCGAAACGCGTCCTGGTCGGCGCGGGCGGCGGCGTACGGCCCGAGCCGGGAGTGGCCGGGCCGGAGCGGCCTTCGTCGTGGCCGCCCGATTGTCGGTGGGGGCGGATACGCTCGCTCGCATGGCTCTCCAAACGTCCGCGGAAGCTCCGCTGCCCGTAGGTGATGTGTCGCGGCTCATCGGGGGCTGGATCGACCGGCTCGGGGCGGTCTGGGTCGAGGGGCAGATCACTCAGCTGTCGCGGCGGCCGGGCGCCGGGGTGGTGTTCCTGACGCTGCGCGACCCGTCGCAGGACATCTCGGTGAGCGTGACGTGCTTCCGGCAGGTCTTCGACCGGATCGCGGATGTGGTGACGGAGGGGGCGCGGGTCGTCGTCCTGGCCAAGCCCGAGTGGTACGCGCCGCGCGGCCAGCTGTCCCTGCGGGCCACGGAGATACGGCCGGTCGGCATCGGCGAGCTGCTGGTCCGCCTGGAACAGCTGAAGAAGTCGCTGGCCTCGGAGGGGCTCTTCGCGCTCGACCGGAAGAAGCCGCTGCCGTTCCTGCCGCAGCTGATCGGGCTGGTCTGCGGGCGGGCGTCGGCGGCCGAGCGCGATGTGCTGGAGAACGCCCGGCGGCGGTGGCCCGCGGTCCGCTTCGAGGTGCGCAACGCGGCGGTGCAGGGCGTCCACGCGGTGAATCAGGTGGTCCAGGCGGTGAAGGAGCTGGACGATCTGCCGGATGTCGACGTGATCGTCGTGGCGCGGGGCGGCGGCAGCGTGGAGGACCTGCTGCCGTTCTCGGACGAGCAGCTGATCCGCACGGTGGCCGGGTGCCGTACGCCGGTGGTGTCGGCGATCGGTCATGAGCCGGACTCCCCGCTGCTCGACCTGGTCGCGGACCTGCGCGCCTCCACACCGACGGATGCGGCGAAGAAGATCGTGCCGGACGTGGGCGAGGAGCTGGACCGGGTGCGGCAGCTGCGCGACCGTGCCCTGCGGTCGGTACGGGGGCTGCTGGACCGCGAGGAGCGGGGGCTGGCGCACGCCCTGGGCCGGCCGTCGATGGAGCACCCCCAGCGGATGGTGGACGAGCGCGCGTCGGAGATCGACGCGCTGATCGGGCGGAGCCGGCGGGTGCTGGGTCATCTGCTGGACCGGGCGGATTCGGAGCTCGCCCACACCCGGGCGCGGGTGGTCGCGTTGTCGCCGGCGGCGACGCTGGAGCGCGGCTACGCGGTGCTGCAGCGGGCCGACGGCCATGTCGTGCGGGCTCCCGAGGATGCGGGGGAGCCGGGCGATGTGCTCCGGGCGCGGGTCTCGGGCGGCGAGTTCGCCGTGCGGGTGGGCGAGTGACCGCCCCCGGTGGCGGGGCGGGCGGGCCCGGAGGCGCACCGGCACGTGCCGAAGGTGCGCCCGCAGGTACGGACGGACGAGATCACAGGCTCCCGGTGGGCCGGAACGTAGGGTGGGGCGCATGACGGACGACGCGACTACGACGGCTGGTGCCACGGGCACGCTCGGCTACGAGCAGGCCCGCGACGAGCTGATCGAGGTGGTGCGCCGCCTGGAGGCGGGCGGTACGACGCTTGAGGAGTCGCTCGCGCTCTGGGAGCGGGGCGAGGAGCTGGCAAAGGTCTGCCGGCACTGGCTGGAAGGCGCGCGCGCCCGGCTGGACGCGGCCCTGGCGGGTCCGGCCGACTCCCAGGAGAGCGGTGGCACGGCAGCCGACAACGGCTGAGCCCGCTGTGGAACGAGTCACCCCGTTCCAGTTTTAGTTGAAAGTTAACCTACCTCTCGGTTACCGTGGTCCGCGTTGCTCGATCCACGTGTACGTCCGGAAGGTAATACGCACGATGTCCCTCGCTCTTGACCCCGCCGCCCAGGACCTCCTTTTCCGTGAGGCCCGCACCGCCAACACCTTCTCCGACGAGCCGGTGACCGAGGAGCAGGTCCAGGCGATCTACGACCTGGTCAAGTACGGGCCCACCGCGTTCAACCAGTCGCCGCTGCGCGTCGTCCTGGTCCGCTCCGACGACGCCCGCGCGCGCCTCGTCAAGCACATGGCCGAGGGCAACCAGCCGAAGACCTCGACCGCCCCGCTGGTCGCCATCCTGGTCGCCGACAACGAGTTCCACGAGGAGCTCCCGGCCCTGATGCCGCACTTCCCGCAGGCCAAGGACGCGTTCTTCTCCGAGCGCCCGGTCCGCGAGTCGTCCGCCGCGCTCAACGGCGCCCTGCAGGCCGCCTACTTCATCATCGGCGTCCGCGCCGCCGGCCTGGCCGCCGGCCCGATGACCGGCTACGACGCCGCGGGCATCGAGAAGGAGTTCCTGGACGGCGACCACAAGGTGCTGATGGTCGTCAACATCGGCAAGCCGGGCGAGGACGCCTGGTTCCCGCGCCTGCCGCGTCTCGCCTACGACGAGGTCGTCACGACCGTCTGACCGGCGCCACGCGTATGCGGAAGGCCCTGGAGCACTCGGTGCTCCAGGGCCTTCTCCGTGCCTCCCGGCGACGTCAGGACGTCTTGAGCGCGGCGGCCATCTCCGCCAGCCGTTCCGGCGAGGCGGAGCCCGTGACCACCGTGGTCGAGCCCTTGTCGTGGCGCACGAGGGCGTCGTACTTCGAGCCCGCCCAGTGCTGCCAGGTCTCGCCCGCGACCTGCTGCGTACGCCCGGTGTTCTTGGCGTCCTGGCTGACCTCGGTCACGTACTTCTTCGCCGGGGACGTGGACTGCTCCACCGCGACGTACTTGCCCTCCGGGTCGAGGAAGCCCAGGTGCCAGCTGTTGCCCGCCTTGCGGTCGTAGCTGACCGAGGTCGGCTTCCACTTCTCGGTCAGTCCGTCCGGGGCGACCACGGGGTACGGCGCCGCGCGCCGCGCCGTCAGGAGCTCCACCCGGTAGTCGACCGCCTTGACCGGGTTGGCGTTCTCGTCGTGCGGAACGAAGATGTAAACAACCCCTGCCGCAGCGGAGATGACCGCCATCGACAGGAACATGTCCCGCACTGTCTGCTTGCCTCGCTTGCTAGCCACGGGTCCATGGTCGCACTAGGCCCGATGGGCCCGACCCGGGGGCAGCCGCTCATAAGTGACCCGGTCTGCTCATTTTGTCGACCTGACGATAGAGTCGCAGCACCCTCTTCCGGTCGTCGCCGTACAGAAAGGTGCGCTCCGATGTCCGAGCATCATCTGCCGTCTCAGCTCGAGGTCTCCCCCGAGGCCCCCGACCGCAACCTCGCCCTGGAGCTGGTCCGGGTCACCGAGGCCGCCGCCATGGCAGCCGGGCGCTGGGTGGGCCGCGGCGACAAGATCGGCGCCGACGGCGCCGCCGTGAAGGCCATGCGGACCCTCGTCTCCACCGTCTCGATGAACGGCATCGTCGTCATCGGCGAGGGCGAGAAGGACGAAGCCCCCATGCTGTTCAACGGCGAGCGCGTCGGCGACGGCACCGGCCCCGAGGTCGACATCGCCGTGGACCCGATCGACGGCACGACCCTGAACGCCAAGGGCATGCCGAACGCAATCGCCGTACTGGCCGCCGCGGACCGCGGCGCCATGTTCGACCCGTCGGCCGTCTTCTACATGGACAAGCTGGTCACCGGCCCCGAGGCCGCCGACTTCGTCGACATCAACGCCCCCGTCTCGGTGAACATCCGCCGTGTCGCGAAGGCGAAGAACTCCGCCCCCGAGGACGTCACCGTCGTCATCCTCGACCGCCCGCGCCACGAGGGCATCGTCAAGGAGATCCGCGAGACCGGCGCCCGGATCAAGTTCATCTCCGACGGCGATGTCGCGGGCTCCATCATGGCCGCCCGCGAAGGGACCGGCGTCGACCTGCTGATGGGCATCGGCGGCACCCCCGAGGGCATCATCTCGGCCTGCGCCATAAAGTGCCTCGGCGGCGTCATCCAGGGCAAGCTCTGGCCCAAGGACGAGGCCGAGCGGCAGCGCGCGCTGGACGCCGGGCACGACCTGGACCGGGTGCTGTCCACCGACGACCTGGTCAGCGGCGACAACGTGTTCTTCGTCGCGACCGGCATCACGGACGGTGAGCTGATGCGCGGCGTGCGGTACCGCGCGGAGACGGCGACCACCGAGTCGATCGT
>NZ_JBHVWT010000083.1:0-15441 GCF_042882135.1 Streptomyces sp. NPDC058240
ACTGGACCACCGGGCCACTCGACCGCGCCCGCCACAGCAGGCTCGAACGACTCAACTACCAACTCTCCGCCTGAACGAATTGGGCAGCAGGGTCGTCAAGTGTTCGCCGGTTGCTGCGTGGTGACGGGCCGTTCCTCGAAGCGAGAGAAGCGGCGAACGCCGTGGCGGTGGTGGTCACCACCGCCACCCGAAGCCCACCGAGGAGCCCGGCAGCTTGATCGTTCTCAAGTTTTCCGCGGTGAACTTGCCCCAGGAACCGCCTGATACCAGCCTATCGAGGAGGACATGCTCCGCGTCGCCGGTTCGCTGCAGACCGGCAAGGTGCGGGTGTACGACCTGCTGCGGATGATGACCGGGCCATCGACCGCCCAGGCCTCATCGGTGCTTGCCGCCTCGTCGACTCTGTGCGCGGAGCCTGCCGCTCTTGCCCACTGCGCGGCCGCGGCGGAGCGTGCAGACATAGATGAGCAGGAGCCCGAGTACGCCGATGAGGCATGCCCAGTCCCAGTTAAATACCCAATCGCCTGACGCGGTTCTGTCAGGCAACGGATCAAACGAAGGAACCTGGCACTGTGCGACGTTGCCGCTGTCCGTGACCTGGCAATTTCTACTACCGTCTCTGCCACCGGTTACAGCTTCCACGGTCGCGGCGGCCGACATCAGCAGACCAGCGATCAGCGCTCCGGCCAGTACGAGGAGGGAGTACATGGCGAGCATGCCTCGGTTGACGTGTGTGGCCACTGTGCCCATCGCTGTGCCCATGGCCGCAGCCGTCTCCCGCTGGGTCAGCCTCTACGTGTTCCGCCGCGACGGGCTCGGATGATCTCAGCCTGGCCTCGCATCCGGTTCCGGTAAGCCATGCTGTCGAGCAGCTTCTTCACGCTGGGGAGCAAGATCCCGATCCCCATCAGCACTGTGCTGACGATCTCCACCACGTATCACCTCCAAGTTTGTGGCCGTCAGCACCCCGTGAGGCAGGGTATTGCCGTCCAGCCCCTGAAGAGCGATGCGTCAGGATTTCTCATGACACGCCAGTACAAGATTCTTCCCGGGAGCGTGACCAGCGACCGCTCGATATGTGCGACATCCCGCAAGTTCCTCTGAGCTCCGCCGAGAGCTTGCCCCTGTGGCCAGGGGCTTCTTGCTCCGTCGGGTGCTCTTCCGTCCGGTGACGGAACTTCTGGATTCTTGAAGCTTTCTCATCTTGTCCGACCGATCCGTGGTCTGAGCGAAGGCGAGGAGACTCGGGCTGGCAGCACTGGCAGTCGCAAGAGGCCCTCGCAAGCATCAGGCACCGGCAGGCCGCCCGTAACCCGGCCCGGCGGCGAGACGCCTCCTGCGCGGGGCGATGGCCGGGGCGGGACCGGCAGCCGTCGACCTCGTCCGGGGAGCGACCGCTGATCGCCGCACAGAGGTGACTGGTCTTGCGCTCGGCGACACTGGGCCCGCGCAGATGAACGTAGTTTCTGCCGTTCCTGGGGAAGCTATTTGATCTTCGCGGCGATGGTCCGGACGAACTCAGGGAGCACATCGTCCCGCCAGACGAAAGGTGCTGGGGCCAACTCGCCCTTGAAGGTCACGCTGCTCTGCCCGCCCACGGTGAACAGCAGCGGACCTTTGCGGCAGTTCCAACTTCCCTCGTAGAGACCGGTGATGACGCAGTGATCCGCGCCCTTCGCACCCTGGTTGGTATTGGTTCCTGACCCGACGCGATCTCCGTAGCCGACAATCAACTTGGGGTCGGCCACGGCCTCGATGCGGAACCAGAACTGGGTAGCGGCGTAGGTCTCGCCCGGAAGGCGCATGCTGTAGAGGCACTGGCCGGACTCGGACCTGTCACTCTCCTTCCACGAGGAGTCCGCAGCGAAGTCCTTGATCGACAAAGCGTTGATCGGACGGCTCTCCTGTTCGATGTCCTTGGCGCCAGGGAGGATCGCCTTGATCTCCTCCTGGTCCACGAACGAGCACGCGTCCGGCCACTGATTCGCGGCCAGGATTGCCCCACCCTTGAGTTCAGGAAGGTTGACAGTCGCATCTCGGGGGGCGGCCTTGCCTATCGCAACATCACCCTCGGACGGCATGTACGTAGCGACCAGGAGCGTCAGCAGCACGACATTTGACATCAACAGGGTGAGCACCATGGCTCTGTTCTTCCACATGGCGGCCGATTCTCCCCGAGGAGCGAGCTGATCGTCGACCGCATCCGCCACACCGACGCTCGCGTTCTGCACCCCCGGCCGTCTACCAGCGCATCCCGAGTTGATCAAGGTCTGTCCGGTGCTGCTCGGGGAGCTTCGCGGCGCGTTTGCGGACGTTGTCGAGCCACGTCCCGAGCTTGACCACCACACCCCCGTCAGTACTGTCGTGACGGCCCGACAGCACGTCCCCCGACGCCAGGTGCTCAGCATGCTTGCGGGGTACCCGCAGATGCCCTTCCCGGGCGTGGAACTGCCGTGCCGCCGCGAGGTTGAGGGCCCACATGGTGTCCTGCGTCCGTTTCACCGGCCGCTCGTCTTCCTCGGCCGATGTGATCTTGAGGGTGTTCTCCAACAGCCACCGCTGTACAGGCAGAAGCTGCTCCCACCCGAACCGCTGCGCCGTGACCCAGCGTCCGAGGTCCTCGCCCTGGACGACGCTGTCGCCCGCAGCCTCCGGGAGCGTGCCGCCGGCCTGGACGTGGTTCTGGACGAGGCGGTAGCAGCGCTGCCACCCGGTCTCCCAGGCAGGGCACCATCCCGGGCCGATCGCGTCCAGCTCATCCTGCCGGGCCTCGGTCATCGCTCCGGCCGCCGAGGGGACGGGGCGGCCGGCCGCGCGCAGCTCCTCGTTCTCCCGCGCCCTCCGGGCTGCCGCGCGGGCGTTCTTCGCCCACACCCCGATCGGATGCCCCTCCCACGTCGCGGTCGTCGGGGGGAGGAAGTGGCCGTGGGCGGCGGCGTACTCCTTGGCGACGGCGACCCGTCCACCCAGGCCGCCTCCTGCTCCGACCACACCATCCCGAGCTGCTCCAGCTCGGCCACCCGCCCGGCCGTCAGCGTCCCGGCCGTGTAGGCGCGTCGCTGGTCGGCGATCCACTGCCCGAGCGGATACCCGCCGACCCCGCCCCAGTCCTCCGGCGTGACGACCGTGTACGGCACCCGCAGCACACCGTTCCCGGTCTCCCGCAGCCACCGTCCGGCCGCCTCGATCCCGCGCCGCCAGTAGGCGCCCTCCGGGTCGATGACCCGCAGCCGAACGAACTGGGCGAGCACGGCCGGGTCGCGTTCCTCACTGAACCGCAGCACCCCGGCCGCAGCCTCGCTCACCCGCCCCCCCGTCCCGTCTCCGTCCTCCAGGACGTCTTCACCGCCGTCGTGCTCCTGGTCGTGGTCGTCGGTGTTCTCCCGGCCGCTGCGGATGCGAGGGTCGGCCAGTGCCTCGATGGTGTCCGTGTCGTGCGCCCGCAGGGTCCCGAGGACCTTCGAGAGGCTCTTGTAGGCGTTCGACGTCACCATTTCATCGGCGCTTTCGCCCGGCCCGAGGAATGCTGGCACGATCAGCGTCGCGAGTTTCCCGCGCCCGTGGGAGTCTTCGCTTCCTTGTCTGGGGTGGTTCTCGGTTCGGTGTCCGGTCTTGGGTGCTGTGGGCCGGGTTGATTCGGTTTGTTTCATGGGGTGTTGAGCGTTGATGGCCGGGCGCTGGTGTTGGACAAGTTGTGAGGATTGGCTGGTCACTGGGTGAGGATTACCTGGTCAGGGGAGTGAGAGCTCCCACTGGTGACCGTACGGCGACGCCTTGGCGGACCGTGAAGTCAATACGCCTGTGACAGAACGAAGACGTCGCGGAGGACCGCCTGTAACTCGGTGCGAGATACAAATGCTTCCGACCACATGCACCGCGCTACTCCTGGGGGAACACCGTGAAGTACACCCGCATCACTGCTCTCGCCGCCATCGGCGTCGCCGCCACCCTCTCGCTCACCGCCTGTGGCAGCGACGGCTCCGGGAAGGACTCGTCCTCCAAGGGCTCCTCGTCCTCGTCTTCTTCGTCCTCGGACGGTGGTTCGAAGTCGGAGGGTGGCTCGGGCTCCGGCAGCTCGGAGGCCAGCAACGCGAAGTCGGGCTCCGGTGAGGGCACTGAGGCCCTCGCGGACGCCGCGAACGGCGCGACGGAGACCGGCGGCAAGGTCACGTTCTGCAAGACGGAGGACCTGGCCATCGACGCCACGGACGCAGCGCCCGACAAGGACTCCGGCAGGATCGACATCACCATGATCAACCGGGGTTCGACCACCTGCTCGGCGACGGGCTTCGCGGGCGTCGACATCAAGGACGCCGACAACACCTCGAACCCCATCGAGCGCGGCCACGCCCAGCCGCGTATCACCACCCTGAAGCCCGGTGACGCCGCTGTCTTCGACCTCGCCTACGACATCGACAACACCGGCGACAGCCTCGCGTCCCCGACCAACATCCTGGTGACGCCCCCGAACGAGACCCACACCGTGAGCCTGAAGTGGCCCGCGGGTGCGGGGGAGATCAAGGGCGCCTACACCGACGTTCAGGTCTACCCCACGCACACGACCAAGTAGGGCGGTGCCCGCTGAATCGCCCCGGGTTCGGCAGAGATCTCAGATTGTGGTTGTGACCTGGGGTTTCGTGAGTTCCCTGTAGTAGTTGGCTTCGTGCTCGGCGGGTGGGATGTGCCCTATCTCTCCGTGGAGCCGGCGATGGTTGTACCAGTCGGCCCACTCGGCGGTGGCGAGCTCGATCTGGGAGAGCGTCTTCCAGGGCCGCTGGGGTTTGGTCAACTCGGTTTTGCAGAGGCCGATCGCGCTCTCCATCAGGGCATTGTCGTAGGCATCGCCAACCGAGCCGATGGAGGCGGCGATGCCGGCGGCGTCCAGATGCTCGGCGAGCCTGAAACTCGTGTACTGCCCGGACTCAATCGGTTGTCGCAACACCGGCTTCTTGAGTCAAGAGTAGGTGTTCGTTGAGGGCTTCAGCGGGTGTCTTCCATCCGAGGGTTTTGCGGGGGCGGCTGTTGAGGGCGAGTGCAACGGCTGCGAGGTCGTCTGTCTGCCATCGGGACAGGTCCGTGCCCTTCGGAAAGTACTGCCGCAGCAACCCATTCGTATTCTCGTTCGTGCCGCGTTGCCACGGGCTGTGCGGGTCCGCGAAGTAGATCTCGAGGCCGGTGTCGACGCGGAGCCGGGCATGCTGTGCCAGTTCTTTGCCGCGGTCCCAGGTCAGCGAGCGACGCAGCTGCTCGGGCAGCGTGGTGATCGTGGAGGCGATCGCGTCCCTGACGGCCTCGGCACCCAGACCGGCCAGCGCCGGCCCGTTCTTCACCCTCGGTTCGGTGTCAAAGCCTTCCATCCGGGGCAGGTGCAGCAACATGGTGAACCGGGTCGTGCGCTCGACCAGAGTACCGATCGCGGACCAAACCGGTCACGACGGCGGCGGCGATGATCCTGCTCGACGAGTGCAGGTTGTGCCTCGACGATCCGGTGGACCCGTGGCTCCCCGAACTCGCTGACCGCCGGGTGCTGAAGCGGCCCGACGGCCCGCTGGAGGAGACCGTGCCGGCCCGGCGGCCGATCACCGTACGGGACCTGCTGACCTCCACGTTCGGGCTCGGAATGGATTTCGATCTGCTGGACTCCCTGATCAGGGCCGCGACCTTCGAGCGTCTCGACTACAGCGTGGCGTCCGGGCCGGCGCCCGACCCGGACGAGTGGATGCGCCGCCTCGGCGAGCTGCCGCTGTCGTACCAGCCCGGAGAGCGGTGGCAGTACGACCTCAGCAACGAAGTGCTCGGCGTGCTTGTCTCCAGGGTCACGGGGCGGCCGTTGGAGACGTTCCTGCGCGAACGCGTCCTCGATCCGCTGGGGATGAAGGACACCGCCTTCCACGTGCCCGCCGGCAAGATCGACCGACTGCCGCCCCTGTACGGGCCCGATCCGCAGACCGGAGAGTTCCTCGTGTGGGACGAGGCGGAAGGCGGAAGGACCAGCCGGCCTCCGACATTCCAGGGCGCCGGCGGCGGGCTGGTCTCCACCGTCGACGACTACCACGCCTACTTCCAGATGCTGCTGAATAAAGGCGTGCACGGCAGCGAACGGATCTTGTCCCGGCCCGCCGTCGAGCTGATGACCACCAACCGCCTCACGCCCGAGCAGCAAGCTGCCCGGGCCACCATGTACAGGAACATCGCCCACATCACGGTCGGCCAAGCACAGCAGGGCGGCTGGGGCTTCGGGATGGCGGTGCGCACCCATCGTGGCGACCACACGCCCATCGGCCAGTTCGGCTGGGACGGCGGTACCGGCACCACCGCCTATGCCGACCCGGACAACCAGCTCACCGGAATCCTGCTCACCCAGGTCGGGATGTCCACCCCGGACTCGGCCCGCCTTGTCCACGACTTCTGGACCACGCTCTACCAGGCCATCGACAACTGACACCGAGCTCACTGAGCTCGGTGCGGCCGGTCCACATGCGCAGACGGACGGGTCGGCCAAGGTAGCGGCCCCGGCAAGGCGCTCACTTCCGCTTCCCACTTGGTTCAGGATGGGAGCGAGTGGGGCGACGAGCAGCCCTGGCCGATTCCAGAGATCCCCATCAGTGCTCGCCGCCCGGGTCCAGGACGCGCACGCCGCCCGCGTCTGGGCGCCGCTCGGCCACGGCAACTGGGCGTCGTACTGCGAGGCGGGGGAGCCGCTCACTGTCCTGTCGCTGGAGCCCGAGCTGTTACCTGGAGCGACTTCGTGTCGCACACTGAGCGGGGTAGTTGGCCACTGAGCGCGATAGCTGGCCACTCTGGCGCTCAGTTTTTGCGTGGAGGAAGAACAGGGACCCGGCGCGGTGAATGCACCAATTTCGGGCGTACCTGGTCCGCTGCGGAGGTAGGAACGCGGAAGGCTGATTGCCGGATCCTCCGTGCAGCCATCGGGGCCCCTCCCGGGAACCGGACCCGAGCGATGCCGTGGTGATCAAATCGTTGCCGCACCGCGTACAACCGTGTACAGCCCTCTCCTGTCCCACAGTCAGCCGCGAGGATGAACCTCCGGCCGGTGCGCCTGCGCGTTCGGTCCAGGCTGCAGGGGAAAGGGCGAGCTCGAAGATGGGGAAGACGATGTGGAAAGCGGTGGTGGCCGGTGGAGCGGCGGTCGTGTTCACAGGGGTGGCGGCGGTGCCGGCTGGGGCGGCTGGGGCGGCGGAGGGCGGGGTCTCCTTCACCCGGGTCTCGGTGAACGGCGGGAAGCCGATCGTGATCGGGGTCAAGGAGGAGGTCGAGGTGCATGCGGTCTTCCGGATGACGACCAAACTCAGATACGACTTCGGGCCGACGGTGTTCCCCTACCGGGGGAAGCCCGACACTGGGGACACCCTGCACAGCTCCATCATCACCAGCGACTGCAAGGTCGTGGACAGGGCGAAAGGAATCTGCGACTTCGAGGAATGGCTGTACATCGACCCGCAGAACCATGACTTCGGGAACGAGGACGCCGGCACCTGGCGAACTGCTGCTCGGGTCTTTCTCGCCGGCGACGCCCACGACACTGACGACAAGGACCTCCCGTTGCAGGTCAAGCGGGCCACACGCGTCACTGTCAACGCCTCGCCGGAGCCGGTCGCGAAAGGGAAGACGATCACCGTGACCGGGCGGGTCACACGCGCGAACTGGGACACCCACACGTACCAGGGGTACGCGGGCCGAACGGTCAGCCTGCAGTTCAAGGCGGCGGGCGCCTCCTCGTACACAACGGTCAAGAAAGCAACGTCGAGTAAAACGGGGGCGCTCAAGACCACGGTGAAGGCCACCGGGCCGGGGACATGGCGGTGGACGTACTACGGGAACTCCACCTCCGGGGCGAAGTCGTCGACCGGGGATCACGTCGCCGTGCGGTAGGCGACGTGCGCGGACCGCCTCCCCTTCCAGAAGCGTCATCATCCGGACCAGCCGGACCGGGGTACCTCGTCGACATGTGGCCGACCTCGCAGAAGTCGGAACTCCTTGTGCTCAAGCAAGTCCGATCCCCTGGGCTGGCTGACCTAACACCGCTCTGAAGTCCGCTCCCTGCGAGCGATGTGCGCGGCGCAGAACCCTGAGCGCGCTACTTGGCCAGGCTGGCCAAGTAGCGCGCTGGGACTGCTGCACGGATTGGTGACAGTGGGGTTTCATGCCGCGAGGGCTGCGGCGGGTTTCATGGTGGTCTCGAACTCGATGGGGGTCAATCGGCGCAGCCGTAGTTGCCGACGGCGCCGGTGGTGGGTCCGTTCGACCCACGTCACGATCGCGGTGCGGGGGCTTCACGGGTGGCCCGGGTGCGGCGGTCGAGGACGTTGTTCTGCAGGAGTGCGAAGAAGGATTCCATGGCCGCGTTGTCGTCGGCGGCGCCGACTCTTCCCATGGACCCGACGAGGCAGTGGCGGTTCAGGGCGTGGATGAACTTCCTCGACCTGAACTGCGACCCGCGATCCGAGTGGACAACGCAGCCGGCCACACCCTGGAGACGTTCCTCAACGTCCAGCTGGGCCGGGTGTACGAAGAGGTCGGCGAGACTGGTGAGACGTCCTTCGCCATGCGGGCTCTGCTCTGCCTGGTCTGAGCTCCGTCGTCGGGCGTCGGTCACGTAGCCGGGACGGTTGCGCGGCCGGCCGTCCAGAAGATTCCGCCACGGCCGTACCGCCGCCGTGCCCCCTCGTGCGGCACTCCTTGACCGTGCGAGGGGGGACACGCCGTTCAGCGCCTGGGCCGGCGGCCGGTCACCCCCGGCCGAGGGCTTCGCTGTAGACGCGCATCGCCGACAGGATGTGCTCCTCGGCCGCCCGGCGGGCGGCGTCCTCGTCTCCGGCGATCATGGCCCGGCATATTTCCTGGTGCTGGGTGAGCACGGTCCGCGCCCACTCTCCGTCGGAGAGGTTCGACACCGTGGAGATCGCGATGCGGTCCCACACCCGGTGCAACGCGTCCGTCAGGAACGCGTTGCCGGGAGCTTGGCCGAATGCCCGGTGGAAGGCCAGGTTGGCCCGCGCCGACTGCTTCGCGTCGCCCTCGGCAACCGCTCGCTCCACCTCTTCCGCGGCCTTCTCGATGTCCCGGAGGTGCGCGGGCGCGATCTGCCCGGCCGCTTGCAGGCGGGCGGTCTGGGCTGCGGCCAGCCCCTCCAGCACGGCGCGCAGATCGTAGAGCTGCTCGATCTCGTCGTTGCTGAGCGTCGCCACCGCGACCCCGCGCGCCATCGGTACGACGAGACCGTCCGCCTGCAGGCGGCCCAGGGCCTCGCGCACCGGCGTGCGGCTCACTCCGAGCTCCTGCGCCAAGGCGGCCTCGGTGAGTCGCTCGGCCGGCGCGAGCTCCCCCTCCGCGAAGCGCCGGCGCAACGTCAGATACACGATGTCGGCGCTGCTCGCCGCCGGGTTGGAAAGCGATCCCATGTGGTCCACGGCCAAGAGCATACAGGGTGTGCATTGCATGCAAAGGGCATGCCTAATTACGCATCAATCGTTGACATGCATTGCATGCAGTGCATACCTTCGCTCCCACGAAGGGAGGTGGTTGCGACGTGGCGACCGATCTGTGGGAGCTCGGGCTCTTGGCCGTGGTCGGCCTGCTGGCCGGCGCGGTGAACGCGGTGGCAGGCGGGGGCTCGATGATCTCCTTCCCCGTACTGGTGGCCATGGGTGTCCCGCCGGTCACGGCGAACGTCACCAACTCCGTCGCGGCCCTGCCGGGCTATCTCGGCGGCTCGCTCGGCTACCGGGCCGAGCTGACGGGCCAAGGTCGGCAGGTCCGTACATTCGCCCTGGTCAGCATCCCCGGTGCGATCGGCGGGGCGCTCACCCTGCTCGCGGTGAGCGACGAGGTGTTCCGCGCCGTCGTGCCGTGGCTGGTTCTCGCGTCCGCCGTGATGCTCGCCGCGCAACCCCGGGTCGCCGCCCTGGCGGCGCGGCACGGTGCCAGGTCGAGCCGGATCGGACTGTTGTCCGCGCAGTTCGTGGTGGCCTTCTACGGCGGATTCTTCGTCGCCGGGCTCGGCATCGTCATGCTGGCGATGCTCGGCGTCTTCTTGACCGACACAACACATCGGCTCAACGCCCTCAAGAGCGTGCTCTCGCTCATCGTCGGGTCGGTGTCCGCTCTCGCGTTTGTCGCTCTCACCTCGGTGGCCTGGGGCCCTGCCCTGCTCCTGGCCGTCACCGGACTCGTCGGCGGCCGACTGGGCGTGTCGGCCGCGCGGCGAATATCACCATCGGCACTGCGCCGGGGTGTCGCCGTGTGGGGTGTGGGTGTAGCCATAGCACTGGAAGTGAGCCTGTATGTTTCCTGAACCTGAATCCGACCTGCCCGAACGCGGGGATCTGGTCCTCAGCGGTGTCACCGCGGTCACGATGGACCCGCGCCTGGGCGACCTTGAGCACGCGACGGTGACCGTGACCGACGGTGTGATCACCTCAGTCACCACCGATGCGGACGCGGCCACCCCACCGGGCGCCACGGTGATCGACGGAAGCGGACTCATCGCGCTGCCCGGCTTCGTCGACACGCACTGGCACCTGTGGAACAGCCTGCTGCGCGGCTCCGTGAGCGACGCGCCCGGCCGCGACTACTTCGCCGTCAAGCGCGCGCTCGGCCCGCACCACAACCTTGAGGACTTCTACTGGGCCGCCCGGTTCGCCCTTGCCGAGGCGATCACCGCCGGCATCACCACCGTGCACAACTGGGACCACAACGTCCGCTCGCCCGAGGACGCCGACGTCAACGTCAAAGCTCAGCTCGACGCCGGTGTCCGCGGCCGGTTCTCGTACGGACCGCGCGACTCCACCCCGGCGGATGAGCCGATGGACCTCGACGACCTCCGGCGCTTCTCCGCGCGCTGGCCCGCCGAGCGGCTCGACGGCCTGCTGGACTTCGGTGTGGCGCTGCGCGGCCCCTACCGCACCCCCAACGGGGTCTGCCGCAGCGAATGGGGAGCCGCCCGTGAGCTGGGCCTCCCGATCACCATGCACTGCGACCGCTGTCTGCGCGAGGAGGGCTGTCGTTCCTGCGGCCTCACCCGGCTCGCCGACGAGAACCTGCTCGGACCCGACGTGCAGATCGTGCACGCCGTACACGCCTCCCCGGACGACATCGCCGCGCTGGCAGCCACCGGCACGCGCATCTCGCTCAGCCCAATCACCGAGATGCGCACCATGGGATTCCCTCTGTTCAGCGAGCTGTTCAAGGCCGGGGTGCCGGTGTCGTTGTCGACGGACACCCTGGCCATGCCGACCGCACCCGACGTGTTCACGACGCTGCGCACCGTGGAGGCCGTCGAAGCCGCCCGAACCGGATCGCCCGAGGTCACCCCGCGCCGGCTGCTGCAGATGGCGACGCTCGACGGCGCGCACGACCTCGGCATCGGCGACGTGACCGGGTCGATCACCCCCGGCAAGCGGGCCGACCTGCTGCTGATCGACGCCCGCACCCCCAACCTCCTGCCGTCGGGCGACCCCGCCGAGGCACTGGTCAGGCAGGGCCGGGCCACCGACATCGTCACGGTCGTCGTCGACGGCCGGGTGCTGCTCGACCGCGGCCGGCTCACCCAGCCCTCGGCGCAGGCCGCGATCTCCGGTGCCGATGACCGCCGTGACGTGCTCGTCGCGCGGTCCCGTGCCGCCGGTGACTGGAAATGAGGCCGCCCCGTGGCAGCGTTTCCCGCGCGGCCACAGCTCTCCCGTCGATCACGATCCGGGCGGTGTGCGGATGACCATCAGCGCGGCATCGACCCGGCCCGCGACCCGCGCGATCGTGGGATTCCCCGCCGTCGCCATGTACGCCCTGCTCCTGCTGGCGTACTCGGTGAACGCGATGGACCGGATGGTCTTCCCCGTCCTGCTCCCCGAGGTCCGGCACGAGTACGGATTCAGCCTCGACCAGTCCGGCCTGCAGTCCACGATCTTCGCCCTGGGAATGGGGATCGTCGGCATACCCGCCGGAATCGCGCTCGCCCGCTTCGGCCGCAAGATGCTCGTCGTCGTCGGCACCAGCATCTTCTCCGTCGCGACCGTGCTGACGGTCTTCAGCGCCGGCTTCGCCGACATGCTGCTGTGGCGCATATGCTCCGGCGTCGGTGAAGCACTGCAGCTGGCCGCGATCCTGACCGTCGCCGCCGGAGCCTTCCCACGCCACCGGGGACTGGCGATCGGGGCGGTGAACATGGCGTTCGCCACCGGGTCGGTCATCGGTCCCTGGGCAGCGACCGCCCTCCTGGAGCACTACGGCACCTGGCACGCGCCGATGTTCGCGTTCGGCGGGCTGGGCCTGCTGGTGACCCTCGCGGTGGCCCTCTTCGTGCCGCGCCGGTTCACCGAGGCCACCGGTACGCAGACGCGGGAGCCCACCGTCGGCGGGTCCCCGTCCCTCCTGAGCTGGAACCCGATACTGCTCGCCGTCATCACCGTGCTGTTCGGGCTCGCCGACTTCGCCTACATCGGCCTCTACGCCACCTACCTGCGCGACGAACTCGGCTTCACCTCGGGCCAGGCCGGTCTCGCCATCGGGCTGTCCGGACTGGCCGCGTTCGCCTCCCCCCTCGGCGGCTGGCTCACCGACCGGATCGACCCGCGCGTGTGCATCGGCTCGATGAACGCGCTGGCGGCCGCGTCGGCGGCCGCCCTGTTCCTGGGCCCGCACGATGTGGCCTGGCATGCCGCGTTCTCGTTCCTGTTCGGGTTGTTCGCCAGTGGCGGGACGTACGTCGCCCTCGCCGGCCTGCTGGTGAAGTCCGTCCGACCCGCCATCGCGGGACACGGCTCGGGCATGTTCATCACCTGCGTCTACATCGCCGCCGGCGTATCCGGCTGGGTCTTCAGCCAGTTTGTGTCCGCCCTCGGATGGACCGGCGCCGGACTCCTGCAGATCGCCGGCTTCTTCCTGGCCGGCGCGCTGCTCGCCCTCCTGCTGCGCCCGGCCCTGTTCAGCACCACAACCCGATCGGAGCTCTCATGACTCTGTTGTTCACCCCGCCGACCGTGTCGGTGCCCGTCACCGGCATCGCCGAGCGTTTCCCCCTACGCCGCGTCTACTGCGTCGGCCGCAACTACGTGGACCACGTCCGGGAGATGCGCGAGGGCGACGAGCGGGACGATCCGTTCTTCTTCCAGAAGCCGACCGACGCGGTCGTGCCCGGCGACGACCAGGTGCCCTACCCTCCCCGCACCTCCGACTTCCAGTTCGAGGGCGAACTCGTCGTCGCGATCGGCGCCGAGGGCGTGGACGTACCGGTGGCACAGGCGCTGGACCTGGTGTACGGCTACGCCGCCGGCATCGACCTGACCCGCCGCGACCGCCAGCGTGACTGCCGGGACCGGCAGATCTCCTGGGAGGCCGGCAAGTCCTTCGACGCCTCCGCGCCGTGCGGCCCGATCACCCCCCGCGCGTCGGTGGGCGACCTCGCCGCGGCCGAACTGCGGCTCGATGTCAACGGCGAGGCCCGCCAGCGCACCCCGCTCGCGCTGATGATCTGGAACGTCGCCGAGATCATCTCCCACCTCTCCACCGACTACCGGCTCCGCCCCGGTGACCTCATCTACACCGGCACGCCCGCCGGCGTCTCCGCGATCGTCCCGGGGGACGTCGTCCACGTCGAGATCAGCGGCCTCACGCCCCTGTCCGTCACCATCACCGAGAACGGAAGCCACCGCGATGCCAAGTAACGCCCGCATAAGGCCCAGTGAGCGGATCGACTACGACCCCATCGAGGGACGCCGGGCCCTGCAGCTTCCGGGCGGGGCGCGGGTCGCCGTCTGGCTCATCGTCAACATCGAGGAGTGGTCGGACTCCGAGCCGATGCCGCGCACCGTGCTCTCCCCGCCGGCCGGCGGGGTGCCCTCGCCGGACGTACCGAACTGGGCCTGGCACGAGTACGGCAACCGCGTCGGATTCTGGCGGATGCTGCGGGTGATCGACCGGCACGAGATCCCCGCGGTCCTCGCCGTCAACGGCTCCGCGATCTCCGCCTACCCGCAGATCACCGAGGCCGCTCTCCAGCGCCGGTGGGAGTTCATGGGCCACGGCTTCACACAGAAGAACATGCAGAAGGTGCCCGACGAGCGGCTCGATATCCAGCGCACCCGCGACGCGATCACCGCCGTCATGGGCAAGCCGCCCCGCGGCTGGCTCGGCCCCGGTCTCACCGAGACCTGGGAGACCCCCGACCTGCTGGTCGAGGAGGGCTACGAGTACGTCTGCGACTGGGTGCTGGACGACCAGCCGACCCAACTGCGCACCCGCACCACCCCCATCGTCAATGTGCCTTATACACAGGAGTGCAACGACGTGGCGATGATGCTCATTCAGCACCACTCCGCCGAGGAGTATCGGCGCCGTGCCGTGGACCAGTTCGACCAGCTCCTCGCCGACGCCCGCGCCGACGACTCCGCGCGCGTCATGGCACTGGTCGTCCACCCCTACATCATGGCCGCGCCACACCGGCTGAAGTACCTGGACCAGGCCCTGGAATACATCCGCGGCCACGCTGAGGCGACCTTCCTCACAGGCGAGCAGATCCACGACTGGTACCAGGGCCAGACCGCTTCTGAGTGACGGTCCCGACCGTCAGGGGAAGCGGACCAGAGCCCCATGGTCTCCGTCGACTCCTCAGGACGGCTGACCGCGCCGCCGCCCAACGGATCACCACCACGCTCCTGCGGGACGCCACCCCTGGTCCCACGGGAGAGACCTCACCGCCATCCGCGTGCGGTCCGGCGAATGCGATCCGGAGCATCGAAAGGGTTGCTGATCCGGGAGAAACCTCCCGGATCAGCGGCCTGCGGCACGCGAACCCGGCGTCCGGGAGTGGACGCACCACACCCGCCGCCGGTGGGACGCCGAGATGCGAATGCGCTGCTGGGCAGTGATCCGGCGCATCAGAACCACACGGGCAAGGCCATGACGGCGAGGGCAACAGGCAGGGCGGGGAAACTGATCTCCGAGTTCTGCGAACTCGGCCGTATTTCCGACCAGGACGCGTTCCACGTCCACATCCGCAGCTGACCGCCGGAGATGGGCCGGTGACGGCCACTCCCCTTTCCGCCGAGGGTTACATGGGGAACGAGCGTGACGTACCTGTTCGCCCGCCCGGAGAACACCGCCACCTCGATCGCGAAGCTCCTCGGTGTCTCCCGTAACACCATCTACAACTACGTGCCCGAACTGAAGGGCGGTCGCCTCGCGCTCGCCGAGAAGACCAACACGGCAGAACTGCCCCGGCCGTCCAGGTCAGGGGACTGATCACCGCCGGGCCTTGACCCAAGGCCGGGTAGTTAACGTTTTCGCAGGTCATGCGCGCCAGTTGAAAGATTTCCGACGCAAGAGCAACGGAGCTCGTTGGTACAGGCAGTCGTCCAAGACAGCTTGTACTCGAGGAGCTCCGTTGCCGTTTCATCATGTCCTGCCGGCCTCGGTGATGGCCAT
>NZ_JBHVWT010000084.1:0-15230 GCF_042882135.1 Streptomyces sp. NPDC058240
ACTGGACCACCGGGCCACTCGACCGCGCCCGCCACAGCAGGCTCGAACGACTCAACTACCAACTCTCCGCCTGAACGAATTGGGCAGCAGGGTCCCAAATCCTGCCAAAGCTGACCGCGAAGGCTCCCGGCACTTGGACAGCCACATCCGAGCTACGTCCTCGTCCAGGCCCCTGAGAACACCGGTCATGCCGGGACCGTGCTCAAGTACTTCAAACTCTTCTGAGGAGAAGCGCGTTGGTCTCGATCATTCCCCGCCACCCCTTCCCCACGGAGCACGCGGAAGGGGGCATCGCCGTTCTCCAGGAGAGCGCTGACAGGTGGATCGACGGGCTGGAGGCGGACTCCACCGGTCTGGGCGAGGCCTTCGGCACCTGCATCACGCTGGCCGAAGCGCACTGCCTGCTGGACCCGCAAGGATCGATCTCCCCCACCTGGAACGCCTGGGTGAACGCTATGCAGCTCGGCTCCGCCGCGTTCGCCGCCGCGACCACAACCGAGAGCCACGTCCAGTGCCGCATCGCGCACAAGGACCGCACCCTCCAGGCCACCGGCCCGCAGCCGTACGTGGCCCCGAGCACCTGGCTCACCGCCTTCTACTTCGCCGTGGTGTGCCGGGAACGGGACAGGATCACCGCCCTGTGCCGAGTGCCCCTGTCCCTGCTGCGGGAGAACGGCGCACGCTACGAGGAGTTCGACTACGCCTGGATCGACGCCCTCCAGACCTACTGGCTCGGCAGCGACGACCTCGGCTCAAAGCTGGTGGCCGCCATCGGCGGCGCGGACTCGGACACCAGCGCCGACCAGGAGATGGTGAGCAAGATTCTCTACCCACCGATGGAGATGTTCCACCGGGTCGTCCGCAACGACCACGCCGGTTTCAACCGCGCTCTCGCCGCCGCCCTCCAGTGGCACAAGGAGTACTGGTCCCACGAGGACCGGGCCGGTCTGGTCCCGGGCCTCGTCGCGCTCGCGCCGCTCGCCATGGCCTGCTTCGCCCACGACGCGGGCATCCCCATCGAAGTCGAGTCCGATTACCTGCCCGCCACCCTCCTGGGACGCAACTGGTGCGGCGAATTCCCCACGTAAGGCACACATGACCACCGTCGTTCCCCGCCACGCGTTCGGTACGGACAACGCGGCCGAGGCCATGGCGCCGATCGTCGCGTCAGCCCAGGACGCAGTCGAGGGCAAAGGTACGTACGCTGGGGCGGTCCTCGAATACTCCAAGATCTGAATCTGGCAGGGAAGATCAGTGGTCATGGGCGTGTCCCACCCAGAGCTATCCGACGGCTGCGATGGGGACAGCCGTCCCCGTCATGGAGAAGTTCCTGGCCGATTCGCTGCAGACCATCGGGACCTCACATCGTGCCAGCAGCGGGACTCTGACCACATCCCTCGACGTGGCGCGCATCCGCTGCGTCGTGGACCCGGACGCGGTGATGCTGGAGATCTGGGAGTCCTGGCTGCTGACCATGCAAGTGCACTCGGCGGTCTTCGCCGCCGATCCGGGAGTGGGCGCGGAGATGCTGCGGAACTGGATCCGGACGACTGACGGACTGCGTCCGGGTGCGCGCTCTGCCTGCCCGTCAGACCGCCGGGGACCGGCTCGCCCGGCGCACACGCGCAGTCCATATTGAGTCGGACGGCACCTACGGCGCCCTTAGGATCGCCGAACCGCCGGCTAGTGCCGGGCCTCACCGCCGAGGAGAAGAACCGGCCTCCGCCCAGGCGCAGGCGAACCGTTCGTGCGCGGGCAGAGGGGCGGTGGGTCGGGGCGTCGGCGTGGGGCGAGGGGCCTTCGCGGCGGTGAGTTCCTTGCGGACGGCGCGGTGGTGGTCGAGGGTCCAGGTGTTCCAGCGGCGTACGGTGCGGTCGGCCGGGCGGTCGAAGGCGTGCAGCTGGAGGTGCAGGGCCGCCGCGTCGCGGCCGACGCCGAAGGACGCCGCCACCTCGTCCACCAGGGCCGGGACGCTGAAGAGCGGGTTGGCCTCGTACTGGCCCAGGGGGACCGGGGTGGTTGCCGAGCGGTCCGCCAGAGCACGCAGGGCGGTGAGCTGATCGGCGGGGATGTCCGTGATCCGGCCGAGCAGCGGGCGGGCACCCTCCACGACCGGGTCGCCCACCGGTCGCTCGCCGAACGCCCAAGTGAGGGCCGTGACGGCGGACCGTATCCCCTCGGCGTCCAGCGGCGCTTCCGCCAGGCGTCCGGTGAGCAGGGCGGTGGCCCAGGTCCCGGGCAGGCCGTGATCCTTGGCCAGCGCGGCGGCATGGCTGCCATCGTCGGCGTACGGGGTGACCGCGAGCCGTTCGGACCATTCGGCGGCCATCCGGTCCGCGGCGGCGGTCATGCCACCAGGGGCCCAGAGGTCCGCCGGGTCGGCGGGGACGGCGGACGCGAGCACGGCGTGCAGGCCGGCTGGGCCGAGACGCCCCCTTATCTCGTCGTATGCGTACACCGTGGTCCGGTCGGCCTTGTACGGCTTGGCGCGGCACAGCTTCAGGTGTGCCGCGTAGTCGTCGCTGCCGGCGAAGCCGTCGAGAACCAGGGCCGCGATCGCGCGCGGCACCCCCGTACGCCACCGGAACAGGTCCACGGCTTCCTCGGGCACGGGCAGCGGGCCGCGTTCGGCGAGCAGGGCGAGCAGGCGGGGGAGCCGGGTGGTGTCGTCACCCACGACGGTGCGGGTCTCGCACTCCTCGGCATCGGCGGGCGCCGGGTCGGCGGCCCGTTGGAGGAAGGGGGCGAGGTCGCTGCGGACCGGGCCGGAGGCCACCGGCGCGCCGGACGCGCGGAGTTCGGCTGTCCGGGGCTCGGGGGCGCGGCCGGTGCGCCAGGTGGTGCCCCGTTCCGCGAACGGCTGGCGGCTCCACACGTCGAGCAGCGCGGTGAGTGCCTGCCGGTGCTCGTCCGGGGTGGCGGCGACGGTGGCCCGCCAGGCCACGGCGTCGGTCCGGCCGGTCAGCACCGCCCACTCGGGCGGAGGAGCGGGCAGGGCCAGCACCCGCACCTCGTCGTCGATCTCGCCGCGCAGATACCGGCCGTCGACGGCGACCGCGGTGAGCAGGGCAGGCTGCGGCTGCGGCGGCCGTTCCTCGTACGCCCGCAGTCGGGCCAGCAGGCCGTGCAGGGCCGGGACGAGCCGGGTGTCGGGCACCGGGTCGGGCAGCTCGACGACCGGTCCGGAGCGCATGACCGCCACCCGGTGCGACAGCTCCCGGCGGCGGCGCAGCACATCGGCGGCGAGACGGACGGCATGGGCGACACCCTGCCGGATCCGGGGATCGGTCACCCCGGGCAGTGCGTCCTCGGTGCCGGAGCGCAGCAGCTCGCGGACGGCCTCGTCGGTGACCGCGCGCAGAGCGCGGGAGGAGGGCTCGTCGCGCGGGGTGAGGAAGTGCCAGAAGGCGGGCGGCGGTACGGGCCCGGCCTGCTCACCGAGGGTGGCCCGGACGGGTCCGCGGTGGCGGCTGCCGGGGAAGCCCCGGACCTGCCAGAGCAGTGAGTTGTCCTCGGCGGCATGGCAGCGGACGGTGGTGCTGCCGACCACGACGGCGTCCTCGCCACCGGCCGGAAGCGCGAGGATGCCCCACGGGCGGCGGCCCCAGACGGTGGTGCGGTAGGACGCGGTACGGCCGTCGGTGGACTCCAGCACGAACTCGCGGGGTGAGGGACCTGCGTACGGGGTGCGGTAGTTGACCCGGCAGCCGGTGAGGCGGCCGTCCTGGCCGAGCGGGGACGGCGGGGCGCCGGGCGGCAGTTCGGCGAGGATGCGGTGGTCGGGGAAGGGCCTGATGCCGTCCGGGAACGTGTCGGGGCGGTGGAAGTCGGGCAGGGTGCGGTCGGCGGTGGGCACACCGGTGGCGGGGTCCAGGCGGGCCCATCCCCTGCCGTGGTCCTCGCTGAACACCTCGGTGCTCCAGAAGTCCCGGCCGTCGTACATCTGGTAGTCGTGGTGGCCGATGCCGGTGGTGTCGCCGGGGCGCAGGACGTTCTCGCCGTCGAACCGGCCGCCGCCGTCCGGGGTCTGGAACTGGTAGCCGAGACCACCCTGGATGCTGCCGCCGTAGGGGCGCAGCCCGTAGGACTGCTCCGGCTCGAACGTGTCGGCGGGGCTGTCGGACCAGTACGCCGTACTGGTCCCGTTCTCGTTGCCCGAGCCCGTCCAGGCGACGAGGAACTGGCCGCCGACCCAGTGCACCGTGGAATGGCCGGCGCCTTCCGGCAGCTCCAGGGTGTGCTCGCCGCGCCGGCCCGCGTAGTCGACGGCGAACGCGCGGGTCTCCCCGTACACGGTGAGCACCGGCCAGGTGCAGGTGGTGTGCACCGTCTCGTCCGGCCGGAATTCGGCGAGGGCCTCCTCCAGGGCGGTCCAGCCCAGCTCCTCGGGCAGGCCGGAACGCAGGGCACGGGCCAGCGGGCCGGTGAGATCCAGCGTGTCGAGAGCCTCCTCGATGCCGTCCAGGGCGATGGCGGTGGGCCGGTCGAGGAGGCCGTGCAGCTCCTCGACGGCCTCGTCGGCGGCGGCGAGCCCGCCGCCGCGCAGCCTGTCGAGCAGCTTCTCGATCCGGCCGTGCACCTCGGCCGCAATGCCCGGATTGTGCGGCAGCCGGCTGATGGCGGAGCCTCCCTGGGACCGGAGCCCGGCGTGCACCGTGCCTTCGAGCCGGGAGCCGAACACGGGGTCTGCGGCAAGCGCCCTGAGGTCGCGCTGCGCGTCCTTGTCCCAGAACTCCAGAGAGATGGTGGGGCCGGGGTCGTGGACCGGAATCCCCTCGGCGAGGCAGACGTCGAGCAGGTCGGCGTCCAGATGCGGCCACTGGTAGCGGTCCTCGTGGAGCCGGACCGGAGTGCCGTCCTCCTTCAGCAACGGCGCGAACCGGGCCACCAGGTCGAACAGCTCGGCGGGCATGGCCTGGCGGGTCACCCCGCCACCGGCGACGGTGCGGTGGGAGTACTGGGTGGCGTACCGCCGCAGCCACTCGCCGAGGCCGCCCTCCGGGGCGATCCGGCCCGCCGCGGCAGCGTCCGCGGCCCCGCAGCCGAGGAGCAGCCGCAGCCAGGCGGCAGCGTGGTTCTTCGACTCGGGGAACAGGTCGAGCAGGGCGGCGGCCCGGTCGTCGGCCGGCGGGTGAGCGGCGAGCGAGCCGAGCGCCGCGTCGAGCAGCCGGTCCGGCACGGCCTTTCCGCGGGCGGACGCGAGCACCCCGCCCAGCACCCGCGCCTCCTCCTCGGCGCCGAGACCGGCCGCGCGCGCGGAATCCCGCACCCGGCGGGCCAGATCGGCGGGGAGCTCGCCCGGCGACGCCGCCCAGACGGCCAGCAGCCGCACGAACTCGCGGTGCGCGTCGCCCGGTTCGAACACCTGGGCCAACCAGGCCGGGGCGCCGCCGAGCTCGGTGGCGGGAAGCGCGCCGAACCGGGCGAACAGCTGAAGGTTCGCCCACCGCCAGTCGGGGTCGACCGGCAGCCCGTGGGTGCGCTCCGCAGCGCGCGCGTACCCGTACGCGCGGGCGGCGGAACGGCGGTGCGTCTCCAGCATCCAGTGCCCGATGGTGTCCCAGAACCACGGCAGATGGGCGGCCGGCAGACCCCGGGCCAGGTGCCCCGCCTCGTCCACGAACCGTCCGGGCTTCTCCCAGGCCCTGTGTCGGCCACGGTCCGCCTGCGCCAGCACGTCACGGGCGTCGGCCTCGGCACCGGGGACCCGGGCGCGCGCCCAGTCGACGTACGTCTCGGAGATGCGGTGATTGGCCGGGAGCGGAACGGGAGTTCCGGTGCTGCTGGTCATGTGTACGAGTCTGGCAGGCGGCACTGACATTGGGCTCGCTCGACGACCTCGACCTGCTGCCGAACCTGCGGCGGATCGTGGGCGCCCGCAATTGCGGACTGGGCGTCCCGTTCAAGGCCGAGGTCCTCGCCGCCCACGGCATCATCACCGACTGAGGCACAAGCGCACCCGGATGCGGCTCAGGTGACCAGCTCCGGTGACTCCGGGGCAGGGGTTCCAGGTCGGGTAATCGGACAACGTGTTCGGTCGCCGCGGCGCGGGCATGATCAACGGCATGAACGACGAGCCGGGCAGGATCCTCCGCTGGAACTTCTTCATCGGCGGCCACCTGAGTGCGTCGGTGCCCGTACGCCTCGTCGAGCGCACCGAAGCGGGCCAACTGGTGTGGATGGAGAGCGGCACACCGATGTGGCGTACGAAGCTTCCGCGCGGGGCACATCTGCGGGACATCGCCCCGGACGACCGCCCGCCCCGCGGCTACCCGGTGGTCGCCGGCCGCTGGCCGATGGGCAACGCACTCTTCTACCAGCCGACCGGCGCCGCCCACTCGGTGCTCTGGCTCTTCGGGCGTGGACGGAAGTTCCGCGGCTGGTACGTAAATCTGGAGCGCCGGATCCATCACGGTGACGACATCGACATCACCGATCACGAACTCGACATCAACGTGGCACCGGACCGGACCTGGAAGTGGAAGGACGAGAGGTCCTTCGCCGAGAAAACCGGCCACCCCGTCTACTGGACGGCCGCCGAGGCGTCCGCGATTCGGGACGAGGGCGCCTCGGTTGCCCGGCTCGCCGAGGCCGGAACGTTTCCCTTCGACGGCACCTGGTGCGATTTCCGGCCGCCGCCCACCTGGACCACGCCGCCCCGACCGCCCGTTCCCCGCCATCCACTGCTCTGACCGCTGCCTGCTCCGACCAGGCCCGGCGCGCTGACCAGGGCATGCGCAAAATTCTCGGCCAGGGTGGCGGGATGGCAATCATTGCCCGGGGTCACACCCCGTGATACACAGAGTAACCATACATATTCGGTCACACACCATCTCGATCCGCAGGTCAGGACGGCCGGACCGGCCAAATGTGCGAGATCCGGGTAAAGAGAGCTGCCAAGCCGTCGTACGAGAGCAGTTTCATCAGCGAAGATAGAGAGCGACCCGTGCCGTGTGGCAGGGGCAATGAACTACCCAACAGGGGCGGTGACTTACATGATCCTGGCAGCTGAAAAGGGCGACATCACCACCATCATCGGCGGAATCGCCCCGAACTGGGGGCCGTTCGGGACCTTGGGCAACGAGGCCCGCGTAATGATCGAGGTCGTGATGGCCATCGCCATCCTGCTCTGCCTCGGCATCGCGGTCTGGGGTGCGGCGAAGCAGCGCATCGGCGCGACGGCGCTGCGCGACACGTTCAGCGCGGAGCAGGGCAAGGGGCTGATCGTTGCCGGTTTGACCGGTGTGTTCATCATCGGATCCCTTGGAACCCTGTTCACCATCGTCTACGGAATGGCCGTCTGACCGGCTGTCATTCCACGCCAGGGGCAGTCCCGCCCACCCCCACACCATCCATCCGTCGTGCCCACCGGCAGAGGTTGCGTCTCCCTGATGTCGAGTCACCACACCGCGTCCGCGCGGAAACCCGCACGGCTACCGTCGTACTACCCGGTTCAGGCAACGGTTGAGGGGGCGTACGCGGCATGAGTCTCGGCGACGACAACGGCTACGGCAACGACTCAGGCCGTACGGACGATGGATACAGCACCATCGGCGGTACCCGCCAGACCCGCACCCGCCTCCCCGACGGTGAGGGCGGCGACAGCTACGGCGCCCCCCGCTGGCCCGCCCGCAAATCCCGCTCCCTGGTCACAGTGGTCGGCGTGGTTGTCCTCCTGATCGCGGCTATCGCGTTCGCGAACATGGGCGGAGGCGGCGGGAACGGCAACGACGGCGGCTCGGGGAACGGTGGAAGCAAGCCGGATTCGTCGTCCACGGCGGCTACGGGGACGAAGCCGGTGACGGGGAAGAACGGGTCGATGCCGTCGGGGTTCGCCCATGACGAGCAGGGGGCGCAGAGCGCTGCGGCGAACTACGCCGTAGCACTCGGCTCGGCCGACATGTTCGACAAGAACCGTCGCCGCACGGTCGTCACCGCCGTATACGCCCCCGAGGTCGCCGCCGCTCGCCAGGGCGACCTGGACAGGGTGTACTCCGGTCAGGACTTCCTCACCAGTATTGGGCTGAACGCTGATGGCACCGCGCCAGCTGGGCTCACCTTCATCTCGCGCTCCAACCCGGTCGGCACCAAGGTCGTGAAGTTCAACGGGGACTCCGCAAGCGTCGCCGTTTGGTACTCAGCTCTGTTCGGGCTGGCCGGTGAAGGTTCCAAGAACCCCGTCTCCGAAAGCTGGTTCACCAACACGTTCGAACTGGCGTGGATCGACGGAGACTGGAAGATCACCGACTTCACGCAGAAGGACGGCCCCACCCCCGTCGGCCGTGACCAGGCTGCTTCCCCTGCGGAGGAAATGGCCAACGCCGTGGAACAGTTCGGAGGGTTCACCTATGCCCGGTAAACGATCAAGCCGAGCCCTTTCACTCACTGCGGCAGCAGCCAGTCTGCAGGTCGCTCTCGTACTGCTGGCCAGCCGCGCGTTCGCTGAGCCCTCTCCGAGCCCGTCCCCCAGCAAGAGCAACAATGCCTGCGACCTGATCCGCGGCCCCGCCAAGGACTACTGCGAAAACGGCGACGCCGGCGCCCCCAAAACAAACGCCCCCTCCACCCTCGACAACTCCCTCGACCCCCTCTCCTCCCTCGCCCGCGGCTGCGCCGACGCCGCCGCGTGGATCGTCGGCAAGCTCAGCGAGGCCGTGAAGGGCACCGCCAACGTCGACTTCACGAACACCAAGTTCCTCCAGCAGTACGCGATCGTCTTCGCCGCCTCCACCGTCCTGACGCTCGTCCTGTGGCTGCTCGCCGTGGCCAAGCGGGCGATCCGTGGGGTGCCGCTGACCACCGCAATCTCCGAGGCCATCGGGTTCCTCTGGCTGACGGTCCTCGCCTCCGCGTTCACTCCACTGATCCTCTACACGGTCGTCTCCGCGACCGACGGAGTCACCGACGTCATCGCCACGTCCTCGGGCGGGCAGACCGACGTCTTCTTCGGGTCGTTCGCCGAAGCCCTCAAGAAGGGCTCCGACATCGGCGGCGGACCGATCATGCTGATCGTCGTCTCCCTCGTGTCGATCCTCGCCGCGGGCATCCTCTGGCTGGAGCTCGTCATCCGGGCCGCCCTGCTCTACGTCGGCGCCCTGCTCGGCACCGTCGTCTACGCGGGGCTCGTCGACAAGAACATGTGGGGCCACGTCCGGCGCTGGGCAGGCATCATGATCGCGGTGATCATGGTGAAGCCGGTCATCGCCGTCGTGCTCGGGCTGGCCGGTGCGCTCTCCCAGAACGACGGGCCGAACGCGATCTCCGCCGTCGTGTCCGGTCTCGCCATCATCCTGCTGGCGATCTTCGCCTCCGCCATGATCTACCGGTTCGTCCCCGGCTTCGGCGACGAGATCCAGGGCGCCCGCACCAACCGTAAGCAGGCCACCGACGGCTCCCAGGCCGCCGCGATGATCAGCTCCCCCGCCGCTCTGGTCTCCCAGGGCATCAAGACCCACAGCAGCCGCAGCGGCCAGAACAGCGGCGACAGCGGCGGAGGCGGAGGCCGGCCCGCCAACGCGATCAGCGGCGGTGTCGCCGCGCACAGCTCCCGCAACTCCGGCGGGAGCGGAGTCGGCGGCGGATCTGTCCCCTCCGCCGCACCTCCGCCGCGCAGCGGATCGGGGCCGACCTCCGGCACCCCGCACGGCAGCCGCTCCCACCGAGGTGGCGGATCAGGCAGTTCAGGTAACAACAGCACGGGAGGTGGAGGGCGTTGACGACTCAGTCCCACACGATCGCGCCCCGCCGTACGTATCTCATCGGCCGGGCCCGGCCGAACGCGATCGTCGGCAAGAACCGCGAGACCGGCGAGATCGCCCTGATCATCGTCGGCGCGTTCCTCGGCATGATGAGCGGGCTGATCGTCCCGATCCTGTCCCTGCGGATCGTGCTGCTCACGGGCTTCCCCCTGCTCGCCCTGGCGATCGTGTACCTCCCGTACAAGCACCGCACCTTCTACAAATGGTTTGAGATCAACCGCAGCTACAAGCGCTCCCTGCGCCGCGGTACGACCTATCGTTCCGCCGCCATGGAGGCGGGAGTCGGCGCCGACGGGCGCGAGGTCGAAATCGGACCGCCCCCCGGCATCGGCCGGATCAACTGGCTCGCCGCCCCCTTCGGCCCGGACGAGATCGCCGTGCTCCTGCACGCCGACCGCCGCACCGTCACCGCCGCGATCGAGATCGAGGGCCCCGGCGTCGGGCTGCGCGACAGCGAGGACCAGGAAGCGCTCGTCGACCGCTTCGGCACGCTGCTGAAGCATGTCGCCAACGGTGACGGCTTCGTGACCCGCATTCAGATGCTCGCCCGCACACTGCCCGCCGACCCCGACGCGCACGCCAAGGACGTCTCCCAGCGCGGCGACAAGGCGTCGCCGGGCTGGCTGCAGGAGTCGTACGACCAGCTCCAGTCCATGGTCTCCACCTCCAGCGAACAGCACCGCGCCTACCTCGTGGCCTGCATGCACTACACCCGGGAGCTGGCCGCCGAGGCCAATGCCATGGCCCGCGCCGCCCGCCCCCAGGCCGGTCGCAGGCTCGACCGGGACGCGGGCCTCGCCGTCGTCATGGCGCGCGAGCTCACCGATATCTGCGCCCGCCTCGCCGAGGCCGACATCCGGGTCCGCCAGCCGCTCGGCCAGAGCCGGCTCGCCTCCCTCGTGCACTCGATGTACGACCCCGACCACCCCATCGACCACATCCAGGCCATGACCAAGCGCAACGCCTGGCCGGCCGAACTGGACGCGGTCGAGCCGACGTTCCTCCAGGCCAAGACCCGCGAGTCGGTCACCCGCGCACCCTGGTGCCACTCCACGGCCTGGGTGAAGGAGTGGCCGATGACCCCCGTCGGCGTCAACTTCCTCGCCCCGCTCCTCGTCCACACGCCCGATGTGATCCGTACGGTCGCGGTCTGCATGGACCTCGAACCCACCGAGGTCGCCATCGAGCGGATGCTCACCGAGAAGACGAACGACGAGGCGGAAGCCAGCCGTCAGGCCAAGATGAACCGCACCGTCGACCCGCGCGACATCGCCGCACACGGCCGGCTCGACCAGCGGGGTGAAGATCTCGCGAGCGGCGCGGCCGGGGTGAACCTGGTGGGGTACATCACCGTGTCGTCGCGCTCCCCGGAGGCCCTCGCCCGGGACAAGCGGACGATCCGGGCCTCGGCCGGCAAGTCGTATCTCAAGCTGGAGTGGTGCGACCGCGAGCACCACCGCGCCTTCGTGAACACCCTGCCGTTCGCCACCGGCATCCGCCGCTAGCCCCATCAGCGCAGCTCAGCACCGCAGCGCACCGCCCCAGACCGCACCACACCGCTCAGCACACACCGCACAGCAACCGAGAGAACCGAGAGAACCGAAAGGGAGGTCGGTCACGCCATGCGAGATCCGCTGTCCGCGCTGTCGGACGCCTTCACCGCCTTCCTCTTCGGGAAGGTGGAGACGACCAGACTGCCCGTCCGCACATCGACGGGACAGGCCCAGGCCGTCTATCTGCCCACCGCGGCCCCCGGCCTCGGCGACTCCGGCGTGATCATCGGCCGCGAGGTCTACTCCGGCAAGGGCTACATCTACGACCCCTTCCAGCTGTACGGACAGCAGCTGCCGGCCCCGCACTGGCTGGTGCTCGGCGAGTCCGGCAACGGCAAGTCCGCGCTGGAGAAGACATACGTGCTCCGCCAGCTCCGCTTCCGCGACCGCCAGGTCGTCGTCCTGGACGCCCAGGGCGAGGACGGCGTCGGCGAGTGGAACCTCATCGCCCAGGAGCTCGGCCTCACCCCGATCCGCCTCGACCCGACCGCCGCCCTCAACGGCGGCATCCGGCTCAACCCGCTCGACCCCTCGATCACCACCACCGGCCAGCTCGCCCTGCTCCGTACGATCATCGAGGTCGCGATGGGGCACGGCCTGGACGAGCGGTCCGGCTTCGCGCTGAAGGTCGCCCACGCGTACGTCAACGAAACGATCACCGACCGGCAGCCGGTCCTGACCGACATCGTCGACCAGCTCCGCCACCCGGAGCCCGAGTCCGCCGAGGCGATGAACGTCGACATAGACGACGTAAGGGCCTGGGGCCTGGACGTCGCCCTCGTCCTGGACCGGCTGGTCGACGGTGACCTGCGCGGCATGTTCGACGGACCGACCAGCGTCGGCATCGACCTCGACGCCCCGCTGATCGTCTTCGACCTCTCGCACATCGACCGGAACTCGATCGCGATGCCGATCCTGATGGCCATCGTCGGCGTCTGGCTGGAGCACACCTGGATCAGGCCCGACCGCAAGAAGCGCATCTTCCTGGTGGAAGAGGCCTGGCACATCATCAACTCGCCCTTCGTGGCGCAGCTCTTCCAGCGTCTGCTGAAGTTCGGGCGCAGGCTCGGCCTGTCGTTCGTCGCCGTCGTCCACCACCTCAGCGACGTCGTCGACGGAGCGGCGGCCCGCGAGGCCGCAGCGATCCTCAAGATGGCGTCGACCCGCACGATCTACGCCCAGAAGGCCGACGAGGCCAGAGCGACGGGCCGCGTGCTCGGCCTGCCCCGATGGGCGGTCGAGATCATCCCGACCCTCACCCCCGGCATCGCCGTCTGGGACGTCAACGGCAACGTCCAGGTGGTCAAACACCTGATCACCGAGGCGGAACGCCCCCTGGTCTTCACCGACCGCGCGATGACCGAGTCCTCCGCCACCGAGCTCCTCCCCGAGGACGTACGCGCCGCGGACCTGGAGGCGGAGCAGCGCGCGGCACGGATCGAACACCAGCAACGGCTGAACGAGTCGTCCGAGTCAACGGTGGCATGACATGGCGGGGCGCGCTGAGGAACGTACCGGCGGCAGCGGGGGCAGCGGCGGCATCCCGGACGGCCTGCTGATAGGTCTGCTGGCCTTCCTGCTCGGGCTGACGCTGCTGGCGTGGACGGCCACCGGTCTGTCCGGACTGTTCGCGCACGGCGCCTGGCCAGACGGGGTCACGCTCCCCGAGACACCCCTGGCGATGCGGCGGCTCGTCACCGCACCGCACGACCTCCCGGCCGCCTGGCCGAACACTCCGGCGGGCGAGTTCTCCGGGTACGGGCTCTTCTGGGGCCTGTTCATCGGCGAGCTGATGGTGCTGCTGGTGCTGACCGTGTTCGTGCTGGGCGTGGTGGCCCGCTGGCGGGCGGTACGGGCGCGACAGCGGAGTGAGCGGTACGCGGACAGGGTCGGGGACAAGGGCGATTCCGTACGGTCCCGGCACCAGCAGGAACCCCACCACCAGGCACAGGCCCCTGCCCCTGCTCCGATCCACACCCCTGCCCCCGTGGCCTCCACCGCCCCCACGGAGCACGCGCCGGCCGAGACTACCCTTCTCTCCAAAGCCCAAACCCCAGCCGCAGTCGGCCCCGAAGCCGGTCCCGATACCCAAGCCCCCGCCCCCGTCCTCTCCCCGCTCCCCTCTCCCCGCGCCCCCCTCGTCGTCTACGGACCGGCCGCGACGCGCCGCCCCACCGTCGTCCAGGCCATCCTCGAAGCCGCCGGCCCCGCGCTCGTCGTCACCTCCGACCCCACCGTCTGGGCCGAGACGAAGGACGCCCGCGCCAAGCTCGGCCCGGTTCTCGTCTACGACCCGGGCCACCTCTGCGACACCCCGGCCCGTCTGCACTGGTCCCCCACCGCGGGCTGCGAACAGCCCGACACCGCCGCCGCCCGCTCCACCGCGCTCCTGGCCCCGGTCCGACCGCAGGCCCGTATCGACGCGGCGACCGCCGACACCGCGGAAACGCTCCTACAGTGCTGGCTACACGCCGCCGCCATCGACGGCCGACCCTTCCGCCAGGTCCACCGCTGGGCACTGGGCGGCAGCGCCCACGAGCCGGTGCGCCTGCTCCGTATCCACCCCAAAGCTGCCTCCGGACTCGCCGGACTGCTGGAGTCGGCGCTGACCGCCCACCCCGAACGTCGTGAAATGGCACAGGAGTTGACGGTTCGGGCGTTCGGCGCATTCTCGTCGGTCCACATCCGGGAGGCATGCACGCCGAACCGGGCCGATTCGCTCGCGCTGGAATCTTTCGCGGCCGAGGGGGGCACCCTCTATGTGGTGGGTGAACCGATCGAGGACCCCCGCTCAGGACCAGGAGCAATGCCCCTGCTCACGGCACTCACCTCACACGTGGTCGAGCACGGCCGCCGCATGGCCGCACGGTCATCCGACGGTCGGCTCGACCCACCAATGACGCTGGTGCTCGACGACGTCGCCGCGGTGGCCCCTCTCCCCCGGCTCCCGGAGCTGCTGGCGACCGGCCAGGCCATGGGGCTGCCGGCCCTGGCCCTCCTCCGCTCCCAGGAACAGGCCCGCGCCCGCTGGACCCAAGAACTCACCGCCTCACGCTGACGGGAGAACGGGGGCCGGCCAGGGAAGCGCCAACGATCACGAACCGAACCGCCTACACCGCCCGCTCCACCGCGTACTCGAGCTCCCGCGCGGACGGGTCGCCCGGCACGGGCACCGATCGCCCGGTCGCCGTGAACCCGATCCGCCGGTAGAACGCCGCCGCCCGCACATTGTCCTCGTGCACATACAGCCGCACCCGCTCCATCCGCGGCTCCGCCCGCGACCAGGCCCAATCCGTCCCGGCCCGGAGAAGTTCCTCGGCCAGGCCCGTGCCCCGCGCCCCGGGCCGTACGAACACGCCGACCAGATGCGCCTGGTGGACGTCGACCGCCTCGCCGAACCGCACCTCCGCGTCCGGCCGCTCGATCAGCACGGTGACACCACCGTCCCACCGCCTGTCCGGCGCGACGGCGACGAACTGCCGCACGTCACCGCTCCCGGCCGTGGACGCCCCGAGCGCACGGTCCTGCCAGAACTCGTCGGAGTGGGCCGCGCCCTGCTCGTACGTCTCCAGAAACGCCATGGACGCGGCCGGATCCCGCAGAGCGGCCAGCCTCAACTCCTTGACCAGGGGCCATTCGTCGGCGCGCACGGATCGAATCACATGTTCCATCCGCCGATCCTGCCCCCGCCGCCCGACCTGGGCAAACACCATTTCCCGCCCCCGGTCCGACGTGGGCGGGGCCGGCAACGGCCTCGAAGCCCTGAACCTCGTTCAGCAGCATCGCCCGGACGTCGCGCTGATGGACATGCGCATGCCGCTCCTGGGCAGCCGACCGTAAACGCAGAAAAGCCCCGTGCCACAAGGGCACGGGGCTTTCCCGTAAAAGGAGTTCGGCGGCGTCCTACTCTCCCACAGGG
>NZ_JBHVWT010000085.1:0-15032 GCF_042882135.1 Streptomyces sp. NPDC058240
CGATCTTCGACCTCGTCGACTACGGCGTCGTCGGCGACCTCTTCCAGGTCGTCCCCCAGCTCACCGACGAGGTCAACAGCCGCAAGGGCTGACCCCCGGCGGAACCGCAAGACCAGTCCGACGGTCCGGGGCCGTGCGGTGCACACGCACCACACGGCCCCGCACCCTTTCCGACCACCATCCCGTACGGTAAAAGCACGGCAAAACACGCACGTCAAGCGGCTACCCGGACCTCCTGAGCGATCCTTTTCGGACTTTCCCGTCCGCCGAGCCCTCACGGCTCCGGAAGCCTCGTCACCGGCCCTATGCTCTACACGTCTGTAGAGAACGGGAGCCGCCGCAGGCGTTCCCGGACTCCCCCGCACCCCTCGTACGCACGTAAGGGAGTGAACGCCTCAATGGTGTTCAAACGACTGCTCGGCTCGCTCGGCGTGGGCGGCCCCACCGTCGACACCGTCCTCACCACCGGGGCGGCCGCTCCCGGCGGTCCCCTGTCCGGCCAGGTCCATCTCAAGGGCGGCAGCGCCGACTTCGACATCGACCACATCGCGCTGGAACTCGTCGCGCGGGTGGAGGCCGAGCACGAGGAGGGCGAGGACGAGCACATCGTGGTCTTCGAGCGTTTCGTCGTCGGTGGCGGCTTCCGGCTGGCCGAGGGCGAGCAGCTCAGTGTGCCGTTCACGGTCGCGCTGCCGTGGGAGACGCCGATCACCGAGCTGTACGGGCAGAGCCTGGGCATCGTGCTCGGCGTACGCACGGAGCTGGCGGTCGCCGGTGCCAAGGACAAGGGCGATCTCGATCAGTTCGCGGTGGGCCCGTTGCCGGTGCAGGAGGTGATCCTCGAAGCGTTCGGACAGCTCGGCTTCGGTTTCAGGTCCGCGGATCTGGAGTACGGCCGCATCGGCGGCACCGGCCAGCAACTCCCCTTCTACCAGGAGATCGAGCTGGCCCCGTCGCCGCAGTACGCGCACGCGGTCAACGAGATCGAGGTGACCTTCCTCGCCACCGCGGGCGGCATGGAGGTGGTCCTGGAGGCCGACAGGCGCGGTGGACTCCTCTCCGGCGGGCACGACGCACTCACCCGGTTCACGGTCGCGCACGACGGCATCCACCATCAGGACTGGCAGGCTCTGGTCGACGGCTGGCTCCGGCAGCTGATCGAGCACCGGTCGGCGTACGCGGAAGGCTCCGCGTACGGACACGGCGATCCGTACCCCGGGCACCACGGCCACGAGCCCGGTCACGGCCACCACCACGACGGCGGTCACCGCTCCGGGCCGGGCCTGGGAACGGCCGTCGCGGTGGGCGCGGCCGGGCTCGCGGTCGGCGTCGTCGGCGGCATGGTCGCCGCCGAAGTCGTGGACGAGGTGGGGGACTTCTTCGAGGACGACAACGATGACGACGGGGACGGGGACGGGGACGACTGATGTTCGGAATCAGCGAGATCGCGATCATTCTGATCGTGGTCATACTCGTCCTGGGCGCCAAGAAGCTCCCCGAACTGGCCCGTTCCGCGGGGAAGTCGGCCCGCATCCTCAAGGCCGAGGCGAAGGCGATGAAGGAGACGAAGGGCGCCGAGGGGGAAGCGGGGGCGCCTCGCGTCATCCGCGGCGAGACCGTCGCCCGGCGCGACGCCGGGGACCCGCAGCGGGATTTGGGGCAGCAGTCCCAGGACCGCATATGAGTCACCCGGCCCGGTAGGCGTCCACGCCGGAGTCCGTCCGGTGCCGACGCGCTTGCTGCCTGATCGCCGGGGTCCTTCATCCGCGGCACCGGCTGCTGTTCGTCCACGGTCCCCACCCCGTGCCCTCCGGCCGAACGATCGCGGCCCAGTGTGCCCGAGCCGGCCTCCGCATGGGGCCCGGCGGGGTCCGCCCGCTGTACGGGCTATGCCTTGAGTCGGGCGGCGACCGGCCGGTGGTCGCTGGCGGTGGCGGGAAGGGTCCAGGTGTCGGTGGGGGTGACGCCCCGGGTGAGGATGTGGTCGATACGGGCGATCGGGAAGGCTGCGGGCCAGCTGAAGCCGAAGCCGGTACCGGCCTTGTCCTCGGCCGGTGTCAGCCGGGACACCAGAGGCGCGAGGTTGCGGTCGGTGGTGGTGCCGTTGAGGTCGCCCAGCAGGAGGACCTTCTTCTGCTCCTCGTGGTCGAGGGCCCGGTCGAGGGCGGTGAGGGTGTCATCGCGCCGGGCGATGGTGAAACCGGATACGCCGACGCGGACCGAGGGCAGATGGACCACATAGACGGCGACGGGGCCGTTCGGTCCCTGGATCCGGGCGCGCAGCGAACGGCTCCAGCCGGGATCGATGGTGAGGCGCCGGGACTCGGTGATCGGGTAGCGGCTCCACAGGGCGACGGTGCCGATGTGCACGGAGTGGGTGAGCCGGGGGTCCAGCACCTTCCGATAGGCGGGCAGGGCGTCGTCGGTGATTTCTTCCAGGGCCACCAGGTCGGGGTCGGCGGCCAGCAGCGTCCGGACGGTCGCGGCGGGGTCGGGGTTGGTGGCGTTGACGTTGTGGGTGACCACGGTCAGGTTCGGCTCGGCATCGCTGCGCCCGCCGAGGAACAGGGACGCGAACAGGGCGGACCACACGGCGCCGAGAAGGAGGGCGGCGATGACGGCCGGCACGGACCTGCGGAGCAGGGCGGCCAGGAGCAGCACCGGTACGGCCAGGCCGGTCCAGGGCAGCACGGTTTCGAGCAGGCTGCCGAGGTTGCCCGGCGAGTTGGGCACGAACGAGTGGCAGACCATCACGAGCCCCGCCGCCACCGCGACGGCGCCCGGAATCCAGTTCCTGCGCCGTCCCGGGCCGGGCCGGCCGGGACCGGGGTCGGCGGGCGGTGTCCCGGCGGGATCGGAGAAGCCGCCTCCTACGTACACATCCGGGTAGGGGTCCTCGCGCGGATCGGCCATGGCATGTCCTTCGGAAGGGGGCGGTGCTGACTCACGGGCTGAACGCATCGCCGGTCAGCCGGCGGCGTTGCTCAGGGGAGCCGGGCAGGCGCCACCGGGGCCGGTCAGGAGCTCGAAGTGCCACATCTCGTTGGTGTAGACCTGGCACAGGCCGTAGTCGGAGCCGTTGCGGATGAGCCAGTCGTCGGCATCGGTTGGACCGATGTCGACCGCCTTTCCGGACACGTGTGTCGACTTCTGCGGGGTGTTCACGAACTGCCTGGCCTTCTCCGGGCTTCCGTACTTCTCGATGCCCTCGTCCAGCAGGCGCTGCTGGTGATCCTTGCTGCGCCATCCCGAGGTGACCCGGAGTTCGATGCCGTCGTCACGGGCGTCCCGGGCCGCCTCCTGGACGGCCTTCAGCAACGGTTTGTCCAGCCGGCCGATGGCCGGGTACCGGGTGTCGAAGGGGGTGAGCTCCCGACCACTCGGTATGTCGCCGCCTTCGGTACCCTCGGGAGTGGCCTCCGTGGTCGCTTCGCCGCCGTCCCGCTCATGGTCCGCCGCCGCGGCGGCACGCGCGGCTGGTTCACTCCGAGCCGTCACGCCCCATGTCGCCGCCAGCGCCACCACCACGACCGCACCGACTCCCGCCACCGTCCGTCCGGGGAAGCGGCGCGCTGCCGTGGTGGAGCGGTTCGTGGTGGGGTTGTCGTGCATGGTGGCCTCCGGGCATCTCGGACGTGGCGGCGGGTGCCGCGGACGGATGCTTCGAGTGAACGGCAGGCCATGTTGTCGGGCCGTTTCGATTTCCCGATACGTTTTCGATATCCCCGGACCGTTCCCATGGGAATGGCCGACAGGCCGGCGACCGGCCGGGGTGAGGCACAGAGCAGGAGAGACCGTATGCGGGTGCTGATTGTCGAGGACGAGTTGTATCTCGCCGAGGCGGTGCAGGCGGGGCTGAGGCTCGAAGCCATCGCCTCCGACATCGCCGGGGACGGCGACACCGCCCTGGAACGCCTCGACGTGAACGAGTACGACGTCGTCGTACTCGACCGCGACATCCCCGGCACCCACGGTGACGACGTGTGCCGGATCATCGTGGAACGGCGCCTCGGCTGCCGCGTGCTCATGCTGACCGCGGCGGGCCTGATCAACGAGAAGGTCACCGGGTTCGAGATCGGCGCCGACGACTACCTGACGAAGCCCTTCGACCTGAAGGAGCTGGTCGTACGTCTCCGCTCACTGGCCCGCCGGCCCAAGGACGGCACACCCCCCGTCATCGACTACGCGGGAATCCGGCTGGACCCGTTCCGGCGTGAGGTCTTCCGCGACGGGAGGTACGTGGCGCTCACCAGGAAGCAGTTCGCCGTCCTGGAAGTCCTCATGACCGCGCGAGGCGGCGTCGTCAGCGCGGAGACGCTGCTGGAGCGGGCCTGGGACGAGAACGCCGACCCGTTCACCAACGCGGTCCGCATCACCATGTCCACGCTCCGCAAACGGCTCGGTGATCCGTCGGCCATCCACACCGTGCCCGGCGTCGGATACCGTCTCGACGAGCCGGCGGGGCAGGACGTGCGGACGGGGCACGAGCGGTGAACCGCCGGACGGCACCCCACCGGGACAGCGACGCGGACACGGCCGGGGCCCCGGCACGGTCCCGCCGGCCGCGGCGGCTGACCGCCCGCATGAAGCTCACCCTCACCTACGCCCTGTTCGTCGTCGTCGCCGGGGCGTTCAGCCTGGTCGTGGTGTACCTGGCCATGCGCTTCGTGCCCAACTACCCGCTGGGCGACGTGAACCCGCAGGCCGCGGCCGTCGCCACCCGGCCGGACATCCTCCAGGCCCTGGCCAAGGCCTCCGGCGTCACCCTGCTGCTCCTCGCGCTGATCGGGCTCGGCGGCGGCTGGCTCATCGCGGGCCGCGTCCTGCGCCCCCTGCAGGACATCACGTCGGCGGCCCGCCGGGCCGCCGACGGCTCCCTGGACCACCGCATCGGGCTCACCGGCCCGCGGGACGAGTTCACCGACCTCTCCGACACCTTCGACGACATGCTCGCCCGCCTGCAGCGGTCCTTCGACGCCCAGCAGCGCTTCGCCGCCAACGCCTCGCACGAACTGCGCACACCGCTCGCCGTCAGCCGCACCATGCTCGACGTGGCCGTCGCCGATCCGGACGGCCAGAACTACCGCCGGCTCGTTTCCCGGCTCCGCGAGACCAACCAGCGCGGCATCGACATCACCGACGCCCTGCTGCAACTATCCGCCCTCGATCACACCCCGCCCACCACGGAGCACCTCGACCTCGCCGACACCGCCCGAGCAGCCGTCGACGCCGTCCGCGAGGAAGCCAGGACACGGGACATCACCGTCTCCGCCGACACCCACCCGGCCCCGGCCACCGGCAACGACGTACTGCTGCGCCAGCTCGTCCTGAACCTGCTCCACAACGCCGTACGGCACAACCTGCCCACGGGCGGATCGCTCTCCCTGACCACCGGCCCCGACCCGGCACGTCCCGGCCGCGCCCTCCTGACCGTCACCAACACCGGACCACCCCTGTCCGGCACGGTCGACCGCCTCACCGAACCGTTCCTGCGCGGCAGCGGGCGCCTGGCCGAGCAGGATCCCACGCGCCGCGGCCACGGCCTCGGCCTGGCGATCGTCTCCAGCATCGTCCGCGCCCACCACGCGGACCTGAACCTGACCCCCAACCCCGGCGGGGGACTCACCGTCCGGGTATCAGTGCCCGGCGCACCGCAGGGCGGTGCACCTCCGTCACGCTGAGCGCGGGAACTAAACCGCACAGTGTGGTGACGTTATGGGTGTTCCGTGCCGATTCGTAGAGCAGTCGGGCGGATGTGGAGGCAAGGCTGTGCACGGTGAGTACAAGGTCCCCGGCGGCAAGCTCGTCGTGGCGGTTCTCGATGTCGAGGGCGGGGCGCTGCGCAACGTACGGGTCGCCGGGGACTTCTTGCTCGAACCGGACGAGGCGATCCTCGCGATCGACGCGGCGCTGGAGGGCACACCGGCCAACACCGACACCGCCGGTCTCGCCGCCAGGATCGACGCGGCCCTGCCCGCCTCGACGATGATGCTCGGCCTCACCTCCGAGGACGTCGCCGTCGCCGTACGCCGGGCCCTCGCGCACACCACCGAGTGGAGCGACTACGACTGGCAGCTCATCCACGAGGCTCCGCAGTCGCCCGCGCTCCACATGGCCCTCGACGAGGTCATCACCGCCGAGGTCGCTGCGGGGCGCCGCCCGGCCCTTCCCGGCCGGCGCGGCGCTCCGGCGTCTCCACCTCCTTCGAGCCTGGAGGCTCCGTGACGACCGACGTGTTCATCGACTCCTTCGGCGCCCGCTGGCAGGACGCTCCCCCGCCCCGCTACCGCGCCGCCGTACTCGGCATCAACGTACGCCCGCGTCCCGTCCGGTCTGCTGGGCGACGATGTCGGCGAGGGCCGGATCGTCCGGCGCGGCTACGTCCTCAACACCCCCCGGCGCGGCCCGCATCATCACCGACGCCGTGCACGAACTCACCGCGCTGCGCGCAGCCGCGCACGGCCGCCCGGTCCAGCTCCTGGTGAACTGCTGGTACGGCCGCCACCGAGTCGTTGACCGGACTACAGGAGGACACGCCGGGCGGGAGCGCATCCCCGCTCGGGCGTCGACGGCTTCTACGACTGGGCGGTGGCGTCGGACCGCCGCTTCGCCAGGATGCGCCGGTTCCCGCCCGGAGCCGGCCGGGTGGTCACCCCAGTGCGAGGCGTGTGCGGCGTGCGGTGTGTGCGGGCCCCTCCGCTGTGGTGAACCAGAACAGGGCCGCGCACAGGAAGGCCGCTGCCGCGAAGACCAGCGATTGTGTGACGGAGTCGTCCCGCGCGCCGGCGACGAGCGCGCCGGCCGCTGACAGTGCCAGGGCGACCGCCGGCAGCGCACGAGGGCGCCGCGTGACGCCTGGTGGGTTGGCCGGTGGCAGCAACCGGGACGCGAGGCTGTAGCAGGCGCAGGCCAGCAGTGTGGAGCCCAGTACGTCGCTGGGCCGGTGGTGGTAGGTGGCCTGGACGGCGCCGGCGGTGACGGCGAGCCACAGCATGCTGGCCGCGGTGACGTAGGGGCGGATGCGGGGGGAAGCGACGAGGGCGGCGCCGAGGGCCAGCCCGGCGGGGATGGCCACGTGCCCACTGGGGAAGCTCGGCTCGATGAGGCTGACGTGCGCGCCAACCAGGTCGGGGCGGGGCAGGATCATCCTGGTGAGTTCCTTGCTCCCGAGCGTGGCCATGACGACTCCGGCCGCCGCGCCGCCTTGCCACCAGCACCTCCGGACCAGGGTGACGGCCGCGATGACCGCGATGCCCACGAGCAGGGTGGGCATGGCGGTCTGGTCCAGGGGCGGCAGGGCCGGCGAATTGTAAGCCGTCCCCGACCAGTCGTAGATCCATGCCGGGTTGGCGCCGTTACTGTTGAACAGGGCATTTTCCGCCCGTTGCCCGAACGGGGTGCAGACGGCGATCAGGTAGACCGCCAGGAACCCCACGAGGCACAGCAGAGCTGAGATCCGTGGCCGTATCGTCCGCGAAGGGCTGTGTTCGGCCGTGGCTCCCGGGACCTGGCCGGGGGTGTCCGGGTGCGTGGACAGGGTCGAATGATCTTGCTGAGTCATTGTTTTCTCTCTATGTCCGTCGGCAGCGGTTCGGTCACGTGCCTCCTCTGGCACGCAATGGGCCGACGGGCTCGGCCGGCCCACCGGGGATCTGCTCCTATTCGAGGAGCGCCTGGCCCTGCTGGCGCTGGGCGGCGATCGCCAGGGCCGGGAGGGGCGCGATCAGGAGGAGGAGGACGACCAGGTCCGGCAGGGACTGCATGAACCAGTTCGGCTGGATGACGATCGCCTGCGTGCGGATGAACGCGAACGCCGCGACGGGGATCAGCCACCGGTAATCTCCGGTGGCGGCCGTCGCCACCCACGCGGCGATCAGCGCGGCGACTTCTAGTGCGAACAGGCCGCGTTGAAAGGCCGGACTGATGGAGATGATGTGCAGGCCCCCGGCCACGAACATGGCGAGCACGACGGGCACCAGCCAACGGTACGAGTGGCGTCGCAGCTGGCTGGGACGGCAGACCGCCAGCACGGCGCACGCGGTGCACAGTGCCCCCGACAGCACCAGGTCACGGGCCGTTATCGGGGCGCCCAGCCCGTAGTAGCCCAGGCCCACCTTGCCCTCGTCGCCGAAGAACGTATTGCTGTTGAACGTGGCACCGACGTAGATCATCGCTGCTGCGGTCGGCAGGGCGATCCACGGCTTACCGCGCAGCAGGGCGATCAGGCAGACCAGCGGAAGCAGCCCGTAGGGCAGCCGTGTCCGCGTGCCGGGACCTTGCGCCCACGGGTACCAGCCGGAGAAGTGGAAGGCGATGGCATGCCGGCCGGGATCGATGTGCAGTCCCCAGTGCCAAACATCCTGCAGGTACGGCACCAGCGCCAGCGCGGCGAGGACGAGAGCGGTCAGATGGATGCCGTCCAGCCACCACGGCCGGGCCGTGTCGTCGACGACGGCACGGGCGCGGGCCTGCACCCCGGCGCGCGCCAAGGCCACAACCTCCCGCGGCGGGGGCCAGGAACGGCCGGGATACACCTCGGCCAGGCACCCCAGCAACTCCTCTCCCTGCCGGGAACGGTAGGACTTGGGGTAGGCAGCAAGCAGCAGACGGTTCATGCCCGGGCCACTCCGACATTCCGCGAGCGTCCGATGACGACGGCCGCCGCCTGCTGCATCCGCAGCGCCTCCCGGCCGAGCGCCTGGGTGCCGTCCTCGGTGAGCCGGTAGTAGCGCCGCGCCCGCCCGTCCACGATCTCCTCATGATCGGCGGCCACCAGCCCGGCCCGCTCCAACCGCTCCAGCGCGCCATAGAGAGTGCCGACAGCGATCCGGAGCCGCCCGTCGGTGGCCTGCTCGGCAGCCTTGATGATGCCGTAACCGTGCAACGGCCCGTCCATGAGCGCAGCAAGGATGAAGTACTGCGGTTCCGTCAAGGACGGGTTCTGCCTTGTCATGCGTCAAGCATATATCGCGCTACGAAATATATCCGCCAGCCCTGGGTGATCACGGCAGCGCCTCCACGCCCGCAGCGGGCGTCACCTTCTCTCACCCGTTGTTGTGTGCGTAGTGGACCTGGGTCCACATGTCTCCCTCGGGACCGATGTGCGTCAGCCACGGCTGGCCGTTGAGGGTCGCCATGCACATGGGGCCCGCGGATGCGTAGTCCTTGAAAGAGCTCACCGGGCCCCAGCCCCCGGTCTCCGTCCAGGTCCTGACATACACCCTGCCGTCGTGACCCGTGACGCTGTACTGCAGCCCCGTGGTGCGTCCGGCAACAGTGCATGCTCGGGGCCACCTCAGAAGGGTGGTTTTCCGCCTCGCCCCCTGCGGTCACCAACCCCAACTGGGCTGTCTCGTGAGACATGCCAATCGCGAAGAACATCTGTGCGGCCACCAGACCGAGCGTGACCTCTCCGACCGTGCCCGACCGCCGTGCCGGCTTCACTGAATGGCTCGCCAAACAGGAATGCACCGACTGCTGGCGGACCGCCAAGGACGGCAACGAACAGGACAAGGCTGACTGGCTGAAGGCCAAACGGGCAGAAGAACAGGCCGAATCCGAAACCTGGTCCACGCGCTACCGGATGCCTCCTCTGGAGGGGACCGAGCGCGCCGTCGCCTGGGGTGTGCGCTGCCGCCATCAGATCCTGGCCGCCGCCTGCACCACCCTGGTCCTCGAAGGCGAGACCAGCGACACGGAGTGGGAGGAGATCGGAGAAGCCGCCCGCACCATCACCCACGCCGGACGGTGGATCGACCAGCGCGCCTCCGAACCCGAGGACCTCACCGAGCTGCTCCAGGCCGCCACCGAGGCCGACCGCCCCACCGAAAACCCGCACTTCTGACCGTTCGGTGCTGACGATGGGCATGCTCGCGCCCACCACGCCTACGAGAGTTCACTGAATGGTTCAGCCGTGCCCCACCTACGACTCGCTCCTCAAAGCCTGCACACCTCACCCGACACAGGCATGACACCAACGTCGCACCAGTCGGATCACCGCTCAGGCCGTCCCCAGCCCCAACCGTTCCCGAATCTCCCGGAAACCGACGGTACCCCCGTTGCGGCATCACAGGTTCAAGGTCAGCAGGCGGGCCGCCGAGTGACGGCGGCCCGCCCTCTTCTCTGCCAGGCCCCGCTCAGTGGGTTACCAGCCCAAGGTGTATCCGTCGCCGTTGCACGAACTGCATACGCCGTCCCCACCGCACTTGTCGCAGTCTCGCGGGAAGGGGAAGCCATCGATCTTGCCGGTGCCCTTGCACTTGCGGCACTCACCCTTCTTGTCGGGGCATGACTTGCATCGGGCCATGAGAGTTCTCCTTTTCATCTTGAATGTGACAGCGGAAGCCGTCACAGGCTTTGCAGTCGCCGCTACATCGACAGATGGTGCAGCGCGGGGCTGGGGCGCCGGCCCCGTCGAGTTCCTCCACAGGTTGTTGAGTTGCCTCGCCGGCGGCTGGCACGGAGAGGCCCTACAGCTGTTCGTTCGCTGGCTCGAAGTAGGGCAAGGACGGGTTGGCTACAACGGTGTTGCCTTCCCATCGGACGCGATGCGTCTCGGCTCCGCCGGTGGGGCAGCAGGTGGGGTCGGTGTCCTTGAAGATCGGCCGCGTGAGTGTGGCTTCGGAGCCGTTCTGCGAGGCAATGCGGAGCTGACTGGCTCCGGACGCTTGGCCCACGTACCTGTTGCCGTAGAAGAAGAACACGCTGACGCAGTTGCCGTTGGCGCTGTCGACGCACGAGGCTTGGACGGCGCGCAGCGGACCGGGCATGCGGGTGATCTCGTCTGCGGTGACGGTGGCGCTGAAGCTCTGCCGCTGGATAAGCCGCAGCGCTGCGGCGCCGTCAATGCCGGTGGTTGGCTGCCGGCCGGTGGCCGGGCAGCCGGTGAATTCAAGGAGCGGGGTGGGGGGCTTCATGCTGCGGAGCTGGCTGCAGTCACGCACCCAGTCCGAGTCCTGGTCGTCCCCCAGGACGGGAGCGAGGTGGGTCGCCAGTTCGAGGCGGCCGGCCGTGCGGGTGAAGACCGTGATGATCACGGAGTCCGTGGCGGGTGTGTCGCCCCAGACGACGGCCGACCAGCCGGGGTAGCACTTGTAACTTCCTAGGTGCACTTCGGAGGGAGCTTGCAGGGTGCGAGTGATCGCGGACTTGAGCGCAGCGCGGGTGGGACACGGAGTGCTGTCAGCAGGCTTGACGGGTTGTGTGCCCCGGATGCGTTCGATCTGCTCGATAACCGTCCCCATGACGGTGGGATGTGTCTTGATATAGATGTGATTGCAACCGCTCGCAAGCACCATCACGCCGTTTGCTCGGCAGGTCAGGACGCGCGGTTTGCCGGTCCGGTGCGTGTAGGCGGTCGCGGAGTCGAGAGTGACGGCGAGGTCCCCGAGTTCTACTTCCGGCGAAGACTTGACTTCGAAAGGGCCGACGGGAAGTACGAACCTGATGCTGCCGGCGATCGCGAGGACGGGAAGTTCCTTGGGCCAGGGTGGCAGTTTCCTGATCTGGTCCGACTCGTACCTCAGCGCACGGCCCTGGGGTGACCTGAGCGCGGTGGCTGCCGAGCACATGTCGTCCTCGTGCGTCATGTCGTAGCCCGCGCAGAAACTGAGGACGGCGTCGAGCGCCACAAAGAGGGGGTGGCGGGAGATACTGAGCAGGTCCGTGGCCGTTTGAAGGACGGTGATGATCTTGGAGCCGAGCGTTGGCGTGCCGATCGTGATGACCTCAGCGATGTTCTGCCACGTTTTGCCACCGGGCTGACCGTTGGGCTGGGACGCTGCGTACTGGGTGGCGAGGCCGCCCATGGAGTGGCCGACGACGATGACCTTGTGTCCGGTAGTGCGAGCCAAGCAGTTGATGGCGTTGGCGAGTTGCGGGCCGATGCGTTTGTCGGTCACCCATTCCGGCTGGGCCGCGGAGTAGTCGTAGGTCCACGCCGTGACGCGGGAGAGTCTGGCAACTCTCGCGGGAAAGGCCCCCTTGCCCGGCCGATACTTCTCGCCTGCCTTCTGTGCCTTGTCGGCCAGGTAAACTTCCTGCGTTTCGTCCCAGGTGTCGGCTCCGGAGGCGATGCCGTGGACGAAGAGGACCGGCGTGCTATTGGCCACCGATCCGTGTGGTTCCACCTGCACGACCTTTCCGCCGGCCGAACAGGGGCCAGGGGTCGCAGTCGCGGTCGCGGGGAGCGCCGTGCCGAGACCGAGGAGAGCAGCCAGGGTGACGCACAGCGCGAGGATGCGCGCCTGGGGTGAATGGCCGGTCACTTGACGACCTCCACCACGGTGATGCGCCATCCGGTACTTCTCTTGGTGAACCCGATGAGGACGTGCTGCGCGGACTTTCCGGGCTTCGTCAAGGTCGCCTGGGCATTGGCGTAGCCGTTGGCCTCGTGCCAGGTACCCCTTGTCAGATCGATACGGGTTCCTTCGGGGAGAAGTCGGCCGCCGGCCAGAGCTTCGTCCAGTTCGGGGGTGAGTGCCGCCCGCTGAGTGACGACGTTCTTAGAGGTCAAGTCCTGGACAGCACCGGCGGCTTGGGTGGGAGGAGAGCCGCCCGGCTTGTACGGCAGGGCGCGGGTGCCTGACGACTTGCTGCCTTCTGCCGTTGCGGGTGGCTGGTCGCCGCGCAGGGCCAGGTAGCCGATGCCGGCTGCGGCCACCAGGGCCAAGCCGAGGATCAGGAGGGTTTTTCGCATGAACGTCGTGCCTCCCTGGGAGTCATGCGTGCGAGGGTCATTTCGGTGGAAGGGCTGTCTTCGATGGGGTGCGCCGTGGTCAGTACCGCCGGACAGGACCCCAGCCTTTGGCATGTGAGGTGAGGAAGGTCTTGATGTAGTACGTCGGGCTCAGCCCGCCTCCGTTGGGGCGTCCCCCCAAACCGTTGGGGAGGTGCCGCGTGCTCATGGCGGGGCTGTAGGCCCGGAAGATCTCACCGGCACCCGTGAGGCAGTTGTTCGTCAAGAGGTCGTAGTTTGTGCGGGCCAGGGCTCGGTACCTGCTCTACGCGTTCACGATGCTGCCGCTGGCCGTTGTCTGGCACCGGTGGAAGTCGTACTTCGAGGGTGCGAGGATGCTGCCCTTCGCAGTCAGGTCGCGCCAGCTGCCACCGCCGATGCGAGCCCCCATGGACAGAGGCCGCTGCAAGGCTGGGCCTTCGAAACTTCCCCAGACGTAGTGATCGGCGCGAGCGGTGTCCTTGACAGCCCAGCCGACGTGTCCGGCTCCGGCCGCTCGATCGGTGTCGAGGAAGAAGCACACCTGACCTCGGCCAGCGGCGTGAGCTTGCGTGGCTGCCAGAGCGGTGGGGAGCAGGGCGAGCAAGAGGGACACAAGAGCTGCACCAAGACGGGGCGCAGCCGTCCCAATGGGCCGTACGGGCATGCCTGTGGACATGGGTAACCTCTCGGCGGTGGTGGAATGAACCGCACTGTGGAGCCTGGCTGCGCGTTCGAGCGCTGCGGCCTGCGGTCTGTCACCACCGTAGGGCGCCCGGTGGGTACGTCCGTGCAGATTGGCCTGGCGAGCTCTCGCATGAGCACAGGTGACCAAGATCGTTACGGGCGCAAGGCGCGGAGCACCGAATCCGTCTGTCCCTGTCGCACACCCCGGTCCGAGGTCACCCGACAGCCTCTCAGTCGAGCAGCCCCATGCGGCAAGCTCTGACGACCAGTTGAGTTCGGTTCTTCACTTCGAACTCGCAGATGAGGTCTTTGATACGTCGTCGCGCGGTCGTCTTCGAGACGCCGAGGCGCCGCGCAATGGTCTCGTCCTTCACCTCATCGGCGAGCATCGCGAGGAGATCGCGATGCGTGTTCATCAGGTCGTGGGGCGTCGGCTGATCGGACGTGGCAAGCGTTGCGGCTCCACGCCAGTGACGGGCGAAGAGATCGGCAGCGGCCGCGACCGCCCCCGGTGTCCGGACGATCATGATCCCCTCCTGATTGTCGGCAGGCTCCAGAGCAGTGGCGACGTACTCATCATCGACGATGAACGTCCAGACGGGCAGAGTGGGCACGGTGCGGATCTCGACACCGGCCGCTGCCATCGCGTGGGCGCCGTCCACCAGGCTGGGCAGGATGTCGATGCTTTCCAGCAGCAGGAGCTGGACCTCGATGCCCCGCTGGGCTGTGAACGCCGCGAGCTCGCTGATCGCTGTGTAGTCGGAGGTCTCCCCTACTCCAGGGGCAGCACCGGCGGCGGCCATGCACCGTACCGATGCCGACGCGGTGGCCGCGATCTGCTCCAGAAACGACCAAGCCGCAGCGGCCCCACGGTGCACCTCTGCCTCGGCGAGGGAGGATGTCCCCGACGCACCAATCTCGGCGGCCAGCTCATCGACTGCGGCACGGCCCAGCTCAAGCTCCTTCTGCTGACGTGCCAGACGCAGTGCGGCGCGTTCCAGCAAGGGATGGCAGGCCAGTACCGGATGGACAGCACGCAGGTCGCCGTCTGAAGACCTGGCGAGCAGACCCAGGGACAGCAGTCGCTCTGCGACGAGGTCGGCCTCCTGCGCAGTCAGGCCCACGAAGTCACGGACTTCCTCCGCGGTCGACATCGGCTGTTTCAGAAGGCGGCGGTAGAAAGTCGACTCAACAGCTCCCAGGCCCAACCCCGCCAACATGGTCTTCCCTACTCTCGCTCGCCAGAAGAGTCGGCAGCCGCCCCCTGGCGGCCCGCATGGCCTGTTCCAGCACTGGTGTACAGCTCACTGATTCTGCCCGACCGCAGCAGCGCTGAAGGCACAGAATCCAGCCACCCAACGCAGCACCACGCCTATGGCCGGGAACGACCACAAAAGGTCGCCCCGCCTTGCCCTTCTGCCCACCAATGATCAATTCCGACCCTCGGTAGAGAACGAGGACCGGATCCCCGCACCAACTTTCGCAGGCCGTACGTCGGCCAAGCACCCCCCGCAGGCGCGGGGTCGACTCCCCTGACGGGTCTGTCAAACGAGCGGTGTAACTCAGGTTGTTGGAGTTACTGGCGTGCTGCGGAGAGCCGGCCGTCGAAGGTGATGTCGAAGGCGTTGAG
>NZ_JBHVWT010000086.1:0-14476 GCF_042882135.1 Streptomyces sp. NPDC058240
AAACGCCCGGTTACATTCCGAACCCGGAAGCTAAGCCTTTCAGCGCCGATGGTACTGCAGGGGGGACCCTGTGGGAGAGTAGGACGCCGCCGAACAATCTTTCAAGGACCCTTGGTCCCAGCGTTCACGCTGGGACCAAGGGTCCTTTTGTTTTTGTCGAAGCGCGTCGGATGTCCGGCTGCGCCAGAATGTCTTGTAGTACCCGATGAAGGAGTCACGCCGATGTCCACCAACTCTCCCGACGATCGTTCGGAGCGCGAGCCGCGTCGCCGGGACGGTGGTGACCGAGGCGGCTTCAGCGGCCGTCGCGATGACCGCTCCGGCGGACCGCGCAGGGACAACGACCGCGGTGGCTACCGGCGTGACGACAGCCGGCCCACCGGTGGAAGCGGTGGCGGTGGCTTCCGCCGCGACGACCGTGACCGGGGACCGCGTCGGGACGACAGCCGTGGTGGCGGTTCCGGTGGTGGCTTCCGTCGGGACGACCGCGACCGCGACCGTGGGCCGCGTCGTGATGACGACCGTGGTGGGCGTCCTTCGGGCGGGTTCGAGCGGCGTGATGACGACCGTGGTGGGCGTCCTTCGGGCGGGTTCGAGCGGCGTGATGACCGGCCGCGTGGCCCCCGCCGTGACGACGACAGCCGCAGTGGCGGTGGGTTCCGTCGCGATGACAGCCGTGGCGGCGGCTCCGGCGGCGGCTTCCGTCGCGATGACAGCCGTGGTGGCGGTTCCGGTGGTGGGTTCCGTCGGGACGACCGCGACCGCGACCGTGGGCCGCGTCGGGACGATGAGCGTGGTGGGCGTCCTTCGGGCGGGTTCGAGCGGCGTGATGACCGGCCGCGTGGCCCCCGCCGTGACGACGACAGCCGCAGTGGCGATGGGTTCCGTCGCGATGACAGCCGTGGCGGCGGCTCCGGTGGTGGCTTCCGTCGGGACGACAGCCGCAGTGGCGGTGGGTACCGCGGGCAGCGGGACGATCGTGGTGGGCGTCCTTCGGGTGGCTACCGCGGGCGAGACGACCGTGGTGGGTACGAGCGGCGGGACGACCGGGACCGTGAGCCCATCAAGCGGCTTCCGATTCCCGAGGACGTCACCGGTGACGAGATCGACAAGGATGTGCGGCAGGAGCTGATGAGCCTGCCGAAGACCCTGGCCGAGGATGTCTCGCGCAACCTTGTCATGGTGGCCCGGCTGATCGACGAGGACCCGGAGCAGGCGTACGCGTATTCGCGGATCGCGCTCCGGCTGGCCTCGCGGGTCGCTGCGGTGCGTGAGGCTGCCGGGTTTGCCGCGTACGCCACGCAAAAGTACTCGGAGGCGCTGGCGGAGTTCCGGGCCGCCAAGCGGATGACCGGGTCCGTGGAGCTGTGGCCCGTCATGGCCGACTGCGAGCGCGGGCTCGGGCGGCCCGAGCGGGCGATGGCCATGGCCGGCGAGCCCGAGGTGCAGAAGCTCGACAAGGCCGGGCAGGTCGAGATGCGTCTGGTGGCTGCCGGGGCTCGTCGGGACATGGGGCAGCTCGATGCGGCCATCGTCACGCTGCAGAGTTCCGAGCTCGCGTCGAACGCCGTGCACCCGTGGACGGCCCGTCTGCGCTACGCGTACGCCGACGCGCTGTTGGCGGCCGGGCGTGAGGACGAGGCGCGTGAGTGGTTCGGGAAGGCGCTGGAGGCCGACAAGGACGGCTCCACCGATGCGTCCGACCGGCTGGCCGAGATGGACGGTGTCGAGTTCGTCGATGCCCTCGAGGAGGACGAGGACGAGGACGGGGACGACAACCGTACGGACGGAGACGAGGACAAGGACCGTACGCCTGAGGCGTAAGGCGTGAAGAAGGGCGGCACCCCCCGGGGGTGCCGCCCTTTTTTGCTGCCTGCGCTCAGTCGAGGTCGAGGCTTCGCAGGACCAGGCCGGTGGCCGGCTTGGGGCCGAAGGAGGTCGACTTGCGGGGCATGGTGACGCCCTGCCGGGCGAGGTCCCGGACGACTTCCTCGCGTACCGGATGCATCAGGACCGCCGTCGCGTTGTGACGCTCGGCCTGTTCGACGGCGGCTGCGGTGTCGTGGATGTACGCGATGTGTTCCGGGGCGTCCGGGATCTTCCAGACGTGGTCGAGCAGGGCCGCGTGCAGGACCGTCGCGTCGAGGGTCTGCCAGGCGGTCGGGCGGTCGGCGGGGATCGTGCGGGACAGCAGTCCGGGGTCGGGGCGGTCGATGAGATGGAAGCCGCCGTCGCCGGCGAGCAGGAACGCGTTGCCCTCGGCGGCCGCCTCGGCGAGTGCGTCCAGGGCCCGGGGGAGCGGCCCGTCCAGGTCGCGGATGCGGAAGAGGCCCTTCACCGCTGCGAGTGCGTCTGCGACCGGGAGACGGTGCAGCAGCCGGTGTATGGCGCGGACCCGGAGCGGATACCGGGCCGTGTCGACGAGCAGGACCAGGCCGAAGTCCCAGGGGCCCGGAGTGGTGTGCTCCTGTTGGAGGCGGAGGTAGGTGGCCCAGCGGTGGTGGCCGTCGGCGATCAGGGCCTGGTGGTGGGCGAGATCGGTCTCGATCTCGGCGCGGTCGGCCGGGTCGGTGACCGCCCAGAGCCGGTGACGGTAGCCGTCCTCGGTGGTGGTGGCGAGCAGCGGTGGGCGTTCCGTGGTCCGCTCGATGACGGCGGTCGCTCCCGGGCCGTCGCCGTCGCCGTCGCTGCGGTAGGTGAGCAGCAGTGGTTCGAAGTGGGCGGCGGTGGTGCGCATCAGGTCGGCCCGGTCCTCGACGACATGGGCCATCACGTCCTCGTGCGGCAGGACGATGCCGTCCCCGGGGGCGGAGAGGGCCAGGGCCCCGACAATGCCGCGTTGCAGGATCTCGGCGTTGCGCTGCTCGTAGACGTACAGAGCGGGCTCGCTGTCCGGTGCGAGGACGCCTTCGGCCAGCCAGCGGTTCAGGGTCTGCGCCGCCTGCTCGTGGCGGGCCGCGGCCGTGTCCGCCTGCGGCAGTATCAGCCGGACGATGTTGTGCGGGTCCGCCGACTCCAGGTGGTGCAGCCCGTCGGGCCGTACGACGACGTCGTACGGCGGTGAGGTCACCGCGGCAAGACTGCCGACCCGCTCGGGGACGTATCGCAGTCCACGGAACGGGATCAGACGCAGTCCCTGGCCGGCCCGGCCTGATGTCTTCATTTCTGCATCGTATGTGCGCGGCCGGGATGCGCGATGATCGGGACAGAAGCATGGAACGAGGAGCGCAAAGAATGAGTCAGGCGAGCAGGACCAGGCCCAGCGGCAGCAGCACCGCGTTGAACGAGGCGTACGACACGGCGCTGCTCGATCTCGACGGGGTGGTGTACGCGGGCGGCCACGCGATCGTCCACGCCGTCGACTCGCTGGGGGCGGCGCGGGACGGCGGGATGCACCTGGCGTACGTGACCAACAACGCCCTGCGGACGCCGGCCGCGGTGGCCGGGCACCTGACCGAACTCGGCGTTCCGGCGGAGCCCGCCGATGTGATCACCTCGGCGCAGGCGGTCGCCCGGCTGATGGCCGACCAGCTGCCCGCCGGGGCCCGGGTGCTGGTGGTGGGCGGCGAGGGGCTGCGGGTCGCGCTGCGGGAGCGCGGTCTGGTGCCGGTGGAATCGGCGGACGACGAGCCGGTGGCGGTGGCTCAGGGATACGGCGGACCCGACATGGCCTGGGGGCGGTTCGCCGAGGCCGCGTACGCGATCGCGCGCGGGGTGCCGTGGTTCGCGTCCAACACGGATCTGACGATTCCGAGTGCCCGGGGAATCGCACCGGGGAACGGTGCGGCGGTGGAAGTCGTCCGGATTGCCACCGGGGCCGAGCCGCAGGTCGCCGGGAAGCCGCTGCCGCCGATGCACCGGGAAACGGTGCTGCGGACCGGGGCCGAGCGTCCGCTGGTGGTCGGCGACCGGCTGGACACGGACATCGAGGGCGCGTTCAACGGCGGCGTGGACTCCCTGCTGGTGCTCACCGGGGTGACGGACGCGGCGCAGCTGGTGGCCGCCGTGCCGAAGCACCGGCCGACGTATGTGGACGCGGATCTGCGGGGGCTGCTGACCGGACAGCCCGAGGTGGCCGAGAGCAGCGACGGCTTCGTGTGCGGGGGCTGGGCGGCTTCGGTGCGCGGGGGCGAGCTGGTGCTGGAGGGGGACGGGGACGTACTCGACGGGCTGCGGGCGCTCTGCGGGGCGGCCTGGTCGTACGCCGGGGACGGTTCGTGCGGGCTGGATGCCGGCAAGGCGGTCGCCAGGCTGGGGCTGTAGCGGGGGGCTCCCGGCAGGAACCGTAAAGAGGAGGGTAGGCTAACCTAACTTTGTCCTGCTCGGTGTGTCGTCGTCCCGCACCCGATCACCTCCGACTCCGGGAGTACGACCATGCAGCGCCTCACCGCGGACTCGGTGACCCTCGGCTACGACCGGCGGGTCATCGCGGAGAATCTCTCGGTCGAGATTCCCGACAACTCGTTCACGGTGATCGTCGGCCCCAACGCCTGTGGCAAGTCGACTCTGTTGCGCGCGCTCTCGCGGATGCTGAAGCCGGACAGCGGGCGGGTGCTCCTGGACGGGCAGACGATCCACGGGATGCCGGCGAAGAAGGTCGCCAGGACGCTGGGGCTGCTGCCGCAGTCCTCCATCGCGCCGGACGGCATCACCGTCGCCGACCTCGTCGGGCGTGGCCGGTACCCGCACCAGGGGCTGCTGCGCCAGTGGTCGCCGGACGACGAACGCATTGTCGAGGAATCGATGGCGGCGACCGGAGTCGGTGCGCTCGCCGATCGGTATGTCGATGAATTGTCCGGCGGACAGCGGCAGCGTGTCTGGATCGCCATGGCGCTCGCCCAGCAGACGCCGTTGCTGCTGCTCGACGAGCCGACGACGTACCTCGACATCCAGCACCAGATCGACGTGCTCGACCTCTGTGCGGAGCTGCACGAGACGCAGGGGCGCACCCTGGTGGCCGTCCTGCACGATCTGAATCATGCCGCGCGGTACGCCACCCACCTCATCGCGATGCGGGAGGGCGAGGTGATCGCCGAGGGGTCACCGGGCGAGGTCGTCACCGCGGAACTGGTGGAGCGGGTCTTCGGGCTGCGCTGTCAGGTCATCGACGATCCGGAGACCGGGACCCCGCTGGTGGTACCGGCCGCGCGCAAGCCGCGCGGCGACGGGGCGGGCGCGCGGGGCAAGGCGTCCGCCGGGGCGTCGGCCGGGGGCTGACGCGGCGCTCGGCGCAAGGCCGGTCCGTCCCGCCTACAGCAGCGACCTGAGTCTCAGCAGGTCGCGGAAGCCGGCCTCCAGGCGGACCCGGCCCGAACCCCATGCCTTGGCGAAATTCAGGTCGCCGTCCACCATGGCCACCAGGTCGTCGCCGATCATCGCGAGCCGGATCTCGGCCTTCTCACGGGGCGGTCCTTCGACCGTGTCCAGGACCTGGATCCGGCCATCGGTCAGCCGGCCGGTGAAGGTGATGTCGAGGTCCTTGATGTGGCAGCTCAGCGAGCGGTCGAGGGCAGCCGCGCTGCGCACGTCGCCGCCGGCCCCCGCGAGGCTGTCGGAAAGTCTGTCGAGTGCGCTGCGGCACTCCGCCATGGTCGCCATTGTGATCGACGGTACCGCAGCCCTTCGCGGTAGCGTTTCCCGCATGAGCGACTCGATGCCGGAACCGGGGACGATAGCCGGAACAGTGCCCGGGAGCGAGGCGGAGGACCCGTCCGGCGGGGGTGCGGCCCCGGCCGCCGGGGCCCCGCTCGACCCTGCCGCGCCCGCGCCCCTCGGCGTCGCGCGCACCCCCACCGGCAACGCCGGGGTGGACGCGGAGCTGGAGCGTCTCGCCGATGCGGACCACCTCCCGGCGGACGGACACATCGAGGTGTATGAGGATGTACACCGCGGGCTGCGCGAAACGCTGACCGCGCTGGACGCCAGGCCCGCACCCGCACCGGTACCCGCACCGATGCCCCCGCACAACAACAGGAGCTGAACCGAACGTGGCAAGAGTGGCACGTCGCCGCCTCGACGCCGAGCTGGTCCACCGCAAGCTCGCACGCTCGCGCGAGCACGCGAGCCAGCTGATCGCCGCCGGGCGGGTGACCGTCGGCGGGAACACCGCGACCAAACCCGCCACCCAGGTCGAGACCAGCGCCGCCGTCGTCGTGACCGAGGACGACAGCGACCCCGGGTACGTCTCGCGCGGCGGGCACAAGCTCGCGGGCGCCCTCGCCGCCTTCGTGCCCCTGGGGCTGGAGGTCGAGGGCCGGCGGGCCCTGGACGCCGGGGCGTCGACCGGTGGCTTCACCGATGTGCTCCTGCGGGCCGGCGCCGGTCATGTCGTCGCCGTCGACGTCGGCTACGGCCAGCTCGCCTGGTCGCTCCAGTCCGATGAGCGCGTCACCGTCAAGGACCGTACCAACGTACGGGAGTTGACGCTGGAGGCGATCGACGGACAGTCGGTGGACCTGGTGGTAGGCGACCTGTCGTTCATCCCGCTGGGTCTGGTCCTGCCCGCCCTGGCGCGCTGCACCGCCCCCGACGCGGATCTGGTCCTCATGGTCAAGCCGCAGTTCGAGGTCGGCAAGGAGCGGCTGGGCAGCGGCGGTGTGGTGCGCAGCCCCGAGCTGCGGGCCGAAGCGGTACGGGAGGTGGCGCGCCGGGCCTGGGCGCTGGGGCTCGGGGTACGGGGGGTGACGGCGAGCCCGCTGCCGGGGCCCGCGGGAAATGTCGAGTACTTTCTCTGGCTGCGGGCAGGAGCACCTGAGCTTGATCCCGCAGATGTCGACCGTGCAGTGGCGGAGGGGCCTCGTTGACGACGAATGCGGCACGAACTGTCTTTCTTCTGGCGCACACCGGCCGTCCGGCCGCGATCCGCAGCGCCGAACTGGTCGTACAGGGGCTGCTGCGCAGCGGCCTCGGCGTCCGGGTGCTGGCCACCGAGGCGGCCGATCTGCCGCTGCCGCCGTCCGTCGAGACGGTCACGGACACCACGCCCAAGGCCGTGGACGGCTGTGAACTGCTGATCGTGCTCGGCGGGGACGGGACGCTGTTGCGCGGCGCCGAGTTCTCCCGCGCCTCCGGGGTGCCGATGCTCGGCGTCAACCTCGGCCGGGTCGGTTTTCTCGCCGAGGCCGAGCGGGACGACCTGGACAAGGTCGTCGACCGGGTCGTCACCCGGGCCTACCAGGTCGAGGAACGCATGACGCTCGACGTCCTCGTGCACAGCAACGGCGACATCGTCCACACGGACTGGGCGCTCAACGAAGCGGCCGTGCAGAAGGTGTCGCCCGAGCGGATGCTGGAGGTCGTCCTGGAGATCGACGGCCGTCCCGTGACCGGCTTCGGCTGCGACGGGATCGTCTGCGCGACCCCGACCGGATCGACCGCCTACGCCTTCTCGGCGGGCGGTCCCGTCGTCTGGCCCGAGGTCGAGGCGCTGTTGATGGTGCCGATCAGCGCCCACGCGCTGTTCGCCAAACCGCTGGTGACCTCCCCGACGTCCGTGCTCGCCGTCGAGGTCCAGCAGCACACCCCGCACGGGGTGCTGTGGTGCGACGGGCGCAGGACCGTGGAACTGCCCGCGGGAGCCCGGGTCGAGGTGCGGCGCGGCGCGGTGCCCGTACGGCTGGCGCGGCTGCACCACGCCTCGTTCACGGACCGGCTGGTCGCGAAATTCGCCCTGCCGGTCTCGGGGTGGCGGGGCGCACCGCACTGACCGGCGGACATTCCCCCGGAGGTGTTGCGAATGCTTTGCGCATACCCGGGAGAGTGGCCCCGGGGGCGGGGTCCGTCGCACATCGGGGTCAGGACCTCGTAAGGTCGTGTCCGTGTTGGAGGAGATGCGGATACGGTCGCTCGGAGTCATCGACGACGCGGTGGTGGAGCTGTCACCCGGTTTCACCGCGGTGACGGGTGAGACCGGCGCGGGCAAGACCATGGTCGTCACCAGCCTCGGGCTGCTGCTCGGCGGGCGCGCCGACCCCGCCCTGGTACGGATCGGGTCCAAGGCTGCCGTCGTCGAGGGGCGGATCACGGTGTCCGACGGCGACACCGTCGCCCTGCGGGCCGAGGAGGCCGGGGCCGAGATCGAGGACGGCGCGCTGCTGATCAGTCGTACCGTCTCCGCGGAGGGGCGCTCCCGGGCGCATCTCGGCGGCCGGTCCGTGCCCGTCGGGGTGCTCGCCGAACTCGCCGACGAACTCGTCGCCGTGCACGGCCAGACCGACCAGCAGGGGCTGCTCAAGCCCGCCCGGCAGCGGCAGGCGCTCGACCGCTACGCGGGCGACGGCGTCGCCGTGCCGCACGCCGCGTACGCGGCGGCCCACCGGCGGCTGCGGGCCGTCGTCACGGAGCTCGACGAGCTGACGACGCGGGCCCGTGAACGCGCCCAGGAAGCCGATCTGCTGCGCTTCGGGCTGGGCGAGATCGCCGCGGTCGAACCCCTGGCCGGTGAGGACGCCGACCTCGCCGCCGAGGCAGAGCGGCTCGGCCACGCGGAGGCGCTGGCCTCCGCCGCGGCCCTCGCGCACACCGCGCTCGCGGGCAATCCGGAGGACCCTGAGGGCATCGACGCGACGACCGTGGTGGCGGCCGCCGGACGGTCCCTGGACGCCGTGCGCGCCCACGATCCGGCACTGGCGGCGCTCGCCGACCGGATCGGCGAGATCTCGATCCTGCTCTCCGACGTGGCGGGCGAACTGGCCGGATACGCCGACCACTTGGACGCCGACCCGCTGCGGCTCGCCGTGGTGGAGGAGCGGCGCGCCGCGCTCACCGCGCTCACCCGGAAGTACGGCGAGGACATCGGCGCCGTGCTCGCCTGGGCCCAGGAGGGCGCCGCCCGGCTCACCGAGCTGGAGGGCGACGACGACCGGATCGGCGAGCTGACCGTCGAACGCGACGCGCTGCGGGCCGAACTCTCCGGCCTCGGCCAGGCGTTGACCGACGCGCGCAACCGGGCGGCCGCGCTCTTCGCCGAAGCGGTGACCGCGGAGCTGGCCTCGCTTGCCATGCCGCACGCCCGGGTCTCCTTCGACATCCGGCAGACCGAGGCGGCCGACGAGGCGTCCGGCATCGAGATCGACGGGCGGAGCGTGGTCTACGGGCCGTCCGGCGCCGACGAGGTCGAGCTGCTGCTGGCCCCGCACCCCGGCGCCCAGCCGCGGCCGATCGCCAAGGGGGCCTCGGGCGGTGAGCTGTCCCGGGTGATGCTCGCCGTCGAGGTGGTCTTCGCGGGCGCCGACCCCGTACCCACGTACCTCTTCGACGAGGTCGACGCGGGCGTCGGCGGCAAGGCCGCGGTCGAGGTCGGGCGGCGGCTCGCGAAGCTCGCCAGGTCCGCCCAGGTCGTCGTCGTCACACACCTGCCGCAGGTGGCGGCCTTCGCGGACCGGCAGCTGCTGGTCGAGAAGACCGTCGACGGGTCGGTGACCAGCAGTGGGGTCACCGTCCTGGAGGGCGAGGACCGGGTGCGGGAGCTGTCCCGGATGCTCGCGGGCCAGGAGGACTCCCAGACGGCGCGGGCCCACGCGGAGGAACTGCTGGCCGCGGCGCGGTCGGACGGGTAGCGGGCGCGGGCTCCGGCCCGACCACGGGAACGGCCCGCCGGGCGGCCCCGGCGGGCCGCTGCGTAGTCTGGCGCGCATGGGAGCAGCATTGCGCAGGTCGGTGATGTCCGGTGCCGTCGCCGCCGCCGTCGCGGGAGGTGTGTACCGGGCGCTGCGGGCCAGGCCGCGCCCCGACCGGCAGCGCACCAACTACGCGGGCCGTACCGTCGATCTGTACGCGGGTCCGGCCGCCGTCCTCGGTACCGCGGCCGGAGCGGTCGTCCTCCCGCTGCCGGCCCGTACCCGGTGCGCCGCCACGCTCGCCGTGCTGGCGGCCGGCGGTTGCGGCGCGTACGACGACCTCGTCGGTGCGGACGATCCCCGCCGCGGGTTCCGGGCCCACCTGGGTGCGCTGCGGGGCGGCGAGGTGACCAGCGGCGCGGTGAAGCTCTTCGGAATCGGGGCCGCCGGGCTCGTGGCCGGCACGCTGCTCAAGGAGCGGCCCGTCGACCGGGCGCTCGCCGCGGTCGTGATCGCCGGAACCGCCCATCTCGTCAATCTGACGGACGTGCGGCCCGCGGTGGCCGCCGCCACCGTGCTGGCCCTCGGCGCCCCCGGCCTGCCGCAGGGCGGGCTCGCCGCCGCGCCGATGAGTGCCGTGGCCGCGCTCGTCGCCGACGACCTGGGGGAGCGGACCATGCTCGGGGACACCGGGGTCCATGCCCTGGGGGCCGCACTCGGTGTCGCGATCGTCGCGGGCCGCGGCCGGGCCGGACTCGTCGCGCATGCCGCCGCACTGGTCGCGGCGGCGGTGTACGGGGACCGGATCAGCCGGCTGGCCCGGATGCTGTCGGAGCGCTGACGGAGGAAGCCGCGGGGGCGGGCCGGACAACAATGCGCCGGTTTCTCACCCGTGCGAGTGGTAGGTCGCGTCCGGTTGTTGTTGTACGGGCCGCAACGACGGCCCGACTGTGCCGGAACGTGCGTACGGACTGGCATCCTTGACGGTGCAATCACCGCCGACTCGGGAGCCCCGGGAGCCATTCAACGTGTCACAGTTGCGTACGGTCCAAGTCCTGGGCGGCGGCAGCGCGGGCAGCAGTACCCACGTCGGCTCGCTGGCCGCGGGACTGGTGGCGAGAGGCGTGCACGTCACCGTCTGCGCCCCGGCAGAACTGGACCACGCCTACGACTACTCCGGTACGGGGGCCCGTTTCGTGCCCGTGCCGCGGCGCAGCGACCCGGCCTCCGTCGCCGCCCTGCGCACCGCCTGCATGACGGCGGACGTCGTCCACGCGCACGGATCGCACGCCGCCGTACGCGCCGCCCTCGCGCTCGGCGGCAGGCGTGTTCCGCTGGTCGTCACCTGGCACGCCCGCGCCCACGCCGAAGGGGCCCGCAGCCGGCTGATCCGGCTGATGGAGCGAAGGGCCGCCCGTGCGGCGGCAGTTGTGCTCGGCACCACATCGGACCTGGTCGACCGGGCGCGGCACCGAGGAGCGCGCGACGCACGTCTCGCGCCGGTCTCCGCCCCCGTACCCCGTCTGCCCACCGCCGCCCACGCCGGCAAGGCGCGGGCCGAACTGGGGCTGGTGGAACGGCCGTTGATCATCTCCTGCGGGAGCCTCGTACCGCATCACGGATACGGCGCACTGCTCGACGCCTCGCGGCTGTGGCGGGACCTCGACCCCGCACCGCTCCTGCTCCTCGTGGGCGAGGGGCGGGAGCGGTCCGCGCTGCAGCGCCGGATCAGGAACGAGGAACTGCCCGTCCGGCTCATCGGCAGCCGCGACGACCGCGCCGAACTGCTCGCCGCGGCGGATCTGGCCGTGCTGTCCAGCAGCTGGGAGGCGCGTTCGGTGCTGGCCCAGGAAGCGTTGTGGCTCGGCGTCCCGTTGGTCGCCACCGCGGTCGGCGGGGTGCCCGAACTCGTGGGGGACGCGGCGGAACTCGTGCCGTACGGGAACGCGGAGGCGCTCGCGCGGGTGGTGGCCCGGCTGCTCGGGGATCCGCGGCGGCGCGAGGAAATGGCGGCCGCCGGGCTCGCGCAGGCCGAGAGTTGGCCGACCGAGGACGACACGATCGCCCAAGTGCTCAGTGTGTACGACGAGTTGGCCCAGCCGTTGGCGGCACGGACGCGGTGAGCCGCTCGTCCCAGCCTCTAAGTGGTCGGCTTCGGAAATCCTTCGGGGGTTGACTCAGGAGTCGGGACCATGCACGTCGCTTCGTCGAGCGGCTGCGGCCGCGACGTGGTCGAAGTGATGCCGGCAGGTCGTGGGCAGGTCTGGAACGGGTGCTAAAATCATCGCGTTGGCCTTCGGCGGCGCCCAGTGCGTGTCCGGAGGCTTTTTTCATGCCTTCTGACACCTCAATTCCCGTCACGCCTGCCCCTGCCAGTTACCGTGCTCTGCTCCGCAACAGCGAGTTCACTGGCCTGTACGCCAGCTTCACGCTCATGGTCGCCGCGAACACCTTGTCGGGCTTCGCGCTCGGCGCTCTGGTCAACCAGCAGACCAACTCCCCGTTCCTGACCGCCGTGAGCATGTACGGCGCCACATTCGCCACCGTGATCGGCGCGTTGACGCTGATGTCGGTCGCGGACGGACGCCATCCTCGCCGGACCCTCGTCGCGCTCCAATGCGTCTCGCTCGCGGGTGTTGCCGCGCAGGCGATCCCAGGGCTTTCGTTGGCCGCCCGGTTCGCTCTGCTGCTGGTGCTGGGATTCTTCCAGTCACTGGGGACTGGCACTCGGATGGGGCTGCTCGCCGAGGTTGTGCCGGCCTCCACATACGCGTTGGCACGCTCGCTGATGAACATCACCTCGGGTGGCATGGCGATGCTCGGCTATGCCATCGGGGCCGTGCTGTTGCGGTACCTGAGCCCGCAAGCAATCTTCATCGTCGCCTCAGCCCTGACAGGAATCGGGTTGATCATGGTGGCCGCAACCGTCCGGGAACACTCGATCCGTCTGACCCGTCGCCCCGGACTGCGTCAGACCTGGACCACGAACATCGCGCTCTTCTCCCACTCCGGCCAGCGGGCACTACTGCTGAACCTATGGGTTCCCAACGGTCTGATCGTCGGCTGCGAGGCGCTGTTCATCTCCTACGACCTACACCACGCCGGCGCTCTCCTGGTCGCCGGATCGGCAGGGATGCTCCTGGGAGACCTGACCGTCGGACGACTGCTCACCGCAGACCAGCGACGCCGCTATGCGTTCGCCCTCCGACTGCTACTCGCGGCCCCTTACCTGCTGTTCGCGTTCCACCCGCCCCTGCCGGTCGCTACAGCCGCAGTGTTCATTGCCAGCGCCGGGTTCGCCGCCACCTTGCCCCTGCAGGAGCAGCTTCTCGCTCTGACCCCCGATCCGGTCCGCGGCCAGGTCCAGGGCGTGGAGTCCGCAGGCCGAATGACATGGCAGGGCATTGGCGCCGTGATCGCCGGTGGGATCGCCCAACACGTCACGCCAGGCACCGCGATCACCGCCGCAGCCGTGGTCTCCCTTGCCCTCACCGTCATCTCCCGGCCGTTCGTGGTCCGCGCTCGCACTGTCAGTATCAGAAGCGTCAGGGCATGAGTCGCTTCCTTCTAGCTCGCTGCACTGAGTTGTGGAGCCGTTCTGTGGGACCGCGCCCACCGGTCGAGAGGTATCCGTGCCCGTTGCCGCCGCATGTCCGATAGCTCTGGCCGCAGGCGAGCGGCACCGGTTGAAAAAATGGCCTGGGGGCACAAGACCGAGTACCGGCTGCGCCTACGCGCGCAGATTGTCCTGCACGCGGCACAAGGGCTGGCCAACGCACGCATCGCAGAGCGGGTCGGGGTGCATGTAGACACCGTGCGCACGTGGCGGGGCCGCTTCGCTGAAGCGAGGCTGCCCGGCCTGGCGGACCGCAAGCGCCCCGGCCGCCCACCCTCCTTCACTGCACTGCAGGCAGCTCAGATCACCGCCCTGGCCTGCCAGTTGCCCGCCGAGACTGGCGTGCCGCTGTCCCGCTGGAGCTGCCCAGAGCTGGCCCGCGAGGCCGCCAAGCGTGGCATCGCAACCTTCCTGTCGGCCTCCACCGTGCGCCGCTGGCTCGCACGGGACGCGCTCAAGCCCTGGCAGCACCGCTCATGGATCTTCATCACCGACGCCGGCTTCCGCACCAAGGCCGAACGCGTGCTGGACTTGTATGCCCGCACCTGGCAGGGGAAACCGCTCGGCACGGACGAATACGTCATCAGCGCGGATGAGAAGACCTCCATCCAGGCCCGCTGCCGCTGCCACCCCACTCTCGCTCCCGGGCAGGCCCGCGCGATGCGCGTCAACCACACCTACGGCCGCGGCGGAGCCCTGGCCTACCTCGCCGCCTACGACGTCCACCATGCGCAGATCTTCGGCCGCACCGAACCGCGCACCGGCATCGAGCCGTTCATGAACCTGGTCACCCAGGTCATGGACCAAGAGCCCTACGCCAGCGCCAAGCGCGTGTTCTGGATCGTTGACAACGGCTCCTCCCACCGCGGCAAGAGAGCCACCGACCGGCTGTCCGCTGCTTTCCCGAATGCGGTCATGGTCCACACACCCGTCCACGCCTCCTGGCTGAACCAGGTCGAGATCTACTTCTCCGTCGTTCAGCGCAAGGTCGTCTCGCCCAACGACTTCACCGACCTTGCCCAGGTCCGGGACCGGATCCGAGCATTCGAAGACCGCTACAACGCCACGGCACAGCCGTTCCAGTGGAAGTTCACCACCTCCGACCTGGACGATCTGCTGGCCAGGCTTGACCGACACACCGCCGATCACCACGACCAATCCTCCGTGGCACCGGCAGCGTGATCAACCCCCGAAGGATTTCCGAAGCCGACCACTAAGCTTGCGATTTTAGCTTCTGTCGTCACTCTGTGTGTTTACTGGTGGTCCGTTCGCTCTTGCGGTAGGGCGGTCGCTTGGATTTCGG
>NZ_JBHVWT010000087.1:0-12888 GCF_042882135.1 Streptomyces sp. NPDC058240
CCGCCGAGCACGAAGCCGCCCACTACGCGGCCCAACCCCCAGCATCACTCCAGAAAACCAGCTAACTCACTCTCCACGAAACCCGGGGCTTGACAGTGTACCCGTTGACCCAGAGGTTGTCAGCAGTAGCGTGAAGCGCAACCCAGTCGCCGTTGTACCACTTGGACCCCGTGTAACTGATGGTGCATGCAAGGTCTCCCCCTACCCACACTTCTTTGGGGCAGCGTTCCGATTCGGCCCCCTGGATCCCCGTTGGCGAGGCTGTCGCTTGGCCTGCCAGGGGCAGTGCCAGCATGGCAAGCGCGGCAAGGGAGATGACGGACTTTCTCACTGTTTCACCCATCTGTTGGCACCGGTTGTACCGGCGGGCGCGCATCAGCTTGACCGTGCGCATCGTGTGGGCAATGAGGGGAACTAGCGTTTGACCTGAAACCGTCAAGTAATGGCAGACGCGGCATGGTTGACGTCTAAATGATCGCGTGTCGGATGCAGTCGTAGGCGTGAGGAACTGTCGGTGCTCAGTCGTAGCCTGTGATCATGACAACCGATGCCGCAGGGCTGACGTTAGGGGCCGTCAGTGACCTGGTCGAACGCAAGATCTTGACCGACACCGTACGCATATTCAGACCGGGTGAACCGGTCTTCAACGAGGAGACCGGGATGTATTACCCTGGCCCGGGGTGTTGTGATCTACGACAGGCCGGGGGTGATCTTCCCGGAACGTGGGCCCGGCATCGTTCTGCACCTGGAGGGGCAGGCGCACGTCGATGACTCGGCTTCGGTGGGACGGACCTGGCGGGTTCTGGACCTGGGGGAGACGTCCACCATGGCTGTTGTGCGGACAACTTTCCTTGATCAGAACACGCAGGTGGTCACACCGTGAGCACTCCGATCGACATCGACATCGACATCGAGCGGGAGCGCCTTGAGACCGCGGTCATGGTCGACACCGTCCGGATCACCAGGCCGACCAGGCACGCTGTGCTCGACGAGGACACCGGGATGATGGGCCCGATCCCGACCGAAACGGTCTACGAGGGTGCAGGAGCGGTGCTGTCCGGGAATGGGCAGGTGATCGCTCAGCACGTCTTGGGCCGTGAGTGGCTGGACGACACCGTGTCCTGGTACCGGCTCCTCACACCGGTCTCCGCACCAGTGCTTCATGATGCTCCCCCACGCGAGCGCCCCAGGACTGGACCTTCACTACAGAACCTGAGCCAGAACCCGAGTTCGGACGGAGCTCGGCGGTGTCGGCCGGTGCCGTCCGCCGTCGGTATCAAGCGGTCAAGGGACAAAGGCGCTGGCTACGGGGGCGGGTGGCACGGTGGTCCGGCTCCATAGCCGACAGGCGGGTCTTGGCCGGCGGCGCCTCCCGTGGTCGTCGATTTCGAAGTCCAGGCTCGGCGGGTGCCTCCCAATGCCATCGAGAAGTGACTTCACAAAGAGGTTCTGGCACGGATCTTGGGGAGTGGCCACGGCGGGCGATGCCGCTGTTCGAATCGAGGTAGGGCACGGGCAATGGCGGTTCGCCGCCGTGCCCGTGCCCCGGGCTGCTTTGGCTCAGCCCAGCGCGTCCATCAGGGCAGTGACGTAGGCATCCAGCCGCTCCTCCACGGCTCGCGTCGTCAGCTCTGTCCTCCCAGCTTCCCGCCATGGCTGCGCCACCAACCGCACTTCTTCTGAGCATGCCAGTCCGTCCCGCACCTGCCAGTACAGCCGCTCGCTCGCGGCCGCGGCCAGCACCCCGCCGGCTTCCTCATACGCCTCGGCGAACCGCAGGCCCCACGCCGGGCCGTGCAGTAGCGCGAGATTGGTGGAGCAGTGCGCCACATCGAGATCCGCCGGGCCCCAGGAGGTCGCTGCCCAGTCGACGACGCCGGCGATCCGGGGACCTGCCGGGCTTGGGGGCGGCACGTCGAACAGCACGTTGCCGGGTTGGAAGTCCCGGTGCAGGAATCGCCCTTCATAGGGCGGCGCGGGCTTGCGGATCACGTCGATCGCTGCGGCCCACGCCGCCGCGTCGGCGCCCTTCGGAACCACGACGGTGTCGGCGGTCGTCAACGCCACATACTCCCGGGGCCGCTCGGCGGGTCGCAACGCGTGGATCGCCACGAGTTGACAGGCCAGCAGAGGAACACGCACCTCCAATCCCTCATCGTCGAGGACCGTCCGGCCCGCCAGATGTGTCATAAGGAGCGATGGATACTCGCAATGCGCGGCGGTCGGATCAAACGCGACCAGACCAGGAGCCGGCACGCCGGTCCTCGCGAGCAGGGTCAGGGCGCCAGCCTCCCTGTTCAGCCACTCCTCGGCCTGCCCCACGGAGAACGGGTCGACGAAACTCCGCAGCACCAGGTGACGAGTGCCTCCGTCCCGCGTGCCGATGGTCAGCCTCCGCATTTCGGCAGTGATGCCGCCGTGCAGCGCCTCGGTTCTGACGATCCGTTCGCCGACCTCCAGGTGTCGGCTCACCCAAGCCAGTGTCAACGGTCGAACAGCTGCCGCCTCATCATGGTTGGTCACCGTGCCACCTCATCATCCGGACGACGGCACGCGCAAAAGCATTTCGTTGGTGGCGATGGCAACCCTGCTGTATTTTTCGTGCCCGCTCAACGGCACGTCCCGCAGCTGCCGCAGACACCGTTCAGGCACCCGCATCGAGCCATGGCCACAGCTTGGAAGACCCCGCCGGGATCGGCCGCCGTCGCGCACGAGGTCGAGGCCGCAGGCGGAAAGGCAGATGCCGCCGAGCGACACGGCCGTCAACGACGTGGGGCATCATGCCGCTCTCGCGACTGGCCGACGAGTGGGACCGGATGATCGACGTCAACGTGCGCAGCGTCCTGCCCCGGATCGAAGCCCTCATTACCTGGAAGTAACTCGTCGACGACTGCGGCGAACGCCGGTCAGATCCAGCAGGTCGAGTCCGACGCCGAGGCGGCTGACGGGCATGTGGCCCGCCGTGGTGGTAGCCCGCGTGGAGTCGGTGGGGCGGCCGTCGTGGTGGCGTCACGTGGCTTGACCGGTATGTAGTTAGCTGCCATATTAATTTTATGAGTGACGAGGATGCGAACCCCGGCGCTGTGCCCACGCTTGATCAGGCGCGGCACCAGATCGCGCGGTATGGGCTTGATGCCGACCCGCAGGCGGTGCTTGTGGCGGTGCGCCTGATGGCTGCCGGGGTGCGGCTGGACCGCGCGTCCGAAGTGCACTTCTCTCGTTTTGGGTTGTCGACCGGGCGCTACCGCCTCCTGGTGGACCTCGAGGACAGCGACGGAGAGAAGTCGCCGTCGCGGCTCGCGAAGAGCCTTGGCGTCTCGCGCGCCACGGTGACCGGCCTGGTGGATGGGCTTGAGCGCGAGGGCCTCGTGACCCGCCGCGCGTCCACGGAGGACAGGCGGGGTGCGGTGGTCGTGCTTACGGCGCGCGGTGCCCAGCGACTGCGTGATATGGCCGCGGACCACTTCGCGCGCCTCCAGGCGCTGGTCGGCGGACTGACCGCCAGCGAACGCGGGCTGTTCCTGGACCTGCTGGAACGGATTACGCAAGGGATCGGTGCGCTGACCGCCGAGTAGCGTCCCGCACCGCACGAGAAACGGCCGCCTTTTCTGGGTGGCAGTCCCTCTATGCCCAAATAGTTAGGCCGCTAATAACTTTTTTGAGGAGTGCACGTGAGTCTTACCCGCAACAAGGCCGCCAAGCGCGGTTTCGCTGCACGCCCGTTCACGCTCTGGAAGGAAGTTGCAGTCGCCTACCTGGCCCCCGCGCTCACAGCCGGGCTCGGCGGAGTCCTCAGCGGGCAGCCCGAACTGACCATGGCCGCCTTCACCTCCATCGGGGCCACGTCGGCCGTGGTGGCCTTCATCGTCGGCGGGTGGCTGCACCGCCGGGCCCGGCCGCGCCAATGGACGACGTCGGTGCCGCGTCCGGTGATCACCATCGGACTCGGCACTGCCGCTGCCGGAATCGCGGGCCTGGCCGGGTGGTTCGCGTCCGGCTGGTTGCCGTCACACACGTCGGTGCCCGATGCCGGGTGGCTGGAGCGGCTGCGGATCGACCTGCCGTTGTCGGCCGCCCTGGCGACCACGATCGTCACCTGGCGATGGCACGGCATGGCATCCCGGCAGCAGAAGTGACCCGGCCGATCTCCACCCGATTCCCTGGACCCACCAAAACCACGAAGGGCACACTGTGATCACCATCATGGGCGCGACCGGCGCCACCGGCGGCGCGCTGCTCCGGCGCCTGATCGAACTGGACATCCCCTGCCGTGCCGTCAGCCGTACTCCGGACAAACTGCGCGCCGCGATTGGTGTGGAAACGCCGGTCGAGGTCGTCGGTGCGGACGCCGCGGATCCCCGCGCGCTCCGCACCGCGTTCGACGGCTCCACACAACTGTTCCTCGCCATGGCCAACAGCCCGCGTCAAGTCGCGCTGGAGATCAACGCGATAGACGCCGCAGCCGCGTGCGAGGTACGGCACGTCGTCAAACTCTCTGCCCCAGCAGCCGAGCCCGACTCACCGGTCGCCGTCTCGCGCGGGCACTGGCGGGTTGAGGCACACCTTGCGGCAACCGGCATGGTGGCCACGCTGCTTCGGCCGTATGCGTTCATGCAGAAGCTGCTCCTGAACGCTCCGGCGGTTGCCCAGGGCGTGCTCATCGGGGCGATGCGCGACGTGCCCTGCAACTACATCGACGTCCGGGACATCGCCGACGTTGCCGCGGAGACCCTCCTCCGGCCCGGCCTTGACGGGGCCACGTACGCGCTGACCGGCCCGCAGGCCTTCAGCCATCCGGAACTCGCTCATCTTCTCGGTGAGCTGACGGGTCGGCCCGTCCGCTACATCGACCTGCCACCGGACGATTTCCACGGCCATCTCGTCCGAACCGCGCACATGCCGGACTGGCTCGCGAGCCATGTCGTGGAGATCCAGCAACTGGCCATCGCGAGTCCGGAGTCCCCGAACGACACCGTGGAGACCGTCCTAGGCCGCCCCGCCCGGACACTCGACGCCTTCGTTCACGAGCATCTCCCCATGTTCGCGCCAGTCGCCTGACCGGCATCTGCTGGTGGCCGGGCGGGGCAATGGTGGTCAGTGGATCCCGGCTGTGGTCCAGGCGGCGTGGATCTGTTCGTAGGCGGTCTGGACGTGAGTGTCCTGTGGTGTGTTGAGAGCGAGGGCGGTGGCGAGCGTGCGGACGGCGGGGGTGTCGAGCACCACATGCCCCAGCAGCTCAACGAGATGCGCGGCGCATTCGACCCTGACCAGGCGATGCCCGACAAGTTGCCCGCCGAGGCCGTCCAGCTCTACCGCGACTTGTTCGGGCAGGAGATGGCGGACTGGCCGAAGGAGATCCGCGAGCCGCTCATCGAAAGTCATGTCAGCCCGGAGTGGATCTGGGATGGGTATGCACTGGTGAAGTACCGCAACCAGTTCCTCGACGAGATGCGTCAGGCTGGACCGCTGCCCGACGTGCCGCTGATCGTCCTCACCGCGACGGGCATCGACGCCTTCAAGGAAGCCGTGTTGATCGGCGAATCCGAGGCGCTGCTGCGCGAGGAGATCGAGGGTAAGCGACGGCTCTACGACGCGCTGGCCGCGTCGGTCCCGCGCGGCGAGAATCGCCTCGTCGACGGCGCCGGACACGCCTCCATCCACTGGCGCCGTGTCGACGCCGTGCTCCAGGCGATCCGGGACCTGCTCGGCAGGTGACGACCGAGAGCCGTCACAGCGTCGGGCGACGAGGACCGTGGCCGACTCTCCTACCCAACCGCCCAGATGAAACGCAGCGTCACAGGCGCGGCCACCACCAAGCGGTGGCCGCAGGTCACACCTCCGCGCTGTTTCGCCCTGTGCCCCCTCGAAGCCGGCGGCCCCGAGCAGAGCTCGAACCGGTCGACGGCGCCGAGGTCGCCTGAGTACACGCTGCGGCCACCACCCGGCCAACCGACTCGGCGGGCGCTGCATGACAGCGTCGTGAGACGGTGGATGCGGTGGCCTGACCGCTCTCATGCCGGGCGTACGAGCCGGGTCTCGTAGGCGAAGACCACGGCCTGGACCCGGTCGCGTAGTTCCAGCTTCATCAGGCACCGACTCAGGTGCGTTTTCACAGTGGCCTCCGCGAGGTGCAGGGCGGCGGCGACTTCGGTGTTCGACAGGCCGCGGGCCACCTCGACAAGTACTTGGCGCTCGCGGGCTGTCAGCCGTGCCAGACGTTCGTCTTCCGCCGGACTGTGGTCGGTGGGGAGCTGGTGGGCGAAGTTATCCAGCAGACGGCGAGTGATCCGCGGGGAGAGCGCCGCATCGCCTGCGGCGACGCTCCGGACCGCCGAGAGGAGCTCTGCGGGCAGGGCGTTCTTCAGGAGGAAGCCCGCTGCTCCGGCCTTGAGTCCGGCAAAGGCGTATTCGTCGAGGTCGAAGGTGGTAAGGATGAGCACCCGGGTCTGCGGGCGGTCCCGGATGATCCGGCCGGTCGCCTCAATGCCGTCGGTACCGGGCATACGGACGTCCATCAGGACGACATCGGGGCGGAGCAGCCGTGCGAGCCGCACGGCTTCGGTGCCGTCCCCGGCCTCTCCCACCGGCTCCATGTCCGGCTGGGCCTCCAGGACCATGGTGAACGCCATGCGCAACAGTGGTTCGTCGTCGGCGAGCAGAATGCGGATCGTCACGCGGCACCGGTCCCGGCTGTGCGCAGGTCGATGCGGGCCGAGACCCGCCAGCCGCCGTCCGGGAGCGGGCCGGCTCGCAGTGTTCCGCTGTAGGCAGCCGTGCGCTCGCGCATGCCCGGGATTCCGTGCCCGTGCGGCGGGCCGGGAGCCCGCGCGGTACGGCCGTGGCCGTCGTCGGTGACGTCGATGACGATGGTCTCGGAGGAGCAGAGCACCCGAACCTCGGCGCGGGTACCAGGAGGCGTGTGCTTGAGGGTGTTGGTCAAGGCTTCCTGAACCAGGCGGTAGACGGTGAGCTGTGCGGCGGCGGGGACGGGTGAAGGATCGCCTTCCATGCGGAGGCGGGTCGGCAGCCCGGCCGCGCGCACCTGGTCGAGGAGAGAGTCCAGTTGGGCAATGTCAGGCATCGGGTGGCGCAGCGCATCCGGTTCGTCGGCACGCAGGACCCCGAGGAATCGTCGCATGTCAGTGAGGGCTTGTCGCCCGGTGTCCGAGACCTGCCGCACGGCGGTGGTCGTCCGGTCGGGGGTGCGGTACTGGGCGAAGACGGCGGCGTCGGCGAGCGCGATCATCACGGACAGGTTGTGGCTGACGCTGTCGTGCATGTCGCGGGCAATACGGGTCCGCTCTTCGGCCACCGCGAGCTGAGCCTGCTGGTCGCGCTCACGCTCCAGGCTTACCGCCCGGTCCTCCATGGACGCGAGGTAGGCACGCCTGGTCCGCATGTTCGTACCGATGACGGTGGCGGCCGTGGCCATGGCGGTCAGACCCACGGCTGCACCGAGGAATCTCCCCTCGGATGACCAGCGCACGGATGCCATCAGGATACCCGCTTCGAAAACAACACCGGCCAGCAGCACTTGCAGGCGGCTGGAGCGTGCGGCCACCGTGTAGAGGGCGACCAGCAGCGCGATGTCGGCGGGCAGTTGGACGTCGGCGAGCCACTGGGCGAGGGCCGCCGCAGCCACTGCGGCGAACACCGCCGACGGCGCCCGGCGCCGCCACAGCAAGGGCAGCAGCAGGGCCGCCTGGAGTACCAGGAGCCACGGGCGGTCGTGCAGGTCGATGCGGACAACGAAGGCGGTAGGGATGAAGAGCACGGTCACCAGCAGTGCGTCCACCCCCACGGGCGGCAGGTGAGCGCGCGCCGGCAGCGGCCGGGCGCGCCCGATCAGGGTGCGCCACGGCCGCCCGGCCGGTGTGGTGGCGGGCGCGGTCTCGGTCATCCGATGCCCGGTCCGGACGGGCCGAGGGGCCGCACCCCTGCAGTGGGTCCCAGGGGTGACGTGCTCCGGGGTCCGGGCCGTCGGGGCGCGGCGTCCCCGCGCGTCCACCCGAGCCCGCCGCCGGATCCGGCCGTATCCACGCCGGCCACTATGCGTCCCGCCGTTTCAGTGCCACTGCGGCTCCGGCGAGGGCTACGGCCGCGTACAAGCAGAAGACCGCGAATCCGGTCCACGGCGCCAAGGTATTCGGGTCCGATTGGAGAACGGCGAGCGCGTGTCCGGCGTTGCTCGGCAGGTACGGGCCGACCTGGTCGGCCCAGGAGGACGGGAGAGCCTTGACGAGTTCCGGCAGGACCAGCAGCAGGCCGAAGACGGTCGATATGCCGCCCGCTGTGTTGCGGACCAGGGCGCCGATCCCGACGCTCAACAACGCCACCACCGTCATATACAGACCGGTACCGAGGACGGCACGAGTGACACCGGGGTCGCTCAGCGAGGCTCCAGCGCCCGTGGAGGACATCAGCGTCTGGCCGGCCAGGAAGGCCATCAGGGATGTGGCGGTCATCAGCGCCCAGGCCACCGCCCCGTAGACGGCGGCTTTCGCCCACAGCACCGGCAATCGGCGCGGTACCACCGAGAAGGTCGCACGGATCATGCCCGTCGAGTATTCGCCAGTGACTACGAGCACACCCATGACGCCGACCGCGAGCTGCGCCAGGAAGAACCCGATCAGGCTCAGTGCTGTCGGGTTGACGGCCGCCCGCTCGGCCGCGCTCATGTCGGACCAGTGGGCGGCAGTGACGGCCGAGAAGAGTGGGCCCATCCCGGTCATCGCAACGGCGGCGGCGAGCAATGTGAGGAACGTCGAGCGCAGAGTGCGGAGCTTGACCCACTCCGAGTGCAGCACCCGCGTCCGGGTGAGGTAGCCGCGCGCAGCGGGAGGGCGGGGAAGAGTATCAGTGGTCATGCCACACGTCCTTCGGTGCCCACGCCTACCGGAAGCCGGTCCGGAGTGTGGTACTCGACCGCGTCGCGGGTCAGCTCCATGAACGCCTCTTCCAGCGATGCCTGACGTGGGGTCAGTTCGGCGAGTGCGATCCCGTTGTCGGCGGCGACCCGGCCGATCCGCCGGCTACTCAGCCCGGTGACTTCCCACACGCCTCGCTCCTGCGACGCCATCGCCACGCCCGGCCCGGCCAGCACCGCACGCAGACGCTCCGCCTCGTCGGTGCGTACGAGCACTGAATTGCGCGCGGCACGCCGCGTGAATTCCTCGACCGAGGTGTCGGCGATCAGCCGACCGCGCCCGATCACGATGAGGTGCTCGGCGGTCACCGCCATCTCGCTCATCAGATGCGATGAGACCAGCACTGTGCGCCCTTCGGCGGCCAGATCCTTGAGGAGGTTCCGGATCCACAGGACGCCTTCGGGGTCGAGTCCGTTCACCGGCTCGTCGAGGACGACGGTGCCCGGGTCGCCGAGCAGGGCACTGGCGATACCGAGCCGCTGGCTCATGCCCAGCGAGAAGCCACCTGCCCTCTTCCTGGCGACCTCCCGCAGCCCGACGATGTCGATCACCTCGTTCACTCGGCTGCGGGGTATGCCCGTGGTGACCGCCAGCGCGAGCAGGTGATTGAAGGCGGAACGACCGGTGTGGATCGACCGGGCCTCCAGCATCGCCCCGACCTCATGCAGCGGTGCGCGGTGCGCGGCGTAGTGCTTTCCGTTGACCGTGACCTGGCCGGCGGTCGGGGCGTCCAGTCCCAGGATCATCCGCATCGTGGTGGACTTCCCGGCACCGTTCGGCCCGAGGAATCCGGTGACGACACCAGGCCGGACGGTGAAACCGAGACCCGCGACAGCGGTCTTGTCTCCATAGCGTTTGGTGAGCCCGTGGGCTTCGATCATCGGATGTCCTCGTCTGGGTTGGATTCCGTCAACTGACCACCACGCTAGATTTCCGGCCCGGTGAGACACGTGAACCCACGGACTGAACTCACCGTCGCAGAACTGCATCCGCAGGTGGACACCCCTACACCTGCAGATGTACACGTCGGCGCACCGGGCGCCCTCGCCGCAGCCAACGCCGGAACCACCGACCGGCTGTGAGACAGCGGTAGCCGGCAGTTCGACCTGGGGCCGGCTCTGGAACACGGGGTTTCGCCAGGGCGGGACGGGGCGGTGACCAGGATGCGACTGGGGGCTGATGTGCCGGACCGGCCGCGGCACCTAGCGTCCCGTGCCATGCCCAGAACTTCGGTAACACCGACCGTTGCCCTGCTCGCCCTCGCCCTCGCCCTCGCATTGCCGCCCGCCGCCGCGTGGCCGGCCGCTGCGGCCCCGACCCATGCGCCCGCCGCCCTCGTCCACAGCGACACGGACACACGCACATCGCTCCTCCGCCCCACCGGACCGTACACGGTCGGCCGCGACACCCTCCACCTTGTCGACCGTGCCCGCCGGGATCCGTGGGTGCCGGATGCGGCTCGTGAGCTGATGGTCGGCATGTTCTACCCCGCGCTCCCCGGCAGCAGTACGTCGGCGCCGTACGCCACAGTGCAGGAGGCCCGGCTGCTCCTGCAGAACTATGGGTTGGAAGACGTCTTCCCCGCCGAGACCTTGAGCGCCACGGCCACCAGCGGCCGCGTCAACGCCCGGCCCTCCCACGGCCGGTATCCCCTGGTGGTGCTCTCCCCGGGGTTCGGCGTCTCGCGCTTCACCCTCACCGGCCTCGCCGAGGAACTTGCCAGCCGCGGATACGTGGTCGCCGCGGTGGACCACGCCTACGAGTCCGTCGGCACTGCCTTCCCCAGTGGCCGGATGCTGACCTGCGTCGCGTGCGCGAAGGCCCAGAGTGAGCAGGACATGGAGGCCGTCACCGCCAGCCGGGGCAAGGACGTGTCCTTCGTCCTGGACCGGCTCGCCGGGCCCCGCCCGACCTGGCGGTACGCCGGCCTGATCGACAGGAACCGGATCGGCATGGCCGGTCACTCGGTCGGCGGTGCGAGCGCGGCGGCGGCCATGGCGGGCAACCGCCGCATCCGGGCGGGCGTCAACATCGACGGGGCCTTCCATGCCGCCGTGCCCGCTGACGGACTCGGTGGCAGGCCGTTCATGATGCTCGGCACAGACGACGAGACGCACCGTCCCGGCGGCACGGACGCGAGCTGGGACACAGCGTGGAACCGGCTGGACGGCTGGAAACGCTGGCTGACCGTCGCCGGTACGAACCACTCCAGCTTCTCCGACATCCCCGTCTTCCTGGACGAACTCGGCCTGTCCGGCGCACAGTCGCCACAGGCCCTCTCCGGCAGGCGCTCGATGGAAATCACCCGGGCGTACCTAGGAGCTTTTTTCGATCAGCAGCTGAAGGGCATCCCCCAGCCGCTGCTGGACGGTCCAACGTCGGCCGAACCGGAGGTCACGTTCAACAATCCCTGAACCGATTACGGAGCGGCCTCGGGATGCCACGGCCATCGCGCCGTGCGGGGCCGCAGGCACTGCGAAGAAGTGGCCGTTGCGCATCGTCAGAAGACATACTTCTTCCGCCTTCTTCCGCGACACGGTGTCGCCGGGCCACACAACCGAAAGGTACAGGGCGGCATCCGGCCCCGCACCGGATCGGGGCCGAACACGGTCCCGGCCACATGCCACCGAACCAGGAGCCAGCCGCTTTCACCACGACCTGCACGACCGCGCGGACCGCGTGCATTCGGCAGACTGACCCATATGCGCGAACTCCTCGATGTCAGCCGTGAATTCGTCGGCTTCCTCACCGCCCGGCACGGCCGCGCCCGACCGTTCCCCCGCAGCTAAACCGCCCGGTGCACCGGTGGTGGATCGGCGGCGACGCGGGGTGGGAGCCGCCCGACGACGGGCTGCGGCTGTCACAGTCCCTTTTCCGCGTTGCTGCACCACGAGACGGTCCAGGACGCCCGGTACAGCGCTGCGATCGACGGCCTGCTACCCGATCGGTACGCACGCCTGCTCGCGCCACTGCGCCGGCTGTCCGGCCCGGAGCCGTACACAACGATGTGGGCCGGTCATGGCACGGCTGCCAACCACTGGTCGGCAGCCCTGGCGACCGGTCACGGACCGTCCCGGCCGGAAAGGATCACATGATGGGCAGGGAAAGCCTCCTCAGAAGTCTTGCCAGCCCTGAGCATCGGCAGTGGGCATGTTGCCGGGCAGGCATGCCGTCTCGTACGACGGCGGGAGAGCTGCCGGTTGTGGCCAAATGGCCCGGCACGAAGCGATCACGCCTGTGATGAACGGGGTAGACCAGTACCGACCTTTCCAATCACGTCAGGGAGCCGATGAGCACCAAGCCCGCGCATCCACGCAATCTGCTCAGATACCTTACGATCATGTCCATCTCCATGATCGTTGTGGGCCTTTGCGCTTTCGTCATGATCACGGTGTTCGTCCTGCCGAACCATTCCAAGGTGACATCCACCTTGAGGGGTCGGGGGGTCCAGACCCAAGCGACTGTCACGAGATGCCAGCAGGCTCTCCACGAAGAAGACGGCGGTGAGTTGTCTGTCACCTGCTGGGTACGCTTTACCCCATCCGGCGTGCATTCCGTTGAATCGCCACTGGCATTTAAGACACATCAGGTCAGCATCGGCTATGCCATGACCGTCGTGTACGACCCGAAGGATACCGGAACAGTCGCCCTTCCCTCGGACCTCGGCTACTGGAACACACTCGTCAGAAACACCTCTGATGTGTTTTTGCTGGTCATCTCAGCGGCAATGGTTCCGCTGGGAATCGCAGGCCTCGCCCTGCGGAGGCTTTTTGGGACTTTCGCGAAACGGTACACGGAAAATTTCGATGAAATTGACCGGGTCGCCACTCGGCGCCTCGGTCCGGTCGTCGCCCAGGCAATGACTCAGAGGGCGTTTGATCTAGGTAGATTGCCCTTTCTGCCCTAATAGGTTCCTCGCCAGGTGGGGGTGGTCTCGTCCGTTATGCGCTTGGTGAGGTTG
>NZ_JBHVWT010000088.1:0-12495 GCF_042882135.1 Streptomyces sp. NPDC058240
TCTACATGGCCATCATGTCGCTCGACCCCACCGGCAAGGGCCAAGCCCGCTGGACCATGCGCTGGAAGACCGCACTCAACGCCTTCGACATCACCATCGACGGCCGGCTCTCCGCAGCACGCCAGTAACTCCAACAACCTGAGTTACACCGCTCGTTTGACAGACCCGTCGTGCGGGGATGGATGCAGTACTACGGGGCCTACAACAGGTCGGCCCTCTATCCCCTCCTGAAACGGATCAACGCCTACGTGGTCCGGTGGCTGCGCGGGAAGTACCGGAGGCTGCGGCGAAGCTGGTCGGCGACCTTCCGTGCGTGGTGGTCCGGGGTTGATCGACATCCCCGGCTTCTCGCGCACTGGGTTTGGGGTGACCGAGCCCGCCCGGGTCTGGTGACCAGGACGACAAGAGCCGTATGACCGGAGACGGTCACGTACGGATCTGTGGGAGCCCGGGGGCGAAATCCCCCCGGGCCACCCGACTTCGCGAAGGAAACGGTGAAGTAAGCACTCTGTGCCGCTTCGTCGACGCGGAGAAGGCCGCCGAGGCCAACCTCGACGGCTACAGCGTGGCTTTGCTGTGCCGCGTCACGGGGATCAACCGCTCCACCTACTACTCCTGGCTGGCGGCCCGGCCGGCAGCGGCCGAACGGCAGTGTGCCGAGGACGAGTTGGCCGAGGAGATCCGCGAGATCCACGCCTCCTCACGGGGTGCCTACGGCGCCCCGCGCGTGCACGCCGCGCTGCGGCGCAAGGGCCATGCGATCAACCGGAAGAAGGTCGAGCGGATCATGCGCGAGCGCGACATCCGCGGCGTCACCCGCCGCAGACGCCGCCACCTGACGCAGCAGGACACCAAGGCCGCACCGGCTCCGGACCTGGTTGGCCGCGACTTCACCGCTACCCGGTCCGGCACGAAGCTCGTCGGCGACATCACCTATCTGCCGACGATCGAGGGCTGGTGGTATCTCGCGACCGTCATGGACCTGGCGACGCGCGAGGTGATCGGGTACGCGATGGCCGAACACCACCGTGCCGAGCTGGTCACCGACGCGCTGCGGATGGCCGCCGGCCGCGGCGACCTTCAGGACGGCTGCATCATGCACACCGACCGCGGAAGCGAATACACGAGTGGCGAATTCCGCCGCGAGCTACGGGAGTTGAACCTGAGACAGAGCATGGGACGAACCGGCATATGCTACGATAACGCCGCAGCCGAGAGCTTCTTCGGTCTACTGAGGGCGGAGATCGGCACCGCCGTCTGGGAGAGCCGTGAGGCGGCCCGCGCCGATGTCTTCCGCTTCATCGAGGTCGAGTACAACCGCACCAGGCTCCGCAAGCACCCCGAGTTCGGGTACCTCACCCCACTCGAAACCCGAGCCAGGCTGCAGCACGAATTCACCCCCGCAGCGTAAACAACCGCTGTCCAAGATCAAGGGGGAACTTCACCGCCGGCATGGTGGAACAGCAGATCCCGGCCCTGCGGCGCTTCGCGGCAGAACACACACCATCACCACACCGCGTGCCTCGGGTGAACGCGTCGGGCGCGGGACCGGGCCGGTTTTCGCGTACGTGCCGGACGCGAAGAGCCTCGACTTCGCGATGAACCTGGCCCGGGCGTCGTCGCTGGTTGTGGTGGAGAGCGCCCACGGGTTTCCGCTCAAGGGCTGGGCACGCCAGCTCGGTGCCGTCGATCTCACTCGGCCCGAAGGAGAGCACGCTGATCAGCCCGGACCGTGCGGACCATCATCAAGACGGCCGCCCGCACGGCCGGGCTCATCAAGGACGAGGACGAACGGGCCCGGCGGGACGCGCCGGCCCGACCGGGTGCGGCCGGCCTGACACCCTCTGCGGCCAGAGCGGTCTTGCGGTGCCGCACACTGTCGGTCTCGAATTGCCCGACCACCGCGCCCAAGCCTTCGTTCCGTCTCTGATTTCATTCCCCGGCCCCCTCTCTCGGTCCCAGAGGGTGCTCGGCTGGGTTTCGGAACCCAACTCGCGGCCGCCGCCGCGTGATTGGCGGCACAGCTTGCGAATACCACAGGCAGAGGGCCGGCTCGCGTGGACGCTCCGCCCTTCGGCAGCGGCAGGTCCGGGATGCCGCTACGCAGGTACGACCTGGACGCTCTTCGCGGTGCTGCCGGGGGGGCAGGCGACCGAAGCCACCTGGGGCGCCTCGACGGTGTTGTAGCTGTACACGACGCCCCCCACGCCCGACTTCACGTCGAGGCAGACCGCCTTGGCCCGGTAGGTGCCGGTGTCGCACTGCACCTTGCCCCCTCCGTACCAGAGGATGTTGGGGCCCTGATGGAGCCACTCGATCCAGGTGACGCAGCCGGTGGGCGGATCGGCCTGGGCCACGGGGGCTGCTTGAGCGGGGGCGGCAGCCAGAGCGGACAACCCGAGGACGGCTGTCGCGAGGGTCACCATGGTTCGCTTGAGCATCAATTTCTCCTGCATTTCGAGTAGGGAAACGTTAACTAGTTCTGCCGGAGGCCATCGCTGCTGGCCTTCTTTGCCGGACGGATGCGGTGATTAACGTGATGGTCATTCACGTATGCATGCAGAAGTTCAATGGAACTCTGCATATCCTTTTCCTCGTCCACTCTTAATCCATCTGACGGGAAATGCACCGCTATCGTTGATGGTCCATTCAAAGGTCACCAACTGCGCCAGTTGGGCTGAATTTCAAGTGCGCGCCATAAAAACCGGCCTGAACCCCTTCCTGTTGACGTCGTGATACTCCCTGGCGAATTCTCCGCTCACGCAAGGAGGCGCCGGCCTGCTCCGGTGAAAGCGCATACATATCTTTTCGGAGGTCATCCATAGGCGCAAGAAGACGTTGGTTACGATTAGATAAACAAGCGGAAAGGGGGGTGGCAAAGCGTAGGCAGGAACCGATGGAAATACGAAAAAATGCAACTTTAGGCGTCTTGCACTATCAGGTAGGGAGCTCGAAGTCTTCGCGCACGACGTTGCGCTTGAACGTGGTCACGCCGAGTGTGTCGCCCTCGTCGTCCCGAGACATCCGCGTGTAGGCCCCGGCGGACTGAGTCCGCCGGGGCCCTTCCTCGTGCTCGTGCTCGTACGTCGTACTAGAACGTGCCCAGCTTGATGATCGCGAGGATCGCGAGCAGCTGGATGGATGCCGCGCCCAGTGCCCTCGGCCACGGCAGGTCGTGCGACTTGCTCACCATCGTCGTGAGCAGCGCGCCCGCCGCGATCCAGGTCACCCAGCCGAGCAGCTGCACGAAGGGCTGGCCGCCGCCGAGGAACATCGCCACGACCACGCGGGGCGCGTCCGTGATCGACATGATCGACAGCAGCCCCGTTGCCGCGCCCACGGCCGACGCCCCCGCGACAGCGGCCGACAGGCCCGTCAGCGCCCCCGTGGCGCCCTCGGCGCCCCGGACGACGGACAGCGCAGCATTTGCACGCCCCGCCGACCGTGCCCCGGCCCGCAAGGACGCCACGGCGTCCGTCGCCGCAGCCCATGCCACCGCAGGCCGGGTGAGCGCCCGCGTTGACGTCGTCGACCAGGAGCCGCCCGCCGAAAAGGCCGGCCCCGTGAAGGACTGGGACCTGGCCGGCCTCCCGGCCGACTGCGCGCCCGGCCGTGCCCCCGAGCTGCTGACGGACACCCAGGCCCACGCCCGGATCCGGTACGGCCACAAGCACGGCTGGAGCCAGCGCCGCGTCGCCACATTCGCAGGCCGCTCTCCGTCGACGATTCACGAGTGTGAACGATCACGTAATTCCCCGGGCCCGGCGTCACGTAATTCCCCAGGTCCTGGCCCTGTGCTCTGCGAAAGCAAGCTGTGATTCTACGGGAACGCGGTAGGGATAATCGGCCACGGACTCATCTCCTGCACGCCTACTGCCATCGGCGATCAGCCGAGGGAATAGCCGAGCGTGAGGCGCTGTCACGTTGTTGAGGGTGTGAGTGCCTGATGGTGTGTCGGGTGTGGTGGGGCCGGGCTCCGGCTCCGTGCTCAGGCCGCGGTAGGCAGGCCGGTGACGCCGGTGACCTGATCCCAGCTGGCGAAGCGGATGGTCATCTCGGTGCGGTATTCGCTGGCGGTCATCAGGTGGCGGCGGGGCCTGAAGTGGGGTGAGATGCCGCTGAACGCGGACAGGAACTGCTGGGCTCCGCCGACGGAGCGGAAGCCTTTCATGGCGCGTTCGCGTTGTCGGGTGGGCTGGTGGCTGTTCTCAGCCCGGTTGTTGAGGCCCTTGTGGGCACGGTGCTCGACGGAGGGTATGACCTCGCGGTGGGCCGCGCCGTAGGAACGGAGCTTGTCCGTGACGACCACCCTCGGCACGGCCCCGATTCCCTTGAGGAGCCGACGGAAGAACCGCCTGGCCGCAGCGGTGTCCCGCCGGTTCTGTACGAGGATGTCGAGCACGTTGCCGTCCTGGTCAACGGCCCGCCACTGGTACTTCTGCTCTCCGTTGATCTTGATGAAGACCTCGTCCAGGTGCCACTTGTCGCCGGGCCGGGGCCGTCGGCGGCGCAGGCCGTTGGCGTAGGACTGCCCGAACTTCAGGCACCAGCGGCGGACGGTCTCGTGGGAGACGATCACGCCGCGCTGCAGCATCAGCTCCTCGACCTCGCGGAGGCTGAGCGGGAAGCGGAAGTACAGCCACACGCAGTGCGCGATGATCTCGACTGGGTACCGGTGCCCCTTATACGGCGGCGGCGTACTGCCCACGGACAACCCCCTCCACCATGATCAACCCGAAGATCATCCCACCCGGCCAGCCAACGTGACAGTGCCAAGCGTTCGATGGGCGTTGAGGCGGTTCTCGAAATCGCGGCGGGCCTTGGCGCTATGCCGGACAGTCTGGGAGTGGTCGAGGCGCCCTGAGTGCCGTCGAAGGGCTGGCGGCGGACAGCGGGCGCGGCAGATACGCACAGCATGACCGACTCCGCTGGGGACGTCTTGCTGCCGCAGCACTCCCGGCGTCCTGCCCAAACACCGCGGCCACGGCTGGGGCTGGCGCAGCGCAGCGGCCTCGGTCGCAGCAGCTCAGGCTGGCCGGGCACGGCGGGACGCGCGCAACGCGACCGACGACCCGGACGAAGAGGACCGCATCCTGGTGGCCCAGCTCGAAGACGGGGACTGGGTCTGGAAGACGTTCAGGCCCTCCGAACCCGAGCCGAGGCCTTCCTGAACCGTCCGCACCGCACGAAGCCCCGGGGCAAGGCTATGACGCCCCAGGGCTTCGCTGTGCACGTGGACGCCCGGTTCAACGACCCGGGCCCGGCCTGGTTACCGGCTCAGGGCACCGCTCCCGTCTTCCGCTGGAAGTGAACGAAGTCAGGCGCCCGAACACCTCGCTCAGGTACCCCCGGCTTCAGGCCCGGGGTACGCCGGGATCAGGCCACGCCGAGGAAGCTCAGTACGGCGAGCACCCGGCGGTGGTCGGCGTCCGCCTTCGGCAGGTCGAGCTTGGCGAAAATGTTGTTGATGTGCTTGGCCACCGCGCTCTCGCTGACCACGAGTTGCCCCGCTATCCCGGCGTTGGACCGGCCGCCCGCCATCAGCTCCAGGACCTCGCGTTCCCGCGGGGTGAGCCGGTCCAGCGGGCCGCTGTGGCGGCGCACCAGAAGCTGCGAGACGACCTGCGGGTCCAGCGCCGTCCCGCCGGCCGCGACCCGGCGCAGCGCGCCCACGAACTCCTCCACGTCCGCGACGCGTTGCTTGAGCAGATAGCCGATGCTGGAGGTGTTGGCGGACAGCAGATCGGCCGCGTACCGCTCCTCCACATACTGCGAGAGCAGCAACACCGCGGTCTGTGGCCACTGCTGCCTGATGACCAGCGCGGCACGCACGCCCTCGTCCGTAAAACCGGGGGGCATACGGACGTCGACCACGGCGATGTCCGGCCGGTGCTCCTCCACCGCGGCCAACAGCGCCTCGCCGTCGCCCACTTCGGCGACGACCTCGAACCCGGCCATCTCGAGGACCTTGACCACCCCGACCCTGAGCAGTACGGAATCCTCGGCGATCACGGCACGCACGGCAGCTCCACGGTGATGACGGTCGGCCCCCCGACGGGGCTGTCGACCGACAGCGTGCCATCGACCGAGGCGACCCGCTTGGCCAGCCCTGCCAGCCCGGTACCACCGGTGGGTTCCGCGCCGCCCACGCCGTCGTCGCTGATGACGACCAGCAGCGTCTTCCCGAAGCGCTCCACGGTGACCTCGGCCCTGGAGGCCTCGGCGTGTTTCACCACGTTCGTCAGCGCTTCGGAGACGACGAAGTAGGCGACCGCCTCGATCGTGGGAGACGGACGTGACGGCACGTCCACCTTCACCCGTACCGGGATGGGTGCTCGGGCGGCGATGCCGGACAGCGCGGCGTCCAGGCCGCGGTCCTCCAGAACGGCCGGGTGCAGTCCGCGCACCAGGCCGCTCAGCTCCTCTATCGCGTCCTTCGCCTCCCGGTGCGCCTCATCGATCACCTGGCGGGCGTCCTCGGGCAGGTCCTGGAGCGTGGCCTTGGCCAGGCCGAGGTTGACCGCCAGGGAGACCAGCCGCTGCTGAGCGCCGTCATGCAGGTCCCGTTCGATCCGCCGCCGTTCGGCGTCGACCGCGTCCACCAGGCCGGTCCGGCTCTCGGTCAGGTCCTCGACCCGGCGGGCCAACTGCTCCTCGCGGCTGGGCCCGAGCAGGACGGTGGCGGTGCGGGTGTCGAGCCGGGAGAGGGCGTCGTTCGACAACCGCGCGATGTGGAGCAGGGCGAGCCCCGCCGCGGTGACGTACGCCGCCCAGGTGTAGTAGCCGGGATGGTCGACGCGCCAGTCCAGCGGCACCAGCCAGATCCACAGGTAGATCGAGGTGGCGGTGACGGCCACGACCCATGCCAGGAGGGTGAAGGACCCCGCGAGAGCGAGCAGCGGCCCGTCCAGCAGGTGGTACCTGAGCTGCCGGTGCCCCGCCCGGGATCGCAGCCACTCCGGCAGCCGGGGCCGCTGTCCCGCGTAAGGCGAGGGGATGGCCACGTCGAGCCGGGTGCGGAAGCGGCCGCGCTGCACCTCGGTCAGCAGCGGCCCGGCGAGCACGATGGCCGTGAACGCGACGAACACCGCGACGGGCAGTTGGCCCGCCGGGTCGAGGACCGGGACGAAGAGCAGCCACAGCAGGGACACGACGAAGAGGACGCCGAGCTGGACGAGGACGCCCGTGACGAGGAACGAGACCGGTCGTCCGGCTCCCTGGAACGGGAACAGAAGTAGGCGCCGCAGGCGGGCGGTTGCGTGCATGGGGAAACGGTAGGTGTCCGGGCCGGGGGCGGGCCATGGCAAGAGCATCCGCCTCGGGGTGTAGCTAGTGCCACCCCCACAACGGACATTCGCGTTACTGACCATGAGCGCCGGGCGGACGAGGCTTGAGGCCGTGAAGGAACGCCAGGAACGCGAGGAGAACGATCCGATGAGCACGCTGAGCGTCTGCCGACTTCAGGACGAGGCCCGCGGCTCGACCGGTCCGCGCATCCGCCGCCGGTACCGCCTGGAACACGTCCTGGTCGGCTGCGGGCTGGCCCTGCTGCCGTGGCTGGTCGTGCTGGCCAACAGGCTGCCGGAGACCGCCATCGCCTCGAACTGGTGCACCGCCTGGATCGGCCTGGACGCCTTGGAGGCGCTGGGACTGATCGCCACGGGGCTGCTGGCCATGCGCGGCCACCACCTGCACGCCCTGACGGCCACCGCCACCGCGACGCTGCTGGTGGTCGACGCCTGGTTCGACACGATGACCGCGGCACCGGGCGCGGATCAGGTCTCGGCGATAGCGATGGCGCTCGGCGCGGAACTGCCACTGGCGGTGGTGTGCGTCGTGCTGGCGGTACGAGGGATTGCCCGCCAGACAGCCTGACCCTCGCTCCCGACCCCGCCTCCTTCCCGCACGCCACCATCCCCTCCCAAGGAAAGATCCATGTCCCACACCGTCCTGGCCAAGCCCGCCGTCCGCTGGGCGCTCGCCGCCGGTGCCGCCGCCGCCGGCGCCCTGTGGTTCGGCGACAAGGCCCCTTACCCGTACGCCCAACACAAGCTGCTGGACCTGCCGTTGCCTCGGCCGCGAGCGAACTGCTCTTCGAGGGTCGTCATGCGCGGTGCTTTCCGTTCAGCGGCGGAGGTGAGAGGGCGGGGCTGGAAGAAGTAGCCGGTCTTCCTGGCGGCGGTGATGGCCGCGTCGGCGGTACTGGTCGCGTCGACCGGGACGTGCGGGTAGACACCGTCGATCAGGTCGTACTCCTGCTCTGCGCCAGCCCCGGAGCCGAGCACAGCGCAGATGGGCGTGTTGTACTTGGCGACTTCCACCCAGACGCCTGGCCAGTCGGGGTGCTGGCTGGTGACGTGCGCGTCGCAGTGGCGGCACTTGGCCTTCTGCTCCGTGCCCGTCAGCCGCCCAGCAGGATGCGCCTGGTCGGCGTGGACGACATGCGGGACCCGCTGCAGTGACTCCTTCCCGCCCAGCAGTGAGTAGTTGCAGACCGGCCCGAACTCGTGCTCCGTACTGACCCACAGGCCCGGCCAGTGCGGGTGCTGGTCCGTGACGGCGGCGCCACAGCCCGCGCAGTTCCGAACGGTCAGGCCGTGCTCACGGAACAGCGCGAAAGCCGTCGTCGGGGGCGCGCAGCTGCTGGTGCTGTCGACGATCGGGGCGAGATCGTACAGGTGCAAGTCCTTCTCCAGCAGCCACACGTCCTCCCATGTCTTCAACCCGGACAAGGGCAGGCTCTGCGTCCAGCCGATGCGCGGCACGTCCGTGGTCGAGGAGCGCTGCACGACCTCGATGTCCGGGCGACGCAGATCGGACGGCACGTACTCGGCCAACGCCCGGCGCAGTTGCCCGACGGCCTGGTCCCGGTCCTCCGCGTTCAGCCAGCTGGCCTTTACCAGGTCCCGCAGTTCGCCCGCCGGGTACAGCGTCACCTCATACCGCCAGACGTCCGTCGCCTGGCGCAGGGTCCGCTCGTACTCGCCGACTTCGTCGAAGGAGAAAAACGACAGGGTTCCACCGGCCTTTTCCGCCGCCGCGATGGCGTCGCCGACCGTCTCATAGATATGGGTGAAGTCGCCCCACGGCGTGGCCGTGGTCGTGAAACTGCCGGTCAAAGCCTCCTGCTCTACGTCAGCGATCCACGCGGAGAGAGCGGCGGCGTTGCGTGACGCCGCCGCTTTGCGTGCCTTTGCCTGCTTCACGTGCTTGGCCGCCCGCTTCGGCTGCGCCTTCTTCCCCATAGTCTCGCCGCCCCTGTGTCGAAGTCGCCATCGTGACTACCGGTAAACGGCGGGGATGCGAGTTCGTCACGTTCGCTCCGTGCCCACCGCAGCAGGGCCACCGGTCCCGTTCACGCCGTACGGTCCAGAGGCTCGGGCGCGGCCGCCGGGGTGATGATGGTCAGCCCGGCCCGTTCGGCGGCGAGCCGTTGCAGAGCCCGTGAACGGGCGCTGTCACGTTGGCTGACCGCAGGGGATGATCTTCTGGTTGATCATGCTCGGGAGGGTCTTGCTGCTGTGGAGAGTGCGTTGCCGTCGTATAGGGGGCACCGGTACCCGGTGGAGATCATCTCCCACTGCGTCTGGCTGTACTTCCGGTTCCCGCTCAGCTTCCGCGAGGTCGAGGAGCTGATGCTCGAGCGCGGCGTCATGGTGTCCTACGAGACGGTGCGCCAGTGGTGCCTGAAGTTCGGCCAGGCCTACGCGAACGGCCTGCGGCGCCGCCGTCCTCGGCCCGGCGATAAATGGCACCTGGACGAGGTCTTCATCAAGGTCAACGGCGAGGTGAAGTACCTGTGGCGGGCCGTCGACGTCGACGGCAACGTGCTCGACATCCTGATCCAGAACCGCCGCGACAAGGCCGCGGCCAGGCGTTTCTTCCGCAGACTCCTCAAAGAGACCGGCACGGTGCCGCGGGTGGTCGTCACCGACAAACTCCGCTCCTACAGCGCCGCCCACCGCGAGGTGATGCCGTCGGTCGAGCACCGCTCCCACAAAGGACTGAACAACCGGGCGGAGAACTCGCACCAGCCCACCAGGCAGCGCGAGCGCGCGATGAAGGGCTTCCGTAGCGTCGGTGGCGCCCAAAGATTCCTGGCCGCCTTCAGCGGCATCTCGCCCCACTTCCGACCCGGCCGTTACCACCGCACCGCACCCGACCACCGCCTCGAGATGACCGTCCGCTTCACGATCTGGGACCAGATCACCGGCGCCGCCGGCCTGCCCGCCACGGCCTGACCGACAGCCGAGAGCCGCCTCGACCACGCCCTGACGCACTGCCAGACGCCTATACCCCCGACAACGTGACAACGCCTGTGTGGGGGTCGGGCGGGGGCTTGGCTCACGCTGTGGTGGGCAGGGCGGTGGCGCCGGTGATCTCGTCCCAGATGGCGGAGCGGTTCAGTCACGGTCGCTCCGCGGGGGGTGCACCCCGGGGAGCGCTGTGGACGGTGCGGTGCTGGCTGGGTGTGGTTCCGTAGTGGTCCAGGAACACCTGCCTCATTGTCTCGGCGGAGCTGAATCCGCAGCGCCTCGCGATCGAAGCCAGTGGCAGTGCTGTGGAGACGAGGAGTTGTGAGGCCGCCTCGGCTCGGGCGGTCCGTACGAACTGGGCCGGTGTCTGTCCGAGGTTGTCGAGGAACAGCCGGGCCAGATGACGTCCGCTGACTCCCGCGTACGCGGCGAGCGCGGTGGCGCTGAGGTCGCCGTCGAGGTGCCCGGTGATGTGCTCGACGGTCCGTTGCACGGTCCGGTGCTCCGGAGCCGGTGCGTCGACGAACATGCTGATCTGGGCCTGGTTGCCGGGCCGCTGGAGGTAGGTCACCATCATCCGGGCCAGTGTCCGGGCGAGGGCTGGGCCGTGGTCCTCCTCGACGAATGCGAGGGTGAGGTCGAGTGCCCCGGTGACCCCGGCCGACGTGCAGACGTGCTCGTCGCGGAGGTACAGCGGCGCGGGGTCGACTTGGACGGCCGGGTGACGCTGCGCGAGGTCGTGCGCGTACGCCCAGTGGGTCGTGGCGCGCCGGCCGTCGAGCAGCCCGGTCGCCGCCAGAACACTGGCGCCCGTGCACACCGATGCGACCCGACGGCCGATTCCGGCCAGGCGGCGCACGTGCTCCACCAGCCAGGGGTTCTGCGCCGCCGCGGCGTGGCCCGGCCCGCCGACGACCAGCAGCGTGTCGACCGGGCCGCGGGTACGCTCCAGCGCCGCCTGCGCGCCCAGGACCAGTCCTGAGGAGCAGCGCACCGGGCGGCCCTCCGGGGCGACCAGGCGGACGTCGTAGGGCGGACTCGCACCGAGGCGGTTCGCCCCGTCGAAGGCGCTGGTCACGCAGGCGACCTCAACGAGTTCCACATCGTCGTAGGCCACGACCACCACGCGGTGGCGGACAGCTTTCGTCATGCCTACGACCCTACCGAATTCGTCTGCAGGACAGGCATCCCAGGATTTCGGACATAGAGTCCAGAGGCTCCTGTCTCTGGTTGCGGCGGTGGGTGAGGGTGGTCAGGGCGGCAGCCGACCACCGGCCACCGGCCACCCACCGACATTCAGGAGTCCTGTCATGACCGAAACCTCGCCCGCGCCGTCGGCCCCGGTGAAAACCATCGCCTTCGTGCTGTACCCGGGCCTCACACCGCTGGACATCGTCGGCCCGCTGCAGGTCTTCGCAGCGCTGGCTGATCTGGTTCCCGGCTACCGCACCGTCGTGATCGGCGAGCGGATCGAGCCGATGGGAAGCGACACCCCGCTGTCCCTGGTACCCAGTCACACCTTCGAGGAAATAGCGGATCCGCATGCAATGATCGTGCCCGGCGGCCTCGTCCCCACCCTTGCCGCGATGGCCGACGAGAATCTGCTGGGGAACCTACGCGAGACCGCGGCGCGGTCCCAGGTCGTCGGCTCGGTGTGCACCGGCTCGCTACTGCTCGCGGCGGCAGGGCTCCTGGAGGGCCGCCAGGCCACCACGCACTGGATGTACCGCGACTTGCTCGCCCGCTTCGGGGTAACGCCGGTCACCCGGCGCTGGGTCGAGGACGGGCACTTCATCACCGCCGCCGGCGTCTCGGCCGGCATCGACATGGCACTGCACCTTGTCGCCCGCCTCGCCGGCAACGAGGTCGCGCGCATGGTCCAGCTGTTCATCGAGTACGACCCCGAGCCGCCCTTCGGCCCGATCGACTGGACAGCTGCCGACAGCGGCCAGTACGCGCCCTTCGCCCGACAGCTGCTCCAGAACGCTCTCGCCGACCACCCAGCCCTGCTGGCGCACCTGAGTAGCTGAGCGAGGCAGACGGGGGTCTGTCAAACGATCGGCTCTGACAAGATTTCCGTAGCCGTTGATCGTGCCTCGGTGTGGATCAGTTGAGCAGGATGCGGTGGCGGAGGAGGCGGAAGCCGGCGCGGCCGTACATCTGTCTCTTGATCAGTTTCGTCTTGGTGTTGACGCCTTCGGTTCCGCCGTTGTGGAACGGGAGGGTGAGTCCGTTGACG
>NZ_JBHVWT010000089.1:0-12470 GCF_042882135.1 Streptomyces sp. NPDC058240
CCCGCCAGCGCACCCCGCCAGTAGTCGACCTGCCGGGACAGCTCACTGACCGGATCGTCCTCGTCACCGAGAACGTCGCGCTGCCACAGCGTGTAGTCGGCGTACTGCACCGCGAGAGGAGCCGCCTCCGGGGCACTGCCCCGCACCCGGGCCGAGTAGGCGTCGCCCAGATCGCGTGCCAGCGGGCCCATCGACCAGCCGTCACCCGTGATGTGGTGCACCACGACGAGCAGGACGTGCTCGCTCGCGGAGATCTTGAACAGGCCTGCCCGCAGGGGGATTTCCGTGGCGAGGTCGAATCCGCGCGTGACCGCGGCGGTCAGCGTCTCCGGGGCGAAGTCCGCGATCTCCAGCTTCGGGCGCGCCTCGTGCGCCGGGAGGATCAGCTGACGCGGCCTTCCCTCGACGTCGGGGAATACGGTCCGCAGGCTCTCGTGGCGGGCCGTCACATCGCCGAGCGCGGCCTCCAGCGCGGCCGTGTCCAGTGCGCCGGTGAGGCGTACGGCCAACGGCATGTTGTAGGTGGCGCTCGGCCCCTCGAACCGGTTGAGGAACCAGAGCCGCCGCTGGGCGGACGACAGCGGGATCTCCTCGGGGCGCTGCCGCACGGTCAGCGCCTTGCGGGCACGACCCGCGTCTCCGAGGCGCTCGGCGAGGGCCGCCGGGGTCGGGGCCTCGAACAGCGTACGGACGGCGAGTTCGGCGCCGAGCTGGGAGCGGACGCGGCTCACCACGCGGGTGGCGAGCAGCGAGTGGCCGCCGAGGTCGAAGAAGCTGTCGTCGATGGATACCCGTTCCAGGCCCAGGACTTCGGCGTAGATGTCGCAGAGCGCCTTCTCCTGCGCGGTGCGCGGTGCCCGGCCCTCTGCGGTGGTGCGCGGGCCGGGTGCGGGCAGGGCCTTGCGGTCGAGTTTGCCGTTGACCGTCACCGGCAGGCGGTCGAGGGCGACGAAGGCCGCCGGGACCATGTAGTCGGGCAGCCGCTCGCCGAGGCGGAGACGCAGTTCCTCGGCGTCGGGTACCTGGTGTCCGGCGGCCGGGACGGTGTAGGCGACGAGCTCCTTGATGCCGGGGCGGTCCTCACGGACGATCACGGCGGCGCGGGCGATCTCGTCCTGGGTCACCAACGCGGTCTCGATCTCGCCGAGTTCGATACGGAAGCCACGGATCTTGACCTGGTCGTCCACCCGTCCGATGCAGTCGATCCGGCCGTCCCTGGTCCAGCGCGCCAGGTCGCCGGTGCGGTACATCCGGGTGCCCGCCGGACCGTGGGGATCGGCGACGAACCGTTCCGCGGTGAGGCCCGGCCGGTTCAGATAGCCGCGGGCCAGACCCGCTCCGGCGAGATACAGCTCGCCGGCCACACCGGGGGCCACCGGCCGCAGGGCGGGGTCGAGGATGTACGCCCGGTAGTTGTCCAACGGCCGTCCCACGAGCACCCGGTCGGCCTCTTCGATGCGCTGGCCGAGGGCGTCGACGGTGGTCTCGGTGGGGCCGTACAGGTTGTGGGTGACGAGGCCCGGGATGTCGAGGAGCTCCTGGCGCAGGGTCTCACCGAGCGCCTCGGCGCCCAGGCTCACGATGAGTGGACGGATGGACTCGTCTGCGGTCAGACCGAGTTCGTGGAGCTGCTGGAAGTGCGCGGGCGTGGTGTCGAAGTGATCGATGCCACCGACCCGCCGCACGTAGGAGTGCAGCGCGGCGGCGTCGTGGCGCGCCTCGTCGTCGATGAGGTGCAGTTCCTGTCCGGCGAGCATCCACAGCAGCGGGTCGAAGGCGGCGTCGAAGGAGAACGACGAGACCAGCGCGGCGCGCAGCCGGCGGTCGCCGGCCTCCGCGATCTCCGGGGCGTACAGCCGTCCGAAGTGGTCGTGGAAGAGGTTCACGAAGCTGCGGTGCTGGACGGTGACGCCCTTGGGGCGCCCGGTGGAGCCCGAGGTGTAGATGATGTACGCCGCGTTGTCCGGGCGCGGCGCGCCGCCCCGCTCGGCGTCGGTGAGGTTCTCCGGTGACAACTCATCGCCGAGGGCGTGCAGTTCGGCGGGGTCGCTGAGCACCAGCACCGGGCGGGCGTCGTCGAGCATGTACGCGATGCGGTCGTCGGGGTAGTCCGGGTCGACGGGGACGTAGACAGCTCCCGCCTTCATCACGGCGAGCAGTGCCACGATGTGTTCGACCGACCGGGGCAGCCGGACCGCGACGGGCTGCTCGGCCCGCACACCGTGCCCGATGAGCTGTCGGGCCAGTCGGTTGGCCCAGGCGTTGAGTTCCGCGTAGCCGAGCCGGGTGTCCTGGAAGACCAGGGCGGTGGCGTCCGGGGTGCGCGCGGTCTGCTGCTCGAAGAGGCCGGGGAGGGTTCCCGTGGGGTACGTGCGGTCGGTGTCGTTCCACTCGACCAGGATCCGGTGGCGTTCCTCGGCCGTCAGGACGTCCACCGAGGACAGCTTCCGGTCCGGGTCGGTCACCAGCTCACCGACCAGCCGCACGAAGCGCGCCGCCAGCTCCTGTGCCGTGTCACGGTCGAAGAGGTCCGTGGCGAACTCGATGCCGCCGCCGATTCCCGCGGGGGCTCCACCGTCCTCGAACCGCTCCTCGAGGACCAGGGAGAGGTCGAAGTTGGAGGTCTTCAGGCCCACGGCCCGTCCGGAGGCGGACAGTCCGCCGAGGTCGAGGGTGGCCTCCGCGTTGTTCTGGAAGGAGAGCATGACCTGGAACAGGGGGTGGCGGGCCAGCGAGCGCTCGGGGTTGAGCACCTCGACGAGCTGCTCGAAGGGAACGTCCTGGTTCGCGTAGGCGGCCAGGTCGGTCTCCCGGACCCGCTCCACCAGCTCACGGAAACTCGGATCGCCCGACACATCCGTACGCAGCACCAGCGTGTTCACGAAGAACCCGACCAGATCGTCCAGCGCCTCGTCCGTACGGCCCGCGACGGGCGAACCGATCGGAATGTCGGCACCGGCACCCAGCCGGTGCAACAGCGCGGCCAGCGCCGCCTGCACCACCATGAAGACGCTCGCCCGGCTCGTACGGGCCAGTCCGGCGAGCCGTCGGTGGACGTCGGCGGGGACGTCGAGTTCGACGGTGTCGCCGCGGTAACTCATCTCCGCGGGGCGGGGCCGGTCGATGGGCAGGGTCAGCTCTTCGGGGACACCGGCCAGCGCGGTGCGCCAGTAGCCGATCTGCCGGGACAGTTCGCTGTCCGGCCGGCTCTCGTCGCCGAGCACCTCGCGCTGCCACAGGGTGTAGTCGGCGTACTGGACCGGCAGCGGCTCCCAGCCGGGGGCCTCGCCCGCGCACCTGGCCCGGTACGCCTCGCCGAGATCACGGGCGAGCGGGGCCATGGACCAGCCGTCGGCCGCGATGTGGTGGACCACGAGCATCAGCACGTACTCGGTGCCGTTGAGCGCGAACAGCCGGGCCCGGAGCGGCGGTTCCTCGGTGAGGTCGAACTCCTTGCCCGCGGCGGCCGCGAGGACCTGCTCCAGGTCGTCCTCGTCGACGCCGATCACCGGGAGCGCGGGCACGGCCCGCTCCGGGTCGAGGATCAGCTGGCGGGGCCGTCCGTCGGTCTCCGGGAAGACGGTGCGCAGGCTCTCGTGCCGGGTCACCACATCGGCGAGCGCCTCGCGCAGCGGCCCGACGCGGAGTTCGCCGGAGAGCCGTACGGCCAGCGGCAGGTTGTAGTTGCCGCCCGCGTCCTCGAACCGGCCGAGGAACCACAGGCGTCGCTGGGCGGGCGACAGCGGGATCTCCTCGGGCCGCGGCGCCGCGACGAGCGACTTGCGGGCCCGTCCCGCGACGCCGAGCCGGTCGGCGAGAGCCGCCACCGTGGGCGCCTCGAAGAGTGCCCGTACCGCGATCTCCACACCGAAGGCGGTGCGGACCTGGCTGACGAGCCGGGTGGCGAGCAGCGAATGTCCGCCGAGGTCGAAGAAGCTGTCGTCGATGGAGACCTGCTCCAGGCCGAGGACGGCGGCGAAGAGACCGCACAGCTGCACCTCGCGGGCGGTGCGCGGTGCGCGCCCGGCCTTCGTGGCGCCGTCGGGCACCGGCAGGGCCCGCCGGTCCAGCTTGCGGTTGGGGGTGAGAGGGAGCGCGTCGAGGGGGACGAACGCGGAGGGCACCATGTAGTCGGGCAGCGCACCGTCGAGATGGGCCCGCAGGTCGTCGGCGCCGGGCACCGGATGTCCGGGCGTCGGCACGACATAGGCGGCGAGCGTCCTGATCCCGGGCCGGTCCTCCCGGGCGATGACGACGGCCTGGGCGACGGAGCCGTGAGCGGTGAGCGCCGCCTCGATCTCGCCGAGCTCGATGCGGAAGCCGCGGATCTTGACCTGGTGGTCGCTGCGGCCCAGGTAGTCCAGTTCCCCGTCGGGGGTCCAGCGCACCACGTCGCCGGTGCGGTACATCCGGGTGCCCGTGGGGCCGTACGGGTCGGCGACGAACCGTTCGGCGGTCAGCGCCGAACGGTTCACATAGCCGCGGGCGAGGCCGGCTCCGGCGAGATACAGCTCGCCGGGCACGCCGGGCGGTACCGGGCGCAGCGCGCTGTCGAGCACATAGGTCCGGGTGTTGCGGATCGGACGGCCGATGGTGGGCCGGGCGGGCCAGTCGTCGGGGTCGGCGGGGAGGGTGGCCGCGGTGACGACATGGGTCTCGGTCGGTCCGTAGTGGTTGTGCAGGGCGCGGCCGGTGCCGTGGTGGAAGTCGCGCATCTGCTTGGTCGGGGCGAGTGCCTCACCCGCCTGTGCGAGATGGCCGAGCGCGGGCAGTTCCAGGCCCTGCCCGTTGGCCTCCTCGCAGAGTGCGTCGATGACGAGGTTGGGCGCGTACACCTCGCCGATCCCCTGCTCGTCGAGCCACCGCACCAGGGCGGCCGGGTCGCGCCGGGTCTCCTCGTCGGGGATGACGAGGGTGCGTCCGGAGAGGGTGGTGGAGAGGATCTCCTGGGCGGAGACGTCGAAGCTGATGGCGGTGAACTGAGCGGTGCGCACCCCGGGGCCGCCCGGAAGCACGTCCTCGTGCCAGGCGACGAGGTTGGCGAGGGCCCCGCCGGGCATCGCCACGCCCTTGGGCCGTCCCGTGGACCCCGAGGTGTAGATGACGTAGGCGGGGGTGAGCGCCGAGAGCGGCGCGGTGCGGTCGCTGTCGGTGGGGTCGGCGTCCGGCACGGCGGCGAGCCGCTGTGCCGTGTCCGGGGTGTCGAGCACCAGCTGCGGTACGTCGTCGCCGGGGACCGCGGCGGTGATGCGTGGTGAGGTGGCGCTGTCGGTGAGGACGAGTACCGGCCGGGCGTCGGTGAGCATGTGCGCGATGCGGTCGGCCGGGTACTCGGGGTCGACGGGGAGATAGGCGGCGCCCGCCTTGAGCACCGCCCAGAGGGCCACGATCTGCTCGGTGGAGCGGGCGACGGCCAGCGCGACGGTGCGCTCGGGCCCGACACCGCGGTCGATGAGGATCCGGGCCAGCCGGTTGGCGCGGGCGTCGAGTTCGGCGTACGAGAAGCGGGTGTCACCGTGCTGGACGGCGACCGCGTCCGGGTGGCGGTCGGCGGTCCGCCGGAACAGGGCGGGCAGGGTGGCCGGCTCGTCGGCGTGCGCGGTGTCGTTCCAGCTGTCGAGGACCAGAGCGCGGTCCTCGGGGGCGAGGAGGTCCAGCCGGCCGACGGGGGTGTTCTCTGATCCGTCGAGGGCGGCGAGCAGGCGCAGCACCCGGTGGCCGATGGCGGTGACCTCGGCGCCGTCCAGTACGTCCGCGCGGTGGCTCAGCTCCACGGCGAGGGTGGTGCCGGCATGGACCATGAGGCTGAGCGGGTAGTGGGTGCCTTCGTGGCTGCGGCCGTCGACGACGCCGAGGCCGCCGGCGGACCTGCGCAGGCCTTCGGTGTCCACCGGGTAGTTCTCGAAGACGAGCAGGGTGTCGAAGAGTTCCCCGCCGACCGGCGTCAGCCGCTGGAGGTCGGAGAGTCCGAGGTACTGGTGGTCCATGAGGCCGGCCTGCTGGTCCTGCAGCCGGTCCAGCAGGGCGCCGACCGTCTCGGACGGGTCCAGCCGGACGCGTACGGGAAGGGTGTTGATGAAGAGCCCGACCATGGACTCGATCCCGGGTATCTGCGGGGGCCGGCCCGAGACCGTGCCGCCGAAGACGACGTCCTGACGGCCGGTGAGCTGGCCCACCACCATCGCCCAGACCGCTTGGACCACGGTATTGACCGTCACGCCGCGCGAGCGTGCCCAGCGCGTCAGCGCCGCGGTCTCCGCCTCCGGGAGCTCGACCCGGACCTGTGCGGGGGCGGCGGGCTCGCGGGACGGGTCCGGAGCGGCGAGCAGGGTCGGCTCGTCGAGGCCGTCGAGGACCTGCCGCCAGGCGCTCTCGGCGACGGTACGGTCCTGCGCGGCCACCCATGCGAGGTAGTCGCGGTACGGGGTGACGGGCGGCAGCGATGTCTCGTCCGCGCCCCGGCTGAACAGCCCGTACAGCTCGAACAGTTCACCGATGAGCAGGGCCCTGGACCAGCCGTCGAGGAGGATGTGGTGGGCGGTCAGCAGGAATTGATGGCGGCCCTCTCCCAGGTTGATCAGGGTGAACCGGACGAGCGGGGGGCGCGCCAGGTCGAAGCGCCGCGCCCGGTCCTCGGCCACCAGCCGCTCGGCCTCGGCGGCCCGGTCGGCGGCCGGGAGCCCCGACAGGTCGGTGGTGGTCCAGTCCGGCGCCGTCTCGAACGGGATGAGCTGTACCGGCTCGCCGTTCTTGCGGTAGCGGAAGGCGGCGCGCAGTCCGGAGTGCCGGCGCAGCACTGCGGCGCATGCGCAGCGCAGGGCCTCGGGGTCGAGTCCGCCCTCGATGTCCAGGGTGAACTGCGTGGTGTAGACGTCAGGGCCCTGCGCGTCGTACTGCGCGTGGAACAACAGGCCCTGCTGGAGCGGGGAGAGCGGGAGGATGCCCTCGAGCCGCGGCTTCGACGTAGTCATTTCGCTATCTCCACTCAGAGCCCGAAGTCTTCTTCGAATGCGTCGATCTCGTCCTGGTCGAGATCGAGGAGCGGCGCCAGTGGCGCCACGGTGTTCTGGGGTGCCGCCGGTGTCGCGGCGCAGGCGTCGGGGTGGTCCGCACGGATCACCACGGAGCGCAGGGCCCGGAACCAGCCCTCGGCGAGCGCGGCCACCTCGTCCTCGGTGAACAGCTCGCGCGGCCAGCTCCAGGAGGCCACCAGGCGGGGGCCGTCGGGCCGGTCCTGGGTGAGCGAGTTCAGCTCCAGGGCGTGCGCGGCGGGCATGGCGGCGTCGCTTCCGCCGAGCCCGCCGTCGCCGCTGTCCTCGCCCTCCCCGGCGGCGAACCGGCCGAGGTAGTTGAAGCCGATCTGCGGTTCGGGGAAGGCGGCCAGGGCGGGCGCCGTACCGGGGTTGAGATGGCGCAGCAGTCCGTATCCGGCTCCGTTGTCGGGCAGTTCGGCGAGCTGCTTCGTCACCTCGGCCAGGGCGCGTGAGACGGCGGGGCCGCCGGCGTGGATCTCCGCCCGGTCGTCCTCCCGGGTGCCGGGGTCGAGCCGGACCGGGAAGAGGCTGGTGAACCAGCCGACCGTGCGGGAGATGTCCGCGTCGGGGACGATGCCCGCGAGCAGCTCCTCCCTGCCGTGGCCCTCCAGGTCCAGCAGGACCCCGCCGTTCCCCGGCCGGCCGCGGTCGCGGTTCCACTCGGTCACCGCCAGTGCGAACGCGGTCAGCAGTACGTCGTTGACCCCGGCCCGGAACACGGTGGGCACGCTGGTCAGCAGCGGCCTCGTCACCTCGGTGGGCAGGGTCACCGTGAGCTGCCGTACGTCCCCGGCCATGTCCCGGGCCGGATCCAGCGCCCGAGCGCCCAGCGGCTTCTCCTCGGGCCCCGTCAGCATCTTCGTCCAGATGGGCAGTTCGGCGACGCGTTCGGGTGCGGCGGCGGCTGCCACCAGGCTTCGGGACCACTGCCGGAAGGAGGTCCACACCGGCTCAAGTCCGGGCTCCCGGCCTGCCGCGACCGCTTCGTACGCGGCCATCAGGTCGGGGCTCAGAATCCGCCAGGACACTCCGTCGACCACGAGGTGGTGCACGATCAGCAGCAGCCTGCCGAGGGCGTCGGGCCCGGCGTCGAACCAGACCACCTGCACCATCAGCCCGGCATCGGGGTCCAGCCGGTCCTGCGCGGCGCGGCCTTCGGTGTCGAGCGACGCCGTCAGCCCGGCGTCGTCGAGCCCGGTGACGTCCACCCGGTGGATCACGTCCTGGGCCCGCACGGCTCCCTTCGGCGGGATGTGCAGCGTCCAGTCGGATTCCGTCCTGACCAGCCGGGCGCGCAGTGCGTCGTGGTGGTCCAGTACGGCCTGGACGATCGCGGTGAGCTGTTCACCGGTGAGGTCGCCGGGGGCGGGCGAGACCACGGACTGGTTGAACCCTTCGATCCGGCCGCCCAGTTCCCGCAGCCACCGGATGATCGGGGTGGCGGGCACCGCTCCGAGGGCCGGGTCCGCGCCCTCCGGGTCGGCGGCCAGAATCTGCTCGGCCGGGCTCTCGGGCAGGGCGGTCGCCAGCGCCTCGGGGGTCTTGTGCCGGAACACCTCGCGGGGGGTCAGCACCAGGCCCGCCTGACGGGCCCGGCCGACCAGCTGGATGGAGGTGATGCTGTCGCCGCCGAGGGTGAAGAAGCTGTCCTCGACGCCGACCGCGGGCAGGCCGAGGACCTCCGCGAAGAGCTTGCAGAGCAGTTCCTCGCGCGGGCCGGACGGTGCCCGGCCGGCCGGCCGGGCACCGAAGTCCGGCGCGGGCAGTGCCTTGCGGTCCAGCTTCCCGTTGGTGTTCAGCGGCAGCGCGTCCAGGGTGACGAACGCGGCCGGGACCATGTAGTCGGGCAGTTCACCGGCGGCGTACGCGCGCAGTTCCGCCGCGTCGGGGGCCGCGCCCGCCGGGACCGTGTAGGCCACCAGCAGCTTGGTGCCCGGCCGGTCCTCTCGGACGACCACGGCGACCCGGGCCACCTGCTCGTGCCGCGCCAGAACCGACTCGATCTCGCCGAGTTCGATACGGAAACCGCGGACCTTCACCTGGAAGTCGGTACGGCCCAGGTACTCCAGCTCTCCGCCCTCACCCCAGCGGACCATGTCGCCGGTGCGGTACATCCGCCCCCCGGGCGAGCCGAACGGGTCGGCGACGAACCTCTCGGCGCTCAGCCCCGGACGGCCCAGATAGCCGCGGGCCAGACCGGCGCCCGCGATGTACAGCTCGCCGGGGACACCGGGTGCGACCGGGCGGAGCGCGCCGTCGAGCACGAGGACCCGGGTGTTGAGGATCGGCCGGCCGATGGGCGGTGCGCCGGCGGTGCCGTCCAGCTCGGCGGTGGTGGACCAGATGGTCGTCTCCGTGGGCCCGTACACATTGACCGCACGCCGGCCCGCGGCGGCCATCGCCTCGGCGAGCGCGCCCGGCACGGCCTCACCGCCGACGAGCATCCGCAGCCCGTCGAGGGCGGCCGGGGCATGGGCGAGCAGCGTCTGCCACATGGATGGCGTGGCCTGCATGACCGTGCCGCCGCTGCCGTGGATCAGCGCCGCGAGTGCGGCCGGGTCGAGTACGTCGTCCTTGCTCGCGACGACCACACCGGCACCGGCGAGCAGCGGCAGATAGAGCTCGAGGGCCGCGATGTCGAAGGAGACGGTGGTGACGGCGACGAGCCGGTCCGTGCCGTCCATCGGCACCCGCACCGCCATGTCGGCGAGGAAGTTGTCCAGGGCGGCCCGGGAGATCACGACGCCCTTGGGACGCCCGGTCGATCCGGAGGTGTAGATCGCGTACGCCGGATTGCGGCCGTCCAGGCGTACGGTGTCCGGAGCCTCGGCGGAGTGTCCCGCCAGCTCGCGGGCCGTCTCCGGGGTGTCGAGCAGCAGCGGCGGCGTGTCCGGGGCGGGCAGCGCGGCGGCGGTCGCCGCCGTGGTGAGCAGCAGCGAGGGGCGTGCGTCCTCCAGTACGTAGCCGAGCCGCTCGGCGGGGTGCTCCGGGTCCAGCGGCACGTAGGCGGCACCGGACTTGAGTACGGCGAGCAGTGCGACCAGCAGGTCCGCCGACCGGGGCAGCGCCACGGCGACGTACCGCTCCGGGCCCGCCCCGCGGGCGGCGAGGAGGTGCGCCAGCCGGTTGGCACGGGCGTCCAGGTCGGCGTAGTCGAGCCGCTCGGTCCCGGAGATCACGGCCGGGGCGTGGGGGGTCTCGGCGACCCGGCGCGCGAACAGTTCGGTCAGCGGCGGGATGCCGGGCTCGGCATCGACGGTGCCCGCCCAGTCGCCGAGGACCAGCTTCTCGTGCTGCGGCGCCAGCAGCCGCAGCCGGCCCACGGGCAGTTCCGCGTGCTCGGGTGCCTGGCCCAGCAGCCGCAGCAGGCAGGCGGCGAACGCCTCGACATGCTCCTGGTCGAGCAGGTCCGGCCGGTGGGCGAGGTCCAGGCCGAGCGAGCGGCCCAGACTGACGGTGAGGCTGAGCGGGTAGTGGGTGCTTTCGTGGTTGTCGCCGCCGACGATCCCGAGGCCGCCCGCGGACTTCCGCAGATCGGCGGCGTCGAGCGGGTAGTTCTCGAAGATGACGAGGGAGTCGAAGAGCTCGCCCTGCCCGACGGTCCGCTGGATGTCGGCGAGCGGCAGGTACTGGTGGTCCATGAGACCGGCCTGCTGGTCCTGGAGCCGGTTCAGGAGACCGGCGAGGGTCTCGGACGGGTCCAGCCGAACCCGTACGGGAAGGGTGTTGATGAAGAGCCCGACCATGGACTCGATCCCGGGGACCTGCGGGGGCCGGCCCGAGACCGTGCCACCGAAGACCACGTCCTGACGGCCGGTGAGCTGACCCACCACCATCGCCCACACCGCCTGGACCACCGTGTTGACCGTCACGCCGCGCGAGCGCGCCCAGCGTGCCAGCGCCGCGGTCTCCGCCTCCGGGAGCTCCAGCCGCGTACGCACCGGGAGCACCGGGGCACGGGACAGGTCGGGGGCGGCGAGGAGGGTCGGCTCGTCGAGGCCGTCGAGGACCTGCCGCCAGGCGCTCTCGGCGGCCGTACGGTCCTGCCCGGCCACCCAGCCGAGGTAGTCGCGGTACGGAGTGACGCGCGGCAGAGAGGTGCCGTCGCCCTTCCGCGCGTACAGCGAGAACAGCTCGCCCAGGAAGACCGGCATGGACCAGCCGTCCAGCAGCAGGTGGTGGTGGCTGACGACGAACCGGTGGCGGTCGTCGGCGGTCGTGATGAGGGTGAACCGCATCAGCGGGGGCGCGGCGAGGTCGAAGCGCCGCACCCGGTCGTCGGCCACCAGACGGTCCGCCTCCGCGGCGCGTCCGTCCTCGGGGAGAGCCGTCAGATCGATGTCCTCCCACGGGAGTTCGAAGTCGGCGGGGATGACCTGGACGGGAGCGTCGAGCCCTTCGTGCCGGAAGCCGGAGCGGAGATTGGCGTGCCGGGTCAGAAGTGTCCGCACGGCCGTCCGGAGCGCCACCCGGTCCACGGAGCCTTCGATGTCGAAGGAGAGCTGGACGGTGTAGACGTCCGAGGCGTTCTCGTCGTAGACGGCGTGGAAGAGGAGGCCCTGCTGGAGCGGGGAGAGCGGCAGTACGTCGGTGAGCCGGCCGTGTTCGCCCTCCAGGTGGTCGATCTGCTCCTGGGTCACCGAGACCATCGGCCGCAGGTCGGAGGGCGTCAGCCCGCCCGCACCGGGGCCGGCCGCGTGGGCGGCGAGCGACCGAAGCGCACGGAACCAGCCCTCGGCGAGCGCCCGCACCTCGTCCTCGGTGAACAGCGCACCCGGCCACGACCAGTCGGCGACCAGACGCGGCCCCTCCGCGTGATCGAGGGTGGCGGCATTGACCTCCAGCGCGTGTCCGATGCGGCCCTGCGGGTCCCGTCCGTCGCCGAGGTCGGCGTCGGAGCGCAGCGCCCAGTCGGCGCCCTGTTCCGTGTCGCCGTCGTTGGCGTCGAAACGGCCGAGGTAGTTGAACCCGAGCTGTGCGGAAGGGAGTTGGGCGAGCGTGCCGGCGGTATCGGGGTTGAGATACCGCAGGAGTCCGTAGCCGATGCCGTTGTCGGGCAGGGCGTGGAGCTGCTCCTTGACCGCCTTCAGGGCACGACCCGGATCGCCCGCCGCCCCCGCGTCCAGCCGGACCGGGAACATGCTCGTGAACCAGCCGACGGTCCGGGAAGTGTCCACCCCTTCGACGACGTCCTCACGACCATGACCTTCCAGGTCGACAAGGACACTGCTGGAACCGGAACCACGCCATTCGGCGACCGCCATGGCGAATCCGGTCAGGAGCACATCGTTCACTCCCGCGTGGAATTTCGCCGCGACGTCGGTCAACAGGGGGCCGGTGGTGTCGGTGGGGAGGGTGAGGGAGATGTGCTGAACGGTGGCGGCGGTGTCCACGTCGGCATCGAGCGGACGGGCACCGATCAACGGATCGTCCCCG
>NZ_JBHVWT010000090.1:0-3454 GCF_042882135.1 Streptomyces sp. NPDC058240
TCAACGCCTTCGACATCACCTTCGACGGCCGGCTCTCCGCAGCACGCCAGTAACTCCAACAACCTGAGTTACACCGCTCGTTTGACAGACCCGAACCTGACGAGGAGCAGCGTTGCTCGGGCAGTTCGGGAGGCGCGTACGCACCCCAGCGGGGCCAGGTAGCAGGGCGGACCGGATCCGTTGCTGGTGTGGAGGTCTCCGGGCACTGCCGTCCAACGAGAAGCGCCTCCATTGCTGCTCGATAAAGCCCACCCGACGCCTGGCCAGGCACAGAAGTGCCTGGGTGTGACGTTTGCCCTGGCTGATGTGAGGTCGGTTCGGGGCACCCTGCCCGCATTGCTGCTGGTGGGATTCCCCGAACCGCCTCCCGAATCCGGCGTGCCCGTTTCCGAGCACCGGGGCTCTCCACACGTCCCCTTCGACGACCTCGGGGTCCTTGTCCCTTGGCGGGCCAGGGCGAAGGAATCACTGCTCCCCGGAATCGGTAGCGCGTCGTGCGCACCTTGGCCGGATCGAACAGGGTGATGAGCTCGGTGGGGGCCGCACATGCCGTACAGCCGTTGGCGACAGCCCTTGATCCGCAGTTCCTGTGCGGTGTACAGGCCGGGCGAACGAGGCCGGAGTCCGCCGGCCTTACGGGCACAGGAGCGAGAGCTCCAGCCGGCCGACGACCGAACGGTCAGGCGCGGTCGACCGTGACTGAGCTTGTCTCGTCCGGTGCCGTGACGGTCCCTGCCGCGGCTCCTCGGCCCGAAGCAGAGGAGCAGGACGACTGGCGCCGACGCCCGTCCCGGCCGTATGTCCGCCGTCGACTGCCGTGGCCCGGACAGAGAACGGTACTGACCGCGAGGACGGGGGAGATGCGCGGGGGCGCGTGGGACGGAGTCGTTCACGCCCGCACCCGCGCCTCTCCCGGGACGTCCTCAGAACCGGCTGCCGAGCCACTGGTGGATGGCGAGTGCGGTGGTACGGGCGTGTTCCTCCAGCATGGTGAAGTGGTCCCCCGGCACAGTGACCTCGGCGTGCGGCCGGCTCCAGTCCGGGGCGGGGTCGGTGCCGGGCAGCGGATCCCGGGCTCGTACGTACAGGGTGGGGCAGGCGAGCGGCGCGGGTTTCCAGTCACGGAAGAGCTCGAAGTATCCGGCCATGGCGGTGAGCCGATCGGGACTGGCAGAGGCGAACTGCGCCGCCCGGCGCAGCATGTCCGACGTCATCGTGGAGAGCGCCTGCCCCTGGTCACCGTGAGCGGGGGGATAGGTGTCCACCAGGACGACGGCCACCGGGGCGGCACCCTCGGACTCCAGGCGCTCGGCCACAGCATGGGCCACCCAGCCACCGGCCGACCGCCCCAGCAGTACCAGGGGGCCTTCGGCCGCGGCTGCGCGGACGGCAATGGCCTGGGCGGTGACGAGAGCGTCCAGTGTGGCGGGCAGGGCCTCTCGGGGCTCGAACCCCGGGTGCCGCACCGCGGAAACCGGCCGCAGCCCTCGCAGCCGGGCACCGAGGCGCGCGTACTCCTGCGGTCCGGACAGCGCGCTGAGCGCGGGGGAGCAGACCAGCCGGGCCCCCGTGCCGCCCGCCGCGAGCATGACGGGTTCGTGCGTCGCACCGGGCGCCCCGGTCCTGTCGAAGACCGGGCGGAGGCGCGCGGCGATGGTGAGGAGCACCATGCCGTCCCAGCTCCGCCCCCGGGCGCAGACGTTACGAAAGAGCGCGCCCAGGGAGTCCGGAGATTCCCCGGCATGCGGGGCTTCGGCGACCTGCACCCGGGCGTCCGGCGGAGCGCCCGCCCCCGGATCGCTTCCCGGACCGTCGTCCGCCGGCCGGCCCGGGGAGCCGTCGGCCTCAGGCCGTGCCCGGCCGTCGGACGCGGCACCCGCAGCAGGTGCCTCGGCGGCGTACCGCCGCGTCAGCTCGACGGCGAGCGCGCGCGGCGTCGGGAAGTCGAACAGCAGTGTGGTCGGCAGTGCCAGCCCCGTCCATGCCGCGAGCTCATTGCGCAGATCGACCGCGGCCAGGGAATCCAGCCCCAGGTCCGCCAGCAGGGCGTCCTCGTCGATCTCGCTTGCCTCCTCCCGATGGCCCAGGACGCGGGCCGCCAGGGTCCGGACCTTTGTGAGCAGCACCCCGCCCATCCCGCCGGGGGAAGCAGCCGCCAGCGACGGGCCGAGTCGGCCCCGGCCCCCGTTGCCTGCGTCGTCCCCGGCGGCAGCAGCAGGGGTTCGGAGCCGGTTCGCCGCCGTGCCACCGCCGCGGAGAGCAACCGGGGCGAGGCGGGCCGCCACCACCACGGGTTCGTCACCGGCCACGGCCGCGTCGAAGAGAGCCAGGCCTTCTTCCGGCCCGAGCGGGCTGAACCCGGAGCGGGCCATCCGCTGCCGATCCGCGTCGCCGAGGTGCGCCATCATGCCGTCGTGCTGCTGCCAGGGGCCCCAGACGATCGACGTACCGGGCAGTCCGAGCCGCCCGCGGTGCCGCGCCAAGGCATCCAGCACACAATTGGCCGCGGCGTAGTTGGCCTGGCCCGCGGAGCCGAAGGTACCCGCTACCGAGGAGAACAGCGCGAACACGGCCAAGTCGTGCCCCCGGGTCAGTTCATGCAGAGCGAGAGCGGCGTCCACCTTCGGGCGCAGCACCCGCCTCATCCGGTCGGTGGTGAGCGCCGCGACGACGCCGTCGTCCAGCACCCCCGCAGTGTGCACAACGCCGGTCAGCGGGTGGGCCGCCGGTACCGCGTCGAGGAGGGCCGCGAGCGCGGTCCGGTCCGTGACATCACAGGCGTGAACGGTCACCTGGGCGCCCGCCTCACACAGCTCCGCGACGAGTTCCCGCGCCCCCGGAGCGTCCGGCCCGCGCCGCCCGGCGAGCAGCAGATGCCGGACGCCGTGAGCGGTGACCAGGTGCCGCGCCACCAGCATGCCCAGGGAACCGGTGCCGCCGGTGACCAGGACGGTGCCCTCCGGGTCGAGCGTCCGCCTCTTCCGTTGGCTCGGTGTCGCCTCGGCCAGTGACACCAGCTTCGGTACGTACACCGTTCCCCGGTGTACGGCTGCCTCCGGCACCGGGGCGGCCAGCAGGGCGGGCAGGGCACTCCAGGAGTCGGGGTGCTCGTCCACATCGATCAGAGCGAAGCGGCCGGGATTTTCCCGCAGGGCCGAACGGACCAGTCCCCACACCGGCGTGTGCAACGGTACGGACGCCGTCTCGCCGGATCGGCCGTCACTTCCGCGACCGGCACCATCCGCAGGGAATCCGTCATCGGTCGAAGCGACGGCACCGGACGTCACGAGGACGAGACGGGAGCGGGACAGGCGGGGCTCGGCGAGCCACTCCTGCACGAGCCTCAGCGCCCAGTCCGCTGCCCGCAGCAGACCGGCAGCCTGGTCGTGGGGGGAGGGGAGGGGGTCGCCAGGGTGGAGAAGGAAGCAAAGAAAAGAAAAACAAAAAAACCAAC
>NZ_JBHVWT010000090.1:3464-12353 GCF_042882135.1 Streptomyces sp. NPDC058240
GTGGGAGGGGGGGGGCTGGGGGGGCCACTCTTAGAGGGCCCTCAACCCCCGTTCCGTTTCAGAAGAAAGACGGAAGCGTGGGTGGTCCCCGCCGCGGGTGGGGCCTGGGGGGGGCCACGGTGCCACGACGACGACCGACGACGCATCGCACGCCGCCGGGCCGGGGTACACCGGGACGCCGGAACCCGGCGGCGCGAGAGCGTCCACCAGCCGTGTGCCCGCCGAGCCCAGAACTCCCCAACGGGGCATTACCACGGGTGTGGACGGCTCGGCCGACGCCACCCAGGCCGTTCGGTGGAGAATACCGGTGACTGCGTCCGCCGTCGCTGAGCCGGTACGCGGAAGAGGCCGGAGCGCCAGCGAACGGACCGTCGCCACCGGTGAGCCCGTCTCGTCGGCCAGCTCCACTCCGGCCTGACCGTCCGGCCCAGGGGCCACCCGTACCCGCAAGCGCTGCACACCCGTGGTGTGCACGCGCACCCCGCTGAAGGCGAACGGCAGGGACAACCCGCCGGCCGCCGGATCGGCTGCCCCGGAACCGTTCGCGACAAGGCTGTCCAGGGCCAGGGCGTGCAGCGCCGCGTCGAGCAGTGCGGGATGCAGGACGAACTCCGGGCCGTCCGCCTCCCGGCGCGGAGTCCGGGCCGCTTCGGGCAGCGCGATGTCCGCGTACAACTCCTCCCCGTGCCTCCAGGCGGCGCGCATGCCCCGGAATGCGGGGCCGTAACGCAGCCCGTCGGCGGCCAGTTGCTCATACGGTCCGGTCCCCGGACGGTCGGCATGCAGTGGGATTGCCGCCTCCGGCGGCCAGGACGCGTCCGGCCGGGGCATGCCGCCGGTCTCGCCTGCGGTTGCTCCCCGGTCCGCAGGCGGCTGCGCCGGCGAAAGAGTGCCGACGGCGTTCCGGAGCCAGGGCTCATCACCCGTCGGAGTATGTGGCCGGGAGTGGAAGAGCACAGCCCGCCGCCCCGCGTCGTCCGCCCCCGCCACCCTCACCTGCAAGGCGACAGCACCGTCCGAGGGCAACGGCAGCGGCGCGGTCAGAACGAGCTCGTCCAGGACGTCCGCGCCAGCCAACTCACCGGCGTGCAGGGCCATTTCGACGAAAGCAGTCGCCGGAAGCAAGATCTCCCCAGCCACCACATGGTCGGCAAGCCACGGCTGGTCCTGCACCGACAGCAACCCGCTCAGCAGCAGCCCGTCGTCGTCGGCCGTGCGGGTGCCCGACCGCAGGAACGGATGGGCGGGCGCGGCAGTCGGGGACACGGGCGGATGCTCCGGGTCGGTCTCCAGCCAGTACCGGCGGCGCTGGAAGGCATACGTGGGCAGTGCGACGCGCCGCCCGCCGCTCCCGGCGTGGACAGCCCGCCAGTCGACGGGAACGCCATGGGAATGCAGCGCGGCCAGCGTGTCGAGCAAGGCATCCGCCTCCGGCCGCTTCCCGCGCAGTGTCGGCAGAACCAGTGGTACCGGGCCCCGTTCGCCGCCGCCCACCTCGCCCGTGTCCGGGTCGGCCGGGGATGGCCCGGACACGGCAAGGCAATCACGTACCAGGCCGGTGAGTACCCCGTCCGGCCCCAGTTCGACGTAGTGTGCCGCGCCCTGCTCACCCAGGTACGCCACCGAATCGGCGAAGCGAACCGGACGGCGGACATGGTCCACCCAGAATTCCGGCGTGCACACCTCCTCGGCGGTGGCCGCCCGGCCCGGCACAGCGGTGATCAGAGGCAGCCGCGGCGCGGCGAAGGACAGCCGCCGGACCACGTCCACGAACTCGGCCAGCACGGGCTCCATCCGAGCGGAATGGAAGGCATGACCGACCCGCAGCGGCGTCACCGAACGGCCCCGTTCCCGGAAGTACGCGGCCACCTCCCGCACAGCCGACTCGTCGCCGGAGACAACCACCGAGGCAGGCCCGTTGATCGCGGCGATCTCCACCGCACACCCGGTCCCGGAGAGGTGGGCAGCCACCTCGTCCGCGCCGGCGGCCACGGCCGCCATCGCGCCGCCCGAAGGCAGCGCGTCCATCAGCCGGCCCCGGGCCGCCACCAACGTGCACGCGTCCGCGAGGGACAGCACCCCGGCGACATGCGCCGCAGCCACCTCGCCCACCGAGTGCCCGGCCACCAGACCGGGGCGTACCCCCCACGCCTCGAACTGCCGGAACAACGCCGTCTCCAGAGCGAAGAGCGCCGGCTGCGCGAACCGGGTCGTATCCAGCAACGCGCCCGTCTCCGTACCTGGCGCGGCGAACATGACGTCCCGCAGAGGCACCGGCAGCAGCGGGTCGAGCAGGGCACTGCACTCGTCCAACGAACCGGTGAAGGCCGGATAGAGATCCCGCGACTCGTACAATTCACGGCCCATGCCGACACGTTGACTGCCCTGACCGGTGAACAGAAAGGCCGATGGGCCGTGATGGCGGGACGTGCCCGTGTGCACTCCGGACCGGCCGTCGCCCTCCGCCACAGCCCGCAGGGAGCCGAGCAGCTCGGCACGTTCCCGGGCCACCACCACGGCCCGGTGCTCCAAGGCCGCACGCGTGGTGGCGAGCGAGTACCCGATATCCACCAGGGACGCGTCAGGAGCAGCGACCACATGGTCGTACAGCCGTCGCGCCTGGGCCCGCAGCCCCGGCACGCTCCTCGCCGATACCGGAAGGGCCACCGCGGCCCGCCCGGGACGCGCCGCACCCTCCAGCACCACTTCGGGCCCGACACGGCCCCTCGCAGCCCCGCCGTCCGCCACGGCACACAGCGACGCGGCCTGCTCGCCACCCGGAGCCTCTTGGAGCACCACGTGGGCGTTGGTGCCACTGATCCCGAACGACGACACCCCCACCCGGCGCGGGCGATCCGTCGCAGGCCACTCCACCGCCCGGGTCAGCAGCGAGATCCGCCCCGACGACCAGTCGACACGGGGCGTCGGCTCATCGGCGTGCAACGTACGCGGCAGCACACCATGCCGCATCGCCTGCACCATTTTGATCACACCGGCCACTCCGGCAGCGGCCTGGGTATGACCGATGTTCGACTTCACCGAGCCCAACCGGAGAGGACTCTGCCGCGCCTGCCGCCCGTACGTCGCGAAGAAGGCCTCCGCCTCGATGACGTCCCCCAGCCGGGTGCCGGTGCCGTGCGCCTCCACAGCGTCGATATCCCCAGGGTTCAGCCCCGCGTCCGCGAGCGCCTGCCGGATCACCCGCTGCTGCGCCGGCCCGTGCGGTGCGGTCAGCCCATTGCTCGCCCCATCCTGGTTCACCGCCGACCCACGCACCACGGCCAGTACCGGAAGCCCGGCGCGGCGCGCCTCGGACAACCGGCTCAACAGCAGCATTCCAGCACCCTCGGCCCACCCCGTGCCGTCGGCGGACGCACCGAACGCCTTGCAGCGGCCGTCCGGCGCCAGCGCCCGCTGGCGGCTGAACTCCACGAACGACGAGGGCCCCGACATCACCGTGGCGCCACCGGCCAACGCGAAAGCGCACTCACCCCGGCGCAGCGCCTGGGCCGCCAGATGCATGGCCACCAGGGACGAGGAACACGCCGTGTCCACGGTGATGGCCGGGCCTTCGAGGCCGAAGGCGTACGCGATACGACCCGAGGCGACGCTTCCGGCGTTGCCGAGGCCGAGGTACCCCTCGACATGCTCGGGCGTCCTTGCCAGGCGCCGCGCGTAGTCGCTGTACATCAGCCCGACGTACACCCCGGTCGCCGAGCCGCGCAGAGTGCTGGGGACGAGACCGGCGTACTCGAACGCCTCCCACGCCACTTCGAGCAGCAGCCGGTGCTGCGGGTCCATGGCCAACGCCTCGCGGGGCGAGATACCGAAGAAGCCGGGGTCGAAGCGGTCCACACCGGAGAGGAAACCCCCTTCGCGCACATACGTCCGTCCGGGCCGTCCGGGGTCCGGGTCGTACAGCGCCCGGACGTCCCAGCCCCGGTCGGTGGGGAAGGGACTGATGGCGTCCTTCCCGTCGGCCACCAGCCGCCACAGCTCCTCGGGAGAGGTCACATCTCCGGGATAGCGGCAAGCCATCCCCACGATCACCACGGGATCGTCGTCCGACCGGGCCGCACTCCGGTCCACGGACCCGGCGTCGGCCGGCGCGGCGGCGTTCCGCTCCCCGAGGTGGGCGGCGAGCGCTGCGGCCGTGGGAAAGTCGAAGGCGACGGCCTCGGAGAGCGGCAGGCCGGTCACCGCCGACAACCGCTCCCGCAGCACCGTCGCCGTCAGGGAATCCATACCCAGGTCCCGCAGCGCCGTGCTCGGCTCCACCGCCTGAGCCGTACAGCCGAGCACGGCCGCCACCTCGCCCCGCACCAGGGCCAGCAGGTCCTCCGACGGCTTCCCGGCGGCCTCCGCGCTCAGCGCCCGTGCCGGCAGGCCGGCGAGGTCCCGCCGCAGGGTCTTCCCGGAGGCGGTACGGGGAAGGTCCTCCACCACGAACAGCTCGGCGGGCACCTTGAAGCCGGACAGTTCCGCACGGCAGGCGGCGAGGATGCGCCCCCTGTCCAGCACGCCGCCGGGCTCGGCTACGAGATAGCCGACCGGCACCTCGCCGAAGACGGGGTGCGGGCGTCCGGCCACGGCGGCGTCCGCCACCCCCGGCAGCCGCCGCAGCACCGCCTCCACTTCCGCAGGATGGATGTTCACCCCGCCCCGGATGATCAGATCACTCGCCCGGCCGGTGATGGCCAGTCCGCCGGAGGCATCGATCCTGGCCAGGTCACCCGTGCGGAACCAGCCGTCGCGCAGTACCTCCGCGGTGGCTTCCGGCCTGCCGTGGTAGCCGGCCATCACCCCCGGCCCGCTGACCCACAACTCGCCCTCGCCCGTGTCCCGGCCATCGGGGCCCCCGCCAACCCGGACCCGGACGCCGGGCAGCACCCGGCCGCACGCCCCGGACGTCGACTCCTCGCCCGGCGTCGGCATGGTGACCGGGCCCGCCTCCGTGCTGCCGTAGTGCTCCAGATAAGGCACACGGCAGATCGCCCCGAAGGACTCGCGGAACCCGGGCCCCGCCGCGGCGCCACCACTGACACAACCCCGCAGCGCGGGGGCGCCGAGACCGCCGCCGTCCTCACCACTCTCCTCGCCCCGGACCGCGTCGAGCAGCGCCGAATACGTGGTCGGAACTCCGCCGAGCAAGGTGAACGAGGCGTCCCCACGCCGCAGTTCGCCGAGCACCCCCGCCACCGAGAACCGGGGCAGCAGCACCGCGCTCGCCCCCACTGCGGTCACCCCGAGGAAACACACAATCTGGCTCATCGCGTGATGGAGGGGCAACGGCCACAGCACATGGTCCCGTTCGGACAGGCCCAGGACACCGACAAGGCCCGTCGCGACCGGCGCGAGGCGGTTGCGCTGGGTGGACAGGACGCCCTTGGGCGTGCCGGAGGAGCCCGAGGTGTAGAGCAGCCATGCCACCTCGTCCAGTGCGAGATCATCCCGGGCCGGCGTCCGCGGCTCCGTACCCGCCAACTCCTCGAACCGCAGAACGCCGCCCGCGCCCGCGACCCCGGCGGGCCGGCCCCCGGCTCCGCCGGCCCCGTCCGCCGGCTCCATGCGGTCCGCGCACGAAGGCGAGTTCCCGGCCCCGTCCTCGGCGCCGCCTTCGGCCACCACCACAGTCAACCCGGGTCGCAACGGCAGCGTTCGCCGCCGCGTCAGGCAGGCGTCATCGGTGATGAGCACCCGTGCCCCGCTGTCGTCCAGCAAGCGGGTCAGCTCATCCTCCGAGTTCCCGGGGTCCAGAGGTACGCCCACGCCGCTCGCCCGGGTGACGGCGAGCAGGCTCTCGACCGCCTCGACACGGTTGCCGAGCAGTACGGCCACCCGGTCACCGCGCGCCAGACCGAGTCCAGCCAGGTGACCGGCCAGCCGTGCGGTCCTCCGTTCCAGCTCCCGGTAGGTCACACGCCTGAGCCGGTCCTCGAAACAGATCTTGTCCCCGAGGCGCCGGGCGTGGTGCCCGAGCAGTTCCGACAGTGGTTTGACGATGTCGGCGTGCCTACTCACCGCATGACCTCCTTGAGATGACCCGCAGTTGAGGACGACGGCACGGTGTACCAGGTTGCCTCCCGGCGACGGGTCGACGCCGACGGGGTACGGCTCGCTTTCCGTTTCCATCGAATTCCATCGAACAGGGTGGTCGTGTGCCGTGTTCAGCTCTGCGGGCTCAGTCCCGCCACGGCCGGCCGGAACGGCCGGTCCGTCCGGTTGGCGGAGGCGGGGTGGTGCTCCGTGGTCAGGGCGATACCGACGGCCGGCGTGATCAGTTCTGTGACAGTGACGTCTGCCGCCACCGCGCCATCCCGCACGGCGCGGTGGCGGCAGCGGACCTCCCGCTTCTTCCATTGCCGCTGAACAGTTCGCGCCCTCCTCGCGAGGGGGGAGTAGCAGCAGTCCCCCCGGGGCTGGTCGCGTAGCGGACCTTGCCGACCAGGCGCAGCAGTACCCACCGCGCTCCGGCCGCGCCCGGCGCCTTCTCGAAGGGGCCTCGTCGATCGCGGCGGCGTGGAGCAGGTCGGCGAGTGTGGTTCGACCACCGGTCCCCGTCCAGGCGGAGGCGAAGCCGCCGAGGACCGGCTCTGGGCTGATGTTCCGCTCGATCGTATGCTCGTCCGCGTCGAGGCACGCGTCGACTGCTGCTTCTATAGCCTCAAGCAATGGCGCGGCTCAGGGACTTGAGGACTCGCGCGGTGGCGCCCAGTTCCGTTGTTACCAAGTGCGGACAAGAACTCGGTGAACGACTCCTGCCCGGGTGCCATCTCACGGGGTGTAACGAACAGCAGATCCGGCCGGCCGCCCTGCGGGAGCAAGTGCAGGCGCCGCATCCTGATATCCCATGGGGGCTTCAACAATGACCACTCGCCGTGCTCGCCGTACCGCCCGTTCCGCCGGCCTGGTGGCCGTCGCCGCCGCTGCGGCATTCTCGCTGACCGCCTGCCAGAGCGGGGGCAACGACGCTGCCGCCGGCGCGGAGAAGAAGTTCTCCAGCTCCGCCTCCAGCTCCACCGGTAACGGTGGAGCGCCCGACGGCGCCAAGACCAGCGCAGACAAGGCCCAGATCAGCGTGCAGACCGGGACGTCCGCCGCGCACCGCGCCACCGCACCGGCCGCCGTGGCCGCCGCGGCCAAGGCGGCATCCCCGGTCCGCACCCAGACCTTGGCGGACGGCAGCAAGGCCGAGATCTACGAGCTCGGTGACCAGCACTACCGCGCCAAGATCGTCAGCCGCGGTTCGGTTCTGGCCACGCTGGAGACGAAGGGGCAGGACGCCGGGCTCGACGCCAACGACATGTTCGTCGTGCTCACGCTGAGCGGCGAGGTGCATTCCTGGATGGGCGGCGGACATTCCGGACCGGGCACCTTCAAGCTCGCGGGCGGTTGGACGGCCAAGGTCACGAAGATCGGCGAGCTGCGGTACCGCGCGCAGATCCTCGGCAACGAGGGCGCGGTGGAGGCCACGATGGAGGCGAACCAGCACGACACCGGGCTCGACGCCAACGGCGTATACATCGTGCTCAGCAACGGCGGTGTGATCAGCTCCCACCTGTAAGCGCCTGCCCGGCTGTGCGGTGGCCTCACACCGGGCCGGGCCGTCTCGCAGCCCACACGCTTCGCCATCTGACAGATGCACTTCGAGGGGGCGCGAGGAGTTGGGCCTCCTTCGGCGAGGCAGCCGTGACAGCCGCCAGCGCCGTCGTCATTGACCGGTGAACCACATGGATGCGCTGCTACCGGGACGAGAAAGACACCTGGTTCTGCTTCGAGGTCGATACCGAAAGCCTGGTGACTCGGCAGATCGAGCTCGAAGGGCCTGAGCTGACCCCGATCGCAGCGGCCTGCCTCGAAGAATGGCAGCGGGCCTACGGCGCGGGCTGCCTCGACGAGTACGACCGCAGGTACGGGGTCACCGCTGAACTTCTCGTCTCAGAGCGGGAAGGCCATGCCTCGGAGCAGTTGGCCTTCCACGAGCTCAGGGAGACCGGGGACATCGCTCGCCAGCAGATCGCCGCCCAGACGTCATGACTCCAGAAGCGGGCGGGAGGAAATGCCACCCCTCCCGAGACACGAGCACCCGGCCGCCGGATGAAACAGCTCGAGTATCCGCTGGTCAGTGCAACGCTCTGCGTCACGAGCCGCGAGTTGTCACATCAATTACAGGCTCTCAGCTTGCCATTTGCACGAAACTGAGACCCCTGGTGTCCTGTCGCATTGAAGCTGTTGGATTCCCACCTGTTCTCGTTCGTGCTGTCCGATTCTCATCCGGGCACGTACTGAGGGCCGCCGCCTATTCCGTTCGTGGCATCTGTGCTCACTTCGCCGGGACCTGACGAAATGCACACGGCGACGGCGACGGCGGCAGGTCGGCGATCCCCAGCGGCGGTCGGCAGCGCCGAAGATCACCAGGACTGGGACGTCGAGGGCGGCGAGGCGCTCGGGCACGCTCCGCTCGGCGATGTACGCGGTGTTTCGGCGCAGCACCGTCCTGAACGTGAGATAGCCGATGTCCCGGACCTCGGCGACCAGGTCGTCAGGGACGTCCACCGGGCGGTGCATACTGTGGCCACCCCCCTGCGGAGCATCGCGTCCGAACGGATCGACCAGAGGAGCGGGCCCAGCGGCGGGGCAATCAGCATCCGAAGGAGGACGGGCTGCGGAAGGAGCGCGTCGGGACTCGGGCCGCTGCTGATCAGTGCGAGCGAACCGACCAGGTCAGGGCGCTGTTCGGTAAGCGCGGTGGCGATGTATCCACCGCTGGAGTGCCCGACCACGGTGACCGGACGAAGGGCGAGCTCGTCGAGCACCGCGGCCAGGCGGCCAGGCGGCCAGGCGGCCAGGCGGCCAGGCGGCCAGGCGGCCAGGCGGCCAGGCGGCCAG
>NZ_JBHVWT010000091.1:0-11576 GCF_042882135.1 Streptomyces sp. NPDC058240
CACTGTACTTCGAGGGCCTTGCCACGTGGATCTACACCTTCCAGGATCAACAAGATCCATTGTCAGGCGTGTCCACACCACGGGGATCACCTCAGGGGGTAGGTAGACCTGGTGAGGCCGATGCCACGCTGGTTGAGGAATCGGCGGCGATCGCCGCGGCGATCGCTTCGCTGCGCCATACAAGCATCGGTACGCCGGACATGTAGTAGTGGGTGCCGCTCGTGAGGTAGCCCAGGGCAAGAAGCGACCGCTGGGGCCTACCGCTCCGGTCGACGAGCCGTCCGGTTTCCGGCTGCACGCGCAAGCCACCGTCCGGGTGCCGTTGTCCGTGCCCGTTACGGGTCAGCGAGTCCATCAGCTCATGGGGCGTGGCTGGGTGGGCCGTCGGTGCCGCGGTTGCGGCGGCGATCACGACGTCGGCTTCCACCGTGTGGTGTTGCGCTGTGACCCGGAACCCCTGCTTCGCGGGCGTGACCTCCTCAAGGCCGCGTAGGACTTGCAACTGACCGTTGTCGGCCATCTCAAGGAGTGTGCCAGCGGTTGCGGCGGGCATGGGGGAAGTGAAGCTGGTCCACAGTCGGTGGTAGCGGCGGAAGAACTGCTGCCGATCGCTGCGGGGCAGAGTCGGCCACCAATGGTGCACGGTGGTGATCAGAGCCCAGGTGGTGACCTGGAGCCAGTCGACGTCCCGTACGTGTTCCCGGTCGGCGAGTTGTCGGCGTACACGGCTCAACCCCCAGTCCGCCATGGATGTCTCGGCGGCGATCTGCCCTGGCGTGGCCCCGGCGCGAAGTGCTTCTGCCCGGGCCAGAGCGGCCACCATCGACAGCCGAAGAGGTGAGGACGAGCACTCAAGCCGGTCCCGGACGATCTCTGGGGTCATCACCGTCGGCCGCCCGACCTGTCGTGGGCGGCGCACGGCAGCCAGGATGCCGTCCCGCGAAAGCAGTGTGATCCGCCCCTGATGTCCTTGGGCCCGCAGTCCCAGGACGGCGTCGACAGCGGTGAGCCCGCAGCCGATGACGGCCACGGAGGCCGACTGATGAACGGTGTCGAGAGTGGATGCCACGGGATAGGGCCGCGTGATGTAGGACGGGTGACCAGCGAGTTTGTAGGGGTCGTAACCGGACGGGTCTCCGACGCACAGCACCGCGTAGTCGCACGGGACGGTGGCCCCGTCCTCCAGGCCCACCAGTGCCTTGTCACCGTCGGGCTCGACGCTCACGACGCGTCGGCGCAGCCACGTGACACGCCAGCCGGCGCCCGTCAGGTCGTCCAGGGTCTGGGAGAGAGTTTCCTCGAGGTAGCGGCCGTAGACGTGCCGCGGTGGGAAGGTTTCCTGCGTCCACAAGTTGGGAGCACAGCTCCCGTCGTGGTGGCGGGCGAGCCACCGCTGTGCGTGCTCTGGATCGTTTGGGTCCAGCGTCATCATGGTGGGTGGGGCGTTCACCACGATCTCGTCACGGTCCATCCGGTACGCCCTGCCGCGCCACAGCTGGTCCGAGGGCTCCACGATCACGAGATCAACGTTTCGTGAGCCGAGTGCGCGGGCGAGGGCCATGACGAGACATGCCGCGGCCGTGCCTCCGCCCACAATGCAGATACGCATGCGCAGCTCCTAGGCTTTCGGGGGCGCCGTACTGGCGGATGGCTGCCTGCGAGCCAGCGCGAAGCGGTAGGTGATGCTGCCGACGAACCCTTCGTCCTGTGCCCTGCGCCGCGCTTCGTCCTTCAGCGAGCGGGCCAGGTCTTTGCCGATCGTCCCGCTGTCGAGCATCGTGTCTACGCCTCGGTCGATGATGGTGTATGCGTAGGCCGAGTGCGCAGCTGTGTAGGTATGGGCACCTGCCTGCGTGAGCTGGAAGCCTGCCGCCTCCAGCAGGCGCGGGAGGGATCGCAGGTCGTGCGTGTTCACGACGTACTTTGCGCGCCAGGCGGCCACGCAAGCGTTTAGCGGATCGTGCGGGCCCAGCGAGAAGTCCGTCGATGCGTAGTCGCCGTCGAGTACGGCGATCTGCCCTCCCTGGCGGCACACCCTGTATGCCTCTTGGAGCACCGAGCGGATGTCCGGAGTGTGGCTGAGCAGCGTGTACATGAGGACCGTCGGGAACGACGCATCGGCGAACGGCAGCCGATGCGCGTCGGCTGCCAGGAGCCTGAGGTTCCCCGCTGTTCCGTTCGATTGGCCAGCCATCCTCAACAGGTCGATGCTGTGGTCGATGCCGACAACTGTGGCGGTACGCGCCCGGTCGCAGAGGTCGGCGAGAAGTTCACCGGAACCACAGCCGATCTCCAGCAGCGGCCCGGCGGTGACATCGACGGCCGTGAGGAAACGCTGCAACATCTGGTACTGATCCGGGTCCTGCCCGCGGGAGTGCAGTACTGATGCAACCTGCTGCGTGGTCTCGCTGTCACACGTGGCCAGCGAGGAGAACACGTCGTTCATGTACAGCCACTTCCCGTGGTCGGTGCAGGCGTGACGCGGAAAAGGGCCCCTTCGTCCTCCAGTCTGCTCAGCGCCTCGAGAGACTGCCGGACCACGGACTCCTCGGGATGGACGAAGTAGACGATCCCCGTTTTGCCCTTGGTCAGGGTGCTCTTCTGGATCGCTTGCCCGACGCACGGCAGTCCCTGCACGCTGTGGAACCCCGGGAGCCGGCGTACGGATGACAGACCTGGCACCGCCGTCAGGACTCCGGACTCCCAGCAACGCACGAACGCCTTGCCCATCACCTGCGGCGGAGCGTAGGCGTGGGGGAAGCGGGCCTTGAACGACGCCGGGTCGTCGAGGCTCTCTGCCAGTAAGTGCTGCTGGCTGCTGCCGAACGCGGCGAAGTACGGATCGGGGTGGAGCACTGGCCCCAGGATGCGCGCATTGACCTCGATGAGGCGCGGGCCGTCACGGGTGAGGCGCACGTCCGCATTGGCCGCGCCATTACGAATGCCCAGAGCTTCCAGGCAGTCGAGGGTGTGGGACACCACGTCCCGCTCGGCTGCCCCAAGGCTTGGGCAGCTGACGTTGTACCGGCGCACCGGAAGGCCGTCGAGCTCCTCGATGACATTTCGTGTCACCTCACACACCACATGTCGGCCGTCCAGACTGACCGTTGTCACCACGTACTGCTCACCTTGCAGATATTCCTGTACGAAAATCTTGTCGTTCGGCAGGCCCACGAGGTTCATCTGTTGGTGAATGTCCAGGAAGTGTGCCAATGCCGCTGATTCCGTCCAGCACACCCTGCAGCCGTCGCTGCCGGAGCTCTGGCTGGGCTTCACGACCACAGGAAGCCCAAGGCGCCGCAGTGCCCTGGTCAGGTCGTCCACCGTTCCCACCACGGCCTGCCCCGCGCAGGGCACGCCGGCCCTCCGTAGGGCTTCGCCCATCAGAGCTTTGTCCCGCCGCGCGGCGGCCGTATCGTCCTCGTTGCGCGGCAGGCCCAGGGCCGCTGCAAGGTCATGGGCCAACGCGACGCCGAACTCGCTGCCAGGAACGACGTGCCGGACACCCCGGTGGCGCAGTGCGGCTACCGTGTCCGCCGTGTTTTCACTCGCGATCAGGACAGGCGCGCTCGCGTCGCTTCTGGCTGTTCCTGAGAAGCGTTTCTCGTAAACGTGTACGCGGTCCTGGCCACGTTCCCTGAGGGCGGAGGAGAGGAAGACGCCGCTGGAAAGGGGGTCGACCAAAGCGATCATGGTGGTCCTCTTGCTTACGAGGGTGATGGAAGCACTGGTCGCCTCAGCGGTAGCTGCCCAGGCGGGGTGTGTGGGTGTGTCCTTTCCGGGGTGGCCGGCAACGGGCGACGCGGCATCAGCCCCGTGCCAGAAAGCGCGAAGCGAACCAGGCACCCAGCGCGGGCGACCCCGACAAGAGACTCCGCAGCCGCTCCAACCGGTCCAGCTCTGTCGACCCGACCCTCTGGCCCGACACCGATACCTCCCGGGGCTGCGACGCTCTGCGGCCACTCGACCGCAGCAGATCACAGGTTAGGAGCGATAGAAGAAGCCAATTCGGCAAAGCATCCAACAAGCCATGGAACAGGCCGGAAACACTCCCTTGACTTTCGATCCTGCGCCGACCTGCTGAATCCCCGTAGGTAATCTCCGTCCCGGTACTGGTGGAGCACTCGGCGGGCAGGTTCGTCGCGGAGGCGCCCAGGGGCAGGGATGCCTTCACGGTGGCGGAGGTTACCGCGCTCGGGCCGGTGTAGGCGAGGTGGGGGACCAGGATGCCCAGGTGCGGCTGCGCGGCGACGTTCTGAGGGGCCTCAGCGGATTCGCGGAGGGTGCCGTCCTGGTCCAGGGCAGGATGCCAGACCTGCTCGGGCAGGGCCCGGATCGCGCGGCGGACCGGTTCGGTGACTGCGTATCCGACCGAGAAGAAGGTGCGGATTCCGTGTGTTCGCAGGTCTCGGACGTGGGTGAGGAAGACCTTCGCGGATCCGGCGCTGTCGGTGCGGACAAGGATGTCGGTGCCGTGCCGGTGGGCGTCGGGGATCTGGGCGAGAGCGTCGTCCAGTACCGCGATGTGGTCCGCGGAGGTGTTGGCTCCGGCGTTCCCGGGCCGCAGCCGCCCGGACATGCCCTCGCCGGTGTTGGCCAGGAAACAGACCAGAGGATGGAAGCCGAAGCCGCCTTTGCAGGTGGGTGCGGCCTGGTCTCTCTCGGAGTGGCAGGTGATCAGCGTGGCGTCGATGTCCAGGACCAGGCCGGGCAGTTCGCGTCCGCCGGCCCTCACTGCGGGTATCGCGGTGCGGGTCTCGGCGGCCTGCAGCCAGGCCACCTCCCGGGCTGCGGCGCGAGCCGACCGCAGGCAGTCCAGTATCCGTTCGTCGACGGCGGCCAGCAGCCGCCAAGCCGTCGGCGTGGAGGCCACCGGGCCGAACACCTCGCGCTGGTCCCGCAGAACGGCCAGATCCGCGATCGCCTCGCCGCCGTCGGCGAGCATCACTGCGAGACCGGTGGCGATCCGGCCTGGGTCATGGCCGGTGCCGCGCGGCCGAAGCGGCCGGAGCACGGTGGAATACGCCGCCGTCAGCCCGGTCGCTTCGGCGAGGTCCGCCAGCAAACGTGCTCCGGCGTGCCCGACCGCCCCCGACCCGTCAGTGGACACCACAAGCCGGGGCCGCGAACCGATAACCTTCACGCAGAAAGTGCCTTCCTCTGGCGACGACAGAACCCCTAGACAAGGTCCATCGTCCCAGCTCAGGAAGGCACTTTCGCGCTTCTACCCACCCCTCAGCCGCACCCCAACCGAAACAGCGAGGTTAGGGCGAGCGCGCACCTGGTCGCGGTAGCGCATGGCCGCGGCGCCCTGGGTGGGCTTGGTGAAGTCGTAGCTGTACCCGGTGGCGGTCTGGTCGATGGCCCGGGCACGCTGCACCGCCCAGGTGTACGCCTCCTGCTCGGCCTTCCCGCCGCCCGGCCGTTGGCCCTGCAACAGTGCCAGCGCCTGCCCGGTGCGCTGCGCCATCTCCTTCCGCTCGGCGATCGGCTTGGCCAGATAGGCGTGGACATAGGTGTCCACGTCGGTGGTCGGGCGCAGCCCCTGGTGCAGAGCGGTGAACTGGGGCAGTAGTGCGGGGAAGCGCTGCCCGACGTACGAGGTCACCCGGTCGTACAGGGCGGGCCCGGCGTAGCCGAAGTCATTGCCCATGAACTGCACCGGGTCGCCGGGGTGCGCCACGTTCCACGAGCGCATCCACTCGATCAGCCGCAGGTATTCCTGGTCCTGCCAGACCTGGTAGGAGTTGCGGAACTCGTCCCGCATGATCTGCCGCGGGTCGCCCTTGCCGTACTGCACATAGTCGTTGAGTCGCTGACCGGTGCTCCAGGGCGCCTCCAGCGCGAAGGTGCGGAAGCCCTTCTCCTGGACCAGATAGCGGAACGCGCGGTGCTTGAAGGAGAAGAACTCGTGTGAACTGTGGGTGGCCTCGCCGATGCCCACGATGGTGGCGTTCCCCACCATCCGCCCGAACGGGCGCAGATCGCGGAAGCCGCCGGTGGGTTCGGTGGACAGCAGCGGATGCGCGGCGCGCTCGATGGCGCGCACCGCGTTCTTCCCCTGCGGATCGCCGAGGGTGGCCGGGCCGCGGAGGTGAGCCGCGGAGGTGGTGACGGGGGCGTACGTCGGTGCCGGCCCCATCGCCTGGACCGGGGCGGCGGCCACCACCAGTGCGCTGGTGCACAGGGCCGCGGAGACCAGGAGCCTGTTCTGCTTTCGCGTTAGTCGTGTCATGGCTTCCAGCGTGACGAGCGGCCCGGTGACGATCCATCCGCCCCACTCCCGGATCCGGGGTGGGGCTGGGTCCACCGAGGGGTGGAGGCAGCCCCACCCCGCTGCTTGCTGTGCGCGTGCGGAAGCGGGAGATCCAGCCGCCGGCCTTCTGCACGGCTGCTTCGCATCAGTGCTCGGGCTACTGCTTGAGCATCCCGTCCGGCTGCCGCGAACACCGGAACAGCAGCAAGGCGACAGCGAATGGCCACGAGAACCTCCACGTCAGTGTTGACGGCGCCGTGAACTACTGACCTCCTTCTGTGTGCAAGCCCGGGCAGTCGTCCGACCGCCCGTATGTAGGACGTCAGCCGTTCTCGGGCGGGATTCGAAGAGATCGACCAGCCGGGTGGAGCGCAGGCGCCCCATGACCAGGCGGGGAACGTCATCCGCTGGGGTTGGTCCGGATCAGGAAGTTTGTCACTGTGTTCGTTCCGCGGCTGTGGCAGTTCGGGCGGAACAGGCAGCTCGCATTGCCTGGGGGCTCGAGCTGCTCGGCGGCTGCTGCCGACACCGCTTCGTGGAAGACCGGGCCGTCCTCCCACCTGGAGATACGGGAACCCCCCGCGGCCGCAGGGGGTTGTCGTCGATATGCCCTGTGATCCAGATCATGGTCCGCAGGTGCATCGTGGGCCGCGTGCCAGTGCCTTCTACAGGGTGTAGGCGACCGGCGAGAACAGGGACAGTGCGGATGGAGCAGAGTCGAGCCCGTGCGTTCGACGAGTTCGTGGCTGCCCGATGGTCGGTGCTGGTCCACTTGGCCCGTCTGCTCGTCGGAGGCGATCGGCATCGGGCCGAGGACTTGTTGCAGGAGTCCTTGGTCAAGCTCTGGTTCGTCTGGCCCAAGGTCGCGGATGACGCACCGGAGCCGTACGTCCGCAAGGTAATGATGCGTGCGGCGGCACGCTCGGGACAGCGGCGTTGGTGGGGTGAACGCCCCGTCGAACAGCTGCCTGAGACGGCTGTTGTCGGCGATGTGTCCGCGGACGTGGTGGAGCGTTCCCGGCTGGAGGCCGCGCTGGCCCAGTTGTCGCCGAAGCAGCGGGTAGCGGTGGTGCTGCGCTACTACCAGGACCTGCCCGAGGGGCAGGTGGCGGAGGTGCTCGGGTGCCCGGTGGGCACGGCTCGGTCCCATGCCGCACGCGGAGTGGCCCGGCTGAGGCAGATCCTGGGCAATGTGAACGAGCCGGTGCGGTGAAGGAGAACCCCATGGATCACTTCGAACGGCAGCTGGCACAGATGCTGCGCGACACCGAGGCGGCGCCCGCACCGTTCGAGCCGAAGCACCGGGAACGTCTCTGGGCAGGAGTGCGTGTCCGCCATCGGAGACGGGCCGCGCGGAGGGCAGTCGGCTCCGTCCTGGCCGTCGTCGGCCTCAGTGTCGGGCTGTCCCTGCTGCCCGGCCATGCGACCCGGGTCGAGCCCAGCCACCCCCGCCCACAGTCCACGACGAGCCCGCCGCCCTCTGCCCCGCCCGCGATACCCGACGCGTCCCCGAGCGCACCCTCCTCCTCGGGAACCTCCACCGCCCCCGCGCCCCCGGACGGGACCGCCACAAGCGCGCCGCCAGCCACGATCGGGAGTACGGCCACGGCCACCGAGACTCCGCCGGGGAGCACGGAGGGCGCGTCGCCGCCCTCGACCTCGGCCCCGCCTTCGGGTATGGCGACCGCACGGAACCAGCCGTTGACCGCCTCGTCCTCGCTCGTCCCCCCGTAGCGCCGTAACACACCGTCGCCCCGAGTGTCTTCGGCCTGCCCGGCACCAAGTCACAAAAAGGATAGAACGTGAGAAATCAAGGTTCACTTGCCCTGAAGGACCTGAGCCAACTGCCGCACCGCGCATCGGTGGCGACACACCACCCGGAGCCCGTCCTGGACGTGGTCATCCCCGTGTTCAATGAGGAGAGAGATTTGGAGCCGAGCGTGCGGCGGCTCCACGCACACCTGTGCGAGACCTTCCCCTACCCGTTCCGTATCACCATCGCCGACAACGCCAGCACGGACAGCACACCGCGGATCGCCGCTCGGCTGGCAGACGAACTGCCCGAAGCACAGTGGCTTCGGCTGGCCGAGAAGGGGCGCGGCCGGGCGCTGCGTACCGCCTGGTCGCTCTCGCCGGCCCCCGTACTCGCGTACATGGACGTGGACCTTTCCACAGAACTGACGGCGTTGCTGCCGCTCGTGGCCCCGCTGCTCTCCGGCCACTCCGATATCGCCATCGGCACCCGCCTGGCTCCCGGTTCCCGGGTGGTACGCGGCCCCAAACGAGAGATCACCTCGCGTTGCTACAACGCCCTCCTGCGCTCCGTCCTCGCCGTGCGCTTCTCAGACGCGCAGTGCGGATTCAAGGCGGTGCGGCGTGATGTGGCCGAGCGACTGCTGCCCCTCATACAGGACTCAGAGTGGTTCTTCGACACTGAACTGCTGGTGATCGCCGAGCGTGCCGGGCTACGCATCCATGAGGTGCCGGTCGACTGGGTGGACGATCCCGACACCCGGGTCGACATCCTCGCCACGGCACTGGCCGACCTGCGAGGCATCGCCAGGATCGGCGGGGCACTGGCGCGGGGCACGCTGCCGCCGGGCGGGTCGCTCCGCGACGATGGCGCCGCCGCGCCGGGCGGGCTCGCCACCCAACTCCTGTGCTTCGCCGCCGTAGGAGCCGTCAGCACCCTCGTATACCTGCTCCTCTACGCAGCGCTGCGCCCGGTGGCCGGATCCCAGGCCGCCAACGCACTCGCGCTGCTGGTCTGCGCCGTCGCCAACACGGCCGTGAACAGGCGGCTCACCTTCGGCCTCCGTGGCCGCGGCGGTGTGCTGCGCCACCAGGGCAGGGGCCTGTTCGTTCTCCTGATCGGCCTGGCGATCACCGGCGGATCGCTCGCCGCCTTGCACCACGCGATGCCCTCGGCCGGGCAGGCCACCGAACTCGCCGTACTCCTCGCCGCCAACCTGGCCGCGATGCTGCTGCGGTTCCTGCTCTTCCGAGCGTGGGTGTTCCGCGCATGATCAAGACCGCCGTCCGTACGACCGAGACCGGCACCCAGAGCTGGAACGCGAGTCTGTCTGAGCAGCCCGCCACCACGGGCCCCGATCACCGGAGCCGGCTGCGCCACACAGCCGAGCATTACGGCCCCGTGCTGGCCATCTACGGCACGCTCAAGCTCATCGGCTTCGCCGCCTTCATGTGGCTGCTGCACTCCGCCGGGGACTACCGCACGAAGAACCCGCGCTTCGGCGGCGGCTCCCACCCGTGGGACGTCCTGGCCAGCTGGGACGGCTGGTGGTACCAGCAGATCGCCGCGCACGGGTACGACCCTCAGCTAGTCCCGATCCCCGGCGCCACCGGCCCGATCACCCTCGAAGGGAACTCGGCGGCGTTCTTCCCGCTCTACCCGGCGCTGATGCGGCTGGTCTCCGAGCTCACCGGCCTCGGCCTGTACGGCGCCGGCCTGCTGGTCTCCGTCGTCGCCTCCTTGGCCGCCGCCCTGGGCATCTACGCCATCACCGAACACCTCGGCGGCAGACGGGCCGGGCTGGCCGCGGCCGGACTCTGGGCCGTCTGGCCCGGTTCCGGCGTGGAGTGGGCGGTCTACTCCGACTCCCTCTACGTGGCCCTGGCCGTCTGGGCCTGCCATGCCGTCCTGAGCCGCCGCTGGCTCACCGCCGGTCTCCTCACCTGCGTGGCTGGGCTCAACCGGCCCACCGCCGTGGCGCTGATCGCCGCCGTCGCCGTCGCGGCCCTGCTCGCGCTCTACCGCCTCCGGGACGGCATCCTTCGTCCGGTGGCCGCGATGGCCCTCGCCCCGCTCGGCCTCCTCGCCTATCTCGGCTGGGTGGGTCACCAAATGGGGGACTACAGCGGCTACTTCAGACTTCAGTCCGGTGCCTGGGCCCACGAGTGGGACTACGGCCGACACACCCTCGATGTCCTCACATCCGTCCCGGTGGGCCACTCCGACTATCTCTCCGCCTGGCCCTTCGCGGACCTGATCGGCGTCGGTGTCGTCCTGCTCGCGATCGCACTGCTTCCGCTGCTGATCCGGCTGCGTCCCCCAGCCGTCCTGATGGTCTACACCGTCCTCACCCTTGTCCTCGTCCTTGGCAGCCAGCAGATATTCGGCAACGTCTCCCGCTACCTACTCCCCCTCTTCCCGCTCTTTCTTCCGCTCGCCCTCGCCCTGCGCCGCCTCAGCCTGACCCACCAGCTCATGCTCCTCGGCATCGCGGCCCTGGCTTCCGGCTCGTACGCGGGCTACGGCCTTTTCGAACTCGGCGTCCCGTAACCGATGGCCCCAGAAATGGATGCCCGATGACCACAACCCTGCCCACCGCCAAGCAATCAACCTCGAGTTCGGCACACCGTGATCCTGCACGCGATCCAGGTCCCGCACGGAACCCCACCAGCACCGGCCCGGCGCTTCACTTCGACAAGGCACTCGGACGGACGCCCTTCCGCAGATGAGTGCGGTTCCTGACGTCGGCAGCTTCTTCCACTCTCCCGAGTGAACAACCAGGACGGACACAGTCAACTACGTTCTGTGACCGCTGGATACTTCCCGCGATCAAGGACTTGTGCCGCGGCCTGATGGCCGCCGCTCTCGCCTTCGCCGCCCTCCCGCGTACGCCGATGGAGGGCCTCGTGCCCCTCCCCGTCGCCGACGAGATTCGCGACGGGTACAAGCGCGAGCTGCACCCCCCTCTGGAAGGACGACGCCAAGAATGGCTGCTCGGCACGGAATGACGTGTTGATCGCCGAGGCAATCGAGGCGCCGACCGCGGGCGCAGGCTGCACTCTGACGGGCGGGGCGTGGCACAGCTATAGCGATGGTGTGATCGTTCATGGTGCCGCTGGTGTGGACATCGACCACATGGTTCCGTTGGCCGAGGTGCACGACTCTGGCGGCTATGGCTAGAGAACGGAGAGGCGTCGGCGTTACGCCAACAATCCCGGCTCCGAGGTCCTCTGGTCGGGGTCAGCGCCCGCTCGAACCGTCAGAAGCCTGACCAGGCCCCGGCGAAATGTCGGTTCGAGGCTGGTCAGGCGCGCTGGACGGTGACGATTCGCCTTCTCACAAACACAAACGCACCACCAGGTACTCCACTCTGCACCGCGACTACTCCCTCCTCGCCGATGACGCGCTCGCTGCGCTCCGCTTGCTGCGCGACCGGCCCGGCGTCGACCGGGCTGGGGTCTGTCAAACGAGCGGCTCTGACAAGATTTTCGTAGCCGTTGATCGACTTTGCGGTTTCGGCCTCGGCAAGTGCCTTGGTGGGGGAGGCTGGTGGCGTGTGATGTCGAG
>NZ_JBHVWT010000092.1:0-11233 GCF_042882135.1 Streptomyces sp. NPDC058240
GGTGGTGTGGTAACTCCCATCTTCGCAGGTCAGCAGGCACCTCTCTTCATTTCTCTATCCACAGGACCCGGGACAGCCGGTGGATCCAGGCTTAGAGGCTGTCGGGTGACCTCGGACCGGGCGGCCACGCCCTGGCACGCACGCTTCCCGCGTTGTCGTCGGTCGCCAACGCTCCGCGTTGACTCCCTCCTCCGCCTTGGAATCGCACGCACCAGACCGCGTCCGCTTTTCCGATCCGAGGTCACCCGACAGCCTCTTAGGCGCAGTCCAGGTCGCGCAGGATGCGTTCGCACAGTTCGTGTGTACGCAGGGCGTCCTCGGCGTTCAGCACCTGGCTGGCGCGTACGGCGTCCAGGAACGACAGCACGCTCTGCTCGATGCCGCGCTGGCGGGCCACCGGCACCCAGTCGCCGCGCCGCCGTACGCTCGGCTGCCCCTTGTGGTCGATCACCTCGGCGAGGTTGACGACCTCGCGCTTGGAGTCCTGGCCGGAGACCTCCAGCCGTTCCTCGGTCGAGCCGCTGAGCCTGTTCATGGTGCCGATGGCGGTGAATCCGTCACCGGACAGCTGCAGCACGACATGGTGCATCAGGCCCTCGCGGATCCTGGCCTGTACGACGGTGTGCTCGACCGGTCCCGGCGCCAGGAAGCGCAGGGTGTCGACGACATGGATGAAGTCGTCGAGCACCATGGTGCGCGGGTCCTCCGGCATGCCCACCCGGTTCTTCTGCATGAGGATCAGCTCGCGCGGGTGCTCGGCGCACTGCGCGTAGCCGGGCGCGACCCTGCGGTTGAAGCCGACGGCGAGACTCGCTCCGCGCTCCTCGGCGAGGCTCACCAGGCGCTGGGAATCGGCGAGTTCGTAGGCCAGTGGCTTGTCGACATAGGTGGCGACGCCCGCCTCCAGCAGCCGGGCCACGATCTCCGGATGCACGGTCGTCGGGGCGTGGACGAACGCGGCGTCCAGCCCCTGGGCGATCAGCGATTCGAGGTCGGTGTGGCACTGCGCGGCCGGGATCCGGTGCGCCTCGGCAACCGCGGCCAGGGTGGCGGGGGTTCGGGTCTGCAGATGCAGTTCGACGCCGGGCAGGGCGGTCAGAACCGGCAGATATGCCTTCTGCGCGATGTCGCCGAGCCCGATGCAGCCGACCTTCACAGGGGTCTTCCTCTCACTGTTCGGCGTCCACCGGTGCGGTGTTCGCCTCGCGAGGGGCAGCATACGTGTGCCGCGGTGGCTGCCAGTCGGCTATCCCGTCGAAGGTGCGCAGGACGAGGGTGGGCCCGAGGCGCGAGACGGCGGACACCAGCGCGACACGCATCGCGACGGCGGGAGCGCTGGTCAGGCGCATCAGACGGGCAGTCCGTTCCGCCTTGCGGACGATGGCGGATGTGCGGGGCAACCGGTCGGCGGTGTACGCCGCCGCCCCGGCGGCGAGATCGCCGCCCGGCGTCAGATGGTGGGCGAGCACGATCGCGTCCTCGATGGCCTGGTTGCCGCCCTGGCCGAGGCTCGGCGCCATCGCGTGCGCGGCGTCGCCGACGAGGACGATACGGCCCCGGTGGAAGGACGGCAGGGGATCGAGCAGCTGGTGGACGTCGTTGCGGAGCACCTGGCCGGGATCGGCGGCGGCGATGACGGACGGGATCGGATCGTGCCAGCTGCCGAACCGGCGCAGCAGCTCCGCCTTCTCGCCGTCGGCGGCGTGGGCCCCGGCGGGGGCCACGGCGGCCCCGTAGGCGTAGATCCGGCCGTCCTTGAGCGGCTGGGTGCCCCAGAGGGCGCCGCGCCCCCAGGTCTCGTGCGGGGCGAAGGGCCGCTCGCGCGCGGGGACGACGATGCGCCAGGTGGTGAATCCGGCGTACGAGGGGCCGGGGTGGTCCGGGAAGAGTGCGCTCCGTACGGCCGAGTTGATGCCGTCGGCGCCGATGACGAGGTCGGCCCCGATGTTCCCGGCCGCCGTGCCGACCACGGCGGGCGCACCGTCCACCGTCCCCGGGTCCAGCAGTTCCGCGGCGGTACCGGTGCGGACGGTGCCCTCGGGCAGCCGGGCCACGAGGCGGTCGACGAGGCCGGCCCGGTGCAGCAGGACGATCGGGCCGCCGAACCGCTCGGCCGCGGCGGCGCTGTCCGTACGGGAGAGCCAGCGGCCACCGGGGACACGCATGCCGCCCTCGCCCTGCCAGGCAGCGAGGGCCCTGATCTCGTCGCCCATGCCGATGACGTCCAGGGCGCGCTGGGAGTTGGGGGCGAGGGCGATACCGGCCCCGACGGGCTCCAGGGAGTCCGCGCGCTCCAGAACGGTGACCCGCCAGCCGCGGCCGTGCAGGGCCACCGCCGCGGTGAGGCCGCCGATTCCGCTGCCGATGACGACGGCATGGGGCTTGTCCATGACTCCTCCACGAATCATCGAAACGACGCAACTCGTCGAAACCACGGAGCCCGGAACTCCGGGACTACATCCGTAGTGACACGTTCACCGTACTACGGATGTAGTGGCGAGGGTAGGTTGGCCCCATGGCCACACGCACCGCCGGTACCTCCCGGGCCGATCTCATCGCCGACGCCGCCCTCGCGCTCCTCGCCGAACGCGGGATGCGCGGGCTGACCCACCGCGCGGTGGACGAGCGCGCCGGTCTCCCCCAGGGCTCGACGTCCAACTACGCGCGCACCCGGCAGTCCCTGCTGGAGGTGGCGGTGCGACGGCTGGCCGAGCGTGAGGCCCGGGTGCTCGCCCCCGGTGAACTCCCGGTCCCGGGCGCCGCCCCGGCCACCGGCGCGCGACACGGTTCGAGCGGCGGCCCGGAGACCGGTCCGGCCGTCGGGGCGGAGGCGCTGGTCGCCGGTCTCGCGCTGGCGCTGCACCGCTATCTCACCCGCCACCTCGAACTGCTCGTCTGCCGCTACGAGCTCGCGCTGGAGGCGACCCGGCGCCCGGAACTGCGGGAGTTCTTCGACGCGACGGGCCGGCAGTTCCGCGAACCGCTGATGGCGCTGATGACAGCCGCCGGATCGGCCGAGCCCGAACGGCACACCCTGTCCCTGGTGGCCTGGTGCGAGGGGCTGATGTTCTCGTGCGCCGCGGGGTCGTACAACCGCTCCGTCCCGAGCGAGGAGGAGCTGCGCACCGGCTTCGCGGAGCTGCTGAGCGGGATGCTGGGACCGCGGTGGGCGACGCCGCGCTGACCGGCGTCACCCGTGCGGGCCAATCCCGGCCGCCCGGCTCACCGGGGCCATGTCCGCACCGCAGAGTGATCAGGTGCAACGAACCAGAATCACCGCGAGTCTCCTGGTCGGCGTGGCCGTCACGACGCTGTCCGGCTGCGTGTCCGTGCAGCCCCGGCCGGACGTTCCGCCGCGGCCCCGGGCCAGTGGGCCCACCCAGGACCTGACCCCGCAGATCGTGCTGCCGCCCGTCCACGACTCCCTGGAGTCCGTGCCGGCCCCCGAGCCGTCCGCCTCCGCGCGCCGCCCTTCGAACGGCGCGCCGCCGGAGACCCGCCGCTCCGCGCCCCGCGCACCGCGGCAGCAGCGGCAGCCGCGGTACCCGAATGCCGCACGGCCCCGGCCGCACCGTGCCCCGCCCGCCGTGACCGCGCCCGTCCCGGCCCCGCCGGCCCCGGTCGCCGGTACGGACGTCTGCGCGCTGGGACGGGGCTACGGGCACTGGCCCGCGGGCAGCCCGCAGTCCCGGATCTGCGACGACACCTACGGCCGCTGAGCCCCGAACGGACGAACCGAGCAGTGGCCCGTCCGCCATGGACGGGCCACCCTCACAGCTCGCGCAGCCGAAGCTCCAGCCGCGCGATCGCCGCGCGCACCCCTCCCCCGTACCCGTCGTCCGCCCCGTCGTCCGCGAGGACACCGGAAGCGGCGTGGGCCCGGTCCAGATGGAACCGCGCCGCGTCGGGTCGCCGGAGCTTCACATAGTCCGCCGCGAGATTGAGGTGCAGCGAGGGATAGAAGGCACGCGCCGCCGGCGCATCGGGGTGCTGCGCCGCCCGCTCGCCGGTCAGCCCGTCGGCCGCGGTCAACGCCCGCAGGTCCCAGGCCAGTTCGTCGCCGGGATCGTCCTGGGTGTCGGCCATGTAGTGGGCGAGGGTGCACCGGTGCAGGGCGTCACCGTCCTCGCCGATCTCCGACCAGAGCTCGCCGAAACGATTGCGGGCCTCTTCCCGATCGCCGCCGTGCAGCAGCATGATCGCCTGGCCGATCCTGGTCATGACGGCGTCCCTGGACGCCTCCCGCTGCTCCGTCACCGCAACCTCCCTGCGCATTCGTCCGCCCGTTCCCGTGCGACGCTAGCCGCAGGTGCGGTCAATCCCGCTGAGGCTCGGGCAGGCGTCCCCGGCCGGCCGCCGGACGCCCGCCGCCGGCCGGGGCCACGACCGCCTGTCAGCCCAGGTCGGGGATGCGCCAGTCGATGGCTTCGTGCCCCTGCGCGGCCACCGCCGCGTTGATCTGCCTGAACGGGCTGGAGCCGAAGAACTTCTTGGCCGACAACGGCGAGGGGTGCGCCCCCTTCACCACCACATGGCGCTCCTCGTCGATCAGCGGAAGCTTCTTCTGGGCGTAGTTGCCCCAGAGCACGAAGACCGCCGGGTCGGGCCGCGAGGCGACCGCGCGGATCACGGCGTCGGTGAACTTCTCCCAGCCCTTGCCCTTGTGCGAGTTGGCCTCGCCCGCACGCACCGTCAGCACGGCGTTGAGCAGGAGTACGCCCTGCTCGGCCCACGGCATCAGATACCCGTTGTCCGGGACCGGCAGGCCGAGCTCCTCCTTCATCTCCTTGTAGATGTTCCGGAGCGACGGCGGCGTCTTCACGCCCGGCCGCACGGAGAAGCACAGCCCGTGCCCCTGCCCCTCCCCGTGGTACGGGTCCTGGCCGAGGACGAGGACCTTCACCTTGTCGTAGGGCGTGGCGTCCAGGGCGGCGAACACCTGGTCGCGCGGCGGATAGACCGGCCCCTTGGCCCGCTCCTCCTCGACGAACTCGGTGAGCTCCTTGAAGTACGGCTTCTGCAGCTCTTCGCCGAGGACGCCGCGCCAGGACTCGGGCAGCAGGTCGGTGTCGGTCACTTCAACAACCTCCGGTAAGCAATCAGCTTTTCATCCGAGAACCTACCGGGGACCACTGACAACGCGCCCCGCCAACCCCGCCGGGGCGGGCCTACCAGCTGGCCTTGCGGTACAGCTCCCACATCTGCATGACCGTCTGCGGGTCCAGGGCGCGCTCGCCACCGCCGATGTCCTCGCCCGACGCGACGTACAGCTTGCCCTGCCACAGCGGCAGCAGCCGCACGTCGTCGACCAGGATCTGCTGGGCCCGTTCGAACTGCTTGCTGACCGCGCCCCGGTCGCTCTCCTTGCGGGTCTGCGGCAGCAGTTCCTTGGTGATCTCGTTCTTCATGTACGGCATCCCCGTGACGCTTTCCTTGCCGAGGAACGGGGCGATGAAGTTGTCCGGGTCCGGGAAGTCCGGGAACCAGCCGCGGCCGAAGACGGGGTACTGCCCCTTGGTGAAGCCTTCCTGGAACGTCTTCCAGGGTCTGCTCTTCAGTGTGATCTCGAACAGCCCGGAGCTCTCCAGCTGCCGCTTCAGCTCGTCGAACTCGGGGGCGGTGGAGGAGCCGTACCGGTCGGTGGCGAACCAGAACGTCAGCTCGACCGGCTTGGTGATGCCCGCCTTGGCCAGGATCTGCTTCGCCTTGCCCTGGTCCGGGTCGCCGTACGCGTCGAAGAAGCTGGTGGTGTGTCCGGCGATGCCCTTGGGGACCATGGAGTACAGCGGTTCGGCCGTGCCCTGGTAGACCTTGGCCACCAGGGCGTCGCGGTCGACGAGCTGGGCGATGGCCCGCCGTACGGCCACGTTCCCCGCCGCCGGGTCCTTGGGGTTGAAGACCAGGAAGCGAATGTCCGCGCCGACCGTCTCGACGATCTGCAGGTTGCTGTCCTTGTCCTGGGCTCCCTCCAGGCTGACGACCTCCTCGGCGGTGAGGCCGCGGTAGATCGCGTCGATCTGGTTCTTCCGCAGCGCCGCGACCACGGGTGCCGATTCCTTGAAGTACCGGATGGTCACGGCGTCGTTCTTGCGGTCGGCGAAGCCCTTGTAATCCGGGTTCTTCACCAGTTCGGCCCGGTTCCCCGGCTTGTACGAATCAAGGAGATACGGACCGGATCCGGTGATCTTTCCGTCGCTGCGGATCTTGTGCCTGGAATAGGCGCTGGGCGCCACCAGCGACATCGCGGGCGTGGCAAGAATGAAGGGGAACGTGGCGTCCGGCTTGGTGAGGTGGAAGACGACGATGTCGTCTCCCTTGGTCTCGACGCGGTCGAGCGAGCCGAGCATGCCGACGGGGCCGCCCTTGAACTTGATCTCCGAGATCCGGTCGATGGAGTACTTCACTGCCTCGGCGTCGAGCTCGTCCCCATTGGAGAATTTCAGGCCCTCGCGGATCTTGCACCGGTAGGAGGTGCTGGTGGTGTCGGTGAACTTGCACCATTCCGCGGCATCGGGCTCGGGGCTCGTACTGCCGGAGGGGAAACTCACCAGGGTCTGGAAGACATTCCGCATCAGCTCCCAGGAGTTGTCCCACGCCGCCGCCGGATCGAGGGTGGAGGGTTCGCTGGTCGTACCGACGACTATCTTCTGCTCGACTTTCGAGCCGCTGTCGGAAAGAAGTCCGCAGCCTGCCAGCAGAGAAAGGGAAGCAACGGCTGCAGCGGCCTGCAGACTGGCCCGGTAGAACACGTGAACGCTCCTCGATCAGCCATGGGTCGGCAGACCATACCGCAGTGCCCCGTCGGGTCAATTCGCAGGCCCGACAGGGCACTTGAGTCAATCAGGGCCAAATCCACTCAGGCTGTCTCAGCCCACGCCCGCATTCAGGAAGATTCCGCCGTCGACCACCAGGGTCTGTCCCGTGATCCAGTCCGCCTGACTCGACGTGAGGAACGCGGCAGCGCCACCGATGTCCTCGGGAACTCCCAGCCGGCCGAGCGGATATGCCGCGGCGGCCTCCGCCTCACGGCCTTCGTACAGCGCCTGGGCGAACTTCGTCTTCACGACCGCGGGAGCGATCGCGTTGACCCGGACGACCGGCGCGAACTCCTGCGCCAGCTGAAGGGTCAGATTGACCATGGCGGCCTTACTCACGCCGTACGCGCCGACGAAGGGCGAGGCGGAGAGACCGGCGACCGAGGCGATGTTCACGATCGCCCCGCCGTTCTCCTTCTGCCAGGCCTTCCAGGTCCGCTGCGCGAAGCCGAGCGCCGAGACCACATTCGTCTCGAAGACCTTGCGGGCGACATCGAGGTCGAGGTCGGCGAGCGGCCCGAAGACCGGATTCGTGCCGGCGTTGTTGACCAGGAAGTCGACCCGGCCGAACGCCTCCAGGGTGCGCTCGACGGCCACCGCCCGGTGCGCCTCGTCGTGCGCCTTGCCCGCCACACCGATCACCCGGTCGGCACCCAGCCGCTCGACGGCCTCCTGAAGCGCGTCCTCGCCGCGCCCGGTGATGCACACCCGGTCGCCGCGGGCCACCAGCGCCTCGGCGATGCCGTAGCCGATGCCCCGGCTCGCACCCGTGACGAGCGCGACCTTCCCGCTGTCCTGCACAGTCATGATGTCCGTAGCCCTTCGGGTCAGTTGAGCGGTCCGCCGGCGACGTACATGACCTGGCCGGAGACGAAGCCGGCCTCGTCGCCCGTGAAGAAGGCGATGGCGTTGGCGATGTCCTCGGGGCGACCGACGCGCTGCACCGGGATCTGGGTGGCGGCCGCGGCCTGGAACTCCTCGAAGCCCATGCCGACCCGGGCCGCCGTCTGCGCGGTCATCTCGGTGACGATGAAGCCGGGGGCCACGGCGTTGGCCGTGATGCCGAACTTGCCGAGCTCCTTGGCGAGGGTCTTGGTGAAGCCCTGGAGACCGGCCTTGACCGCGGAGTAGTTGGCCTGGCCGCGGTTGCCGAGCGCCGAGGAGGAGGAGAGCGAGACGATTCGGCCGAACTTCGCGTCCACCATGTGCTTCTGGACGGCCTTGGCCATCAGGAACGCGCCCTTGAGGTGCACGTTCATCACGGTGTCCCAGTCGGACTCGCTCATCTTGAAGAGCAGGTTGTCGCGGAGCACGCCCGCGTTGTTGACGAGGATCGTCGGGGCGCCGAGCTCGGCGGCGACCCGCGCGACCGCGGCTTCCACCTGGGCGCTGTCCGACACGTCGCAGCCGACCGCGAGGGCGGTGCCCCCGGCGGCGGTGATCTTCTCGACGGTGTCCTTGCAGGCCGCCTCGTCGAGGTCGAGTACGGCGACGGCGCGGCCCTCGGCCGCCAGACGTACCGCGGTGGCGGCGCCAATGCCCCGCGCCGCTCCGGTCACGACGGCGACGCGCTGCTCGGTGGTGGACATGCTTGGTTCTCCTCGCCCTTGGATCGCCGCTCAGCGGACGTCGGGGCACCCCCGGCACGGGACCTCGTGTGCACGGAACCTTCCCGATAGCTGAGCAACCGCTTAGTACCTTCAGCAGACGAGACGCTAGAAGCCCTGGCACCCGGTGTCAACGGCCCACGGCCGCCGGGGCGCATGTCACACCCGGCGGCACCGTTCGCGCGGTGGTCGCGGGCGGCGCCGCGGGGCGGCGGATCAGCGCACCAGCAGGTCCAGCAGCCGCTCGACCTCGGCCTCCGGGTCGGTGGTGAGACCGCTGTGCACGGGGCTCGGCTGGACGACCGTGGAGCGCGGGGCGATCAGCCAGCGGAAGCGGCGGCCGGCGTCGTCACGGGCCGCCTGGCCCGCGTCCGTACCGCCGCGGCACACGCCCTCGACGGCATGCAGGGCGGCCCGTACACCGATCACGTCGGCGGTCGGGTCCAAGGCCCGCAGCTTGGCCTCGTCGAGATGGGTGCGGGCGGCCACGAAACCCCGTGCGCGGCAGTAGACCACCACGCCCGCGTTGAAGAACTCGCCGCGCTGCACCCGCGGGACGACGCGCAGCAGCGCGTACTCGAAGACATCGCGCTCGCTCACCGCTGGCCGTCCTTGTCGTTCTTCTTGGTGGGATGCGGCCAGGGGGTGAGGTGTTCGGTGAGCCAGCCGGGGGCCTGGGACGGCTTGGGCCCGGTGGGGCCCTCCATCGTGATCCGCTCATGGATGGTCGCGGCACGCGGCAGCAGTGCGTCCACATAGGCGCGGCGCAGCTCGTCGGTGCTGTCGAAGCCCGGCTCGTCCACCAGCCACTCGTCGGGGACATCGGCCGCGACCTCGGTGAGCAGCTCCTCGGTCACCAGCGGGGCGAGCTCGGCCGCGGCCGCCGCGATGTCGGGTGCGAACGGAGCGAGCGCGTGGTCGGAGGCGTTGTAGGGCTTGGCGGCGGAGGCCTGGACGCCGGGCCAGTTGTGGTGCCAGATCATGGTGGCGCCGTGGTCGATGAGCCACAGGTCGCCGTGCCAGATCAGCATGTTCGGATTGCGCCAGGACCGGTCGACGTTGTTGATCAGCGCGTCGAACCAGACGACCCGTCCGGCTTCCAGCGGGTCCACCTGGTAGGCGAGCGAGTCGAAGCCGATCGAGCCGGGCAGGAAGTCCATCCCCAGGTTGAGCCCGCCGCTGGCCTTCAGGAGCTCCTGCACCTCCTGGTCGGGCTCGGCGAGCCCGATGACCGGGTCGAGCTGGATCTGTACGAGGTCGGGGACCCGCAGCCCGAGCCTGCGGCCGAGCTGCCCGCAGATGACCTCCGCGACCAGCGTCTTGCGCCCCTGTCCGGCGCCGGTGAATTTCATGACGTAGGTGCCGAGATCGTCGGCCTCGACGATCCCGGGGAGCGAGCCACCCTCACGCAAAGGCGTGACATAGCGGGTCGCTACGACTTCTTCCAACACTTTCCCAGGCCACCAATCTCTTCAGCCTTACAATCCACGGAAGACCTCTCCGGGGGCGTAGAGGTAGGAATCACCGGTCAACGGCGCTGGGGAGAATCTGGGGAGTTTCGGCTGGCGAGCCGGTCTCCCCGCTCCCCAGCAGACCGTCGATCGTGCCGCGCCCCTTGCTGCCGGCTTCCGGCATGAAGTGAGCATAGTAACCGAGGGTGATCGCCGGTGAGGAGTGTCCGAGCCAGGGTCACGACGGACTCTCCGGCTTCCAACATGATCGAGGCGTAGGTGTGCCGAAGCACGTGGAAACCGTCCTTCGGGGCCGCCGCCCACTGCCAGGCTTTCGCCCCCTCGGCACGTGGCGGGATGACGCCCGCCTTGGCCAAGGCGGGCTTCCAGGTGTAGGTGTTCCATGTGTTCACCGCGACGGCGTTGCCGAAGCGCGTGGTGAGCAGCAGGGAGAACTTCTTCCTCTCCCCCTCCGGTTTCCCCCACGGCAGCTCCACCTCTGCCGGCGGGAACGTATCGATGTGACGCTTGAGTTCCTCGGCTACCGAGGGGGGGCAGATCCACCGTGCGGATCTTCTTCCCCTTCGGCAGGGCGAAGTACAGCCTTCCGTGAATCGCCTGTACTTGGCGCCGGACGTGAAGCATGCCGCGTACATAGTCGACGTCCTCCGGACTCAGCCCGAACACCTCGCCCTGGCGGAGCCCGCACCCCAGGCCAGCCACGACAGCGATCCTGTTCCGCTCGTTGATGGCATCGCGGACCCGCAGTGCCGTAGCCATCGACCACGCGTCGCGCCGCTCCCGCGGCGACTTGGGCCACCGCACAGATTTCGCGTGCATAGGGTTGCGCACGAGGCGCTTGTCGTCGACGGCCGCTTCCAGAATGGAGGAAAGCTCGGACAGGATGCCGCGCTGGTAGTCGACCGACAAGACCGTCGACTCCAGCTTGGTTATGAACGCCCGCAGATCCGTTGCGGCGATACTCCTGAGCGGAAGCTGACCCAGGTGCGGAACGATATGAAGACGCGTTCTACGCTCCTGACCGTCCTGGGTTTTCGGAGCACCACCTCGCCCCGGTGCCCAGTGCGTCGCGATGTAGTCGGCCAGCGTGATGGATCCGTCACGCGGGTCTACGAACTCACCTCGCTCCTCGTCCGTAGCGGCGCGGCGAAGCCACGCCTTGGCGTCCTCCAGCACGTCAAAGGATCGGTCTCGCACCCCAGGCACGCCGGCGACCTTGTACCGCTTACCCTTACGGGCGTTTCCCCAAGGCCGGGTAGTTAACGTTTTCGCAGGTCATGCGCGCCAGTTGAAAGATTTCCGACGCAAGAGCAACGGAGCTCGTTGGTACAGGCAGTCG
>NZ_JBHVWT010000093.1:0-10611 GCF_042882135.1 Streptomyces sp. NPDC058240
GCCGCGCCGGCTTCCGCCTCCTCCGCCACCGCATCCTGCTCAACTGATCCACACCGAGGCACGATCAACGGCTACGGAAATCTTGTCAGAGCCGAACGATTTACAGTCCCTCCGCGGCCCCGAGGCCGGATTCGGTCCTCGTTGAGTTCGCTGAGCCCGCGCGGTGGGTTCGTCGATCTGCGTCCGCACCTGGTCGGCCTGGTCGGTGATGGCCTGCCCGGTCACGCCGGCAAGGTGCGGGTGGGTAGCGACGAGGTGGTCGATCGGTCGGTGAACCGCAGGTTGGGCTCCACGATGTCCAGGTGACTGCCGCAGGAGAGGTGGGGGATCAGGACACGGTCGTGGGAGGTAGTCCAGTCGTTCATGGATTGAACGCTAGAAATTCCTGCATGACAGCGAATCCGCCGTTGTGCGCCCGGTTCCCCCTACGAAAGTAGGGGGCGAGCATGGCTGATCGTCGAGTGGAGAGCAGGCGGGTGCCGCCTAAGGATTGTCCCGTAAAGATCTTCGACGTCTCAGGGATCGTCTCGCCAAGGCGGGCGATGGTGCGGGGCCAGGGTGAGGCAGGCGAACGCGGCCGGCTAGCCACCGGCCAGGGCAGGGTGTCGTCGGCCGCCGCCGCCCCTAGCGGTCCCGCTCGCTATGTCCGCGAGCAGGCACGCGGCCGCGCCGCGCGATCCGCGTGCTCCTTGATGCCGGGCCCGCCCGCTGCCCCAGCTCGGGGTGAACCAACGTGTGTGGTCTTCGGGCCGCGGGAGTGCCGCCACACGGCGGAGCGTCGCGTTCAAGCCGCCCGACTGGGCCCCGGCGTGGCCGCGCCGCCTGTCGTACACGCGCCGGAGCCGAGGTCCCCCGTCGCACCCGGAGCGTGCACCTCACGACCGGTCAGTATCTGGAGGACCAGAGCGCCCACGCACAGCACTGCGCTCAGCCCCCAGATCGTCAGATACGCGGAGAGTGCCGGGATCTCCGTACCCCCGACGACGAGGGAGCCGAGGACGACCGCCGAGCCCGCGCCCGCGACACTGCCGCCCAGGGTCTTCAGGTTGTTGTAGACGGCGGTCGCACTCGCCGTGCGGTCCGTGGCGCTGCGTTCCACGATCACAGTGGGCAGACCGCCCAAGGCCAGGCCCATGCCGAAGCCGGCGACGGCGGACGCCAGGGCGAACAGTGGCAGAGCGGTGTGCGCGGCGATCAGCCCCACGTTCCCTGCCGCCATCAGTGCGAAGGAAAGCAGCAGTACACGACGGTAGCCGGTGCGGGCCGCCACCCGGGCCACGAGGCTCGCCCCGGCGAAGGCCAGCACATGCGGCACCGCGCCCCACGCGCTGATCTCCCAGGTCGTGAGCCCGAAGCCGTAGCCCTCGTCGGCCGTGGATGCGGCCAGATACGAGATGCCGACCGCCTGCCCGCCCAGCATCACCGCGCCGAAAAGGAAGCCTGAGACGTAGTACGGCGCGGACTGGCGGCGGGCCACCGCCCGGACGTCGACCAGGGCGTGCGGCCGGTCCCGTTCGAGCCGGACCCACCAGGCGAGCAGGGCCAGGGAGAGCGTGAGTCCGCCCAGGGTGAGCGGAGAGGTCCAGCCCCAGGTTGCGCCGCGCGCCGTCGTGCCGAGGAACAGCAGCAGCGAGAGGCCGAGCAGCAGCGCCCCGGTCCAGTCCATCCGGCCCGGTGCACGGGTCCGTGACTCCGGGATCGCGCAGTACGACAGGGTCAGGCAGGCACACGCGAGCGCGGCGAGGACCGAGAGTGTGGCCCGGACGTCGCCGGTGAGTGCGAGCAGGGGGCCCACCAAGCCGTGGCCGAGGAGCGAGCCGAGGGTGAGCGCGCCGACGAGAAGTCCCACTGCCCGCCGGCCGCCATCGAGGTCGAGCCGGTCCCGTACGAGGCCGATCTCCAGTGGCAGCAGCGCCGCCAGCGGGCCCATCAGGGCACGGCCCATCAGCAGCACCGTCAGATTCGGTGCGAGGGCCACCAGGACGGTGCCCGCCGTGACGCAGGCCAGCGCGATCCGGGTGAGCCGACGGTGCCCGTACAGATCTCCGAGCCGCCCGAACACGGGCACCGCAACTGCGGCCGCGAGGAACTGCACCGCCATGTACCACTGCGCCTGGGACGCGCTGATGGACTGCCAGTCCTGGACGGCCGGTACCAGCGCTGGGGCCGAGCCCTGGAGGAAGCCGCTGACCAGCTCGAAGACGACGAGCAGGCCGACTACTGCGGTCACCCGGGGCGCCGCCGCCTCCTCCTCCGTCCTGAGCGGGGCCGTCATGCCGACGCGCCTGCGGCGAGCCGCTGCTCCGCGAGCTCGCTGAGCAGCGCCGCCTGGCGATGGAGCACCCGGTCGTCGAAGACCGCCCGCGGGGAGTGGTTCTGGGGTGCCTTCTCCACGTCCGCGCCTTCGGGCGCCGCGCCGACCAGCAGCATCGCGCCGGGCACCTTGTTCAGTACAAGGGAGAAGTCCTCCGAACCGCTGGCCGGCTGCGGCGCCTCCCACACCTCGCCCGCGCCGAACAGCTCGCGTGCCGTGTCCAGCGCGAACGCCGTCGCGGCCGGCTCGTTGACGGTGACCGGATAGAGCATCTCGTACTCCACCTCCACGTCCAGGCCGTGTGCGGCCGCGATCCCGCGCACCAGACGCGGCAGCCCCTCGGCCAGCCGTTCGTGGTTGGCCTCGGAGTAGCTGCGTACGGTCGCCTCGAACTCGGCCGTGTCCGGGATGACGTTCTGCTGCGTACCGGCGTGCAGCCGCCCGACGGTCACCACCACCGGGTCGAAGATGTCGAAGGTGCGCGTCACCCAGTTCTGCAGCGCGGTCACCATCTCGCAGACGGCCGGCACCGGGTCCTTGGCGTGGTGCGGAGCCGATCCGTGCCCGCCCTCGCCGCGAACCGTCACCCGCAGGACGTCGGACGCCGTCATGACCGTGCCGGGCCGGGACGCGACCCAGCCGCCGGGCAGGCGATTGGCCGAGACGTGCAGGGCGAAGGCCGCGTCGAGCGGCTTGCCCGCCGCGCCCAGGACACCCTCGCCGATCATCGCCCCGGCACCGTTGTGCCCCTCCTCGCCCGGCTGGAACATGAACACCACATCGCCCTGGAGGCTCTCCCGGTGGTCCGCGAGCAGCGTCGCCGCACCGACGAGCCCGGCGGTGTGCAGATCGTGCCCGCAGCCGTGCATCCGGCCCGGCAGCTCGGAGGCGTACTCCACCCCCGTCAGCTCGTCCACCGGCAGCGCGTCCATGTCCCCCCGCAGCAGCACCGCCCCGCCTGGACGGCCACCGCGCAGCACGGCCGTGACCGAGGTCAGCTCCTGGCCCAGCGTGATCTCGAGAGGGAGACCGTCGAGCGCGGTGAGGACCTTCTCCTGCGTGCGCGGCAGCCGGAGGCCGAGCTCCGGCTCGCGGTGCAGCGAGCGGCGGAGCCGCACGAGATCGGGCTGGAGTTCCCTGGCGCGTTCCAGTACGGACATGCTGCGTCAACCTCCTGATACGGTTCCGGCCATCGGTGCGGCAAGACTGAAGTCCTGGACCGTCCAACCGACCCGAATCGCAGGAAACACGCAAGGGACCTCGAATGGCGCAGGATTCCAGGAACGAACCGGTACGGAATTCCGCGCACGGGGTGGTACGGGCGCTCGATGACGTCGACCAGGCCCTGGTGCACGCGCTGCAGATCGCCCCACGCGCCGGCTGGAACGAGATCGGCGCCGTACTCGGACTCGACGCCGTCACCGTGGCCCGCCGTTGGCACCGGCTCACCGAAGCTGGCGCCGCCTGGATCAGCTGCTCCCCGTCGCCCGCCCTCGCCGCGACCGGACAGGGACTGCTTGCCGTCGTCGAGGTGGACTGCGCCAGCGGCAGCCTGCTGGCTGTCGCCCGGGCCCTCGCCGAGTTGCCCCACGTCACCGCCGTCGAGCACGTCAGCGGAGACCGCGACCTCCTGCTCACGGTGATGGCCACAGACCTCGCCGCGCTCACCCACTGGGTGACCCGTGGCATCGGCGCGATGCAGGGCATCGTCGCCACCCGGACCCACCTCGCGAGCACCGTCTACACCGAAGGCAGCCGCTGGCGGCTGCGCGCCCTCGACCGCACCCAGATCGCCCGCCTCGCCGAAACCGGCGCTCCCCGTGCCGACACCCCCCTCTTCCCGCTCACCGACCTGGACCACGCCCTCGTCGGGACCCTGTCCATGAACGGCCGCGCCACCTACCGTGCCCTGGCCGACGCCTGCGGAACGAGCCCGGACACGGTTCGTCGCCGACTCGGGCGGCTCTTCGCCGCCGGCATGCTCCAGCCCCGTTGCGAGGTCGCCCGCCCTCTGTCGGAGTGGCCGGTCACGGTGATCCTCTGGGGGAGAGTGGCCGCGGGGGAGCTGGAGAGCGTCTCCCGCTCCGTCACCGGCGCCCGCGAGGTACGGCTGTGCGCCGGTCTCACCGGCCGGAACAACGTCCTCGTCGTGGCCTGGGTGAAGTCCCTCGCCGACGCCCAGCGCTTCGAGGTACGACTCGCCCAGCGCGCCCCCGGCCTGGACATCACCGACCGGGCCGTGGCCCTCTGGCCACTAAAGCTCAGCGGCCATCTGCTCGACGAACGCGGCTACCGCATCGGCAGCGTCCCGCTGGACGTCCGCACGGCCGGCGCCAGCTGGCGAGATCCGGAAGACACTCCCTAACCTCGCCGTTTCGGTCGAGATGAGGCCGGAAGCGGGGGGAGGAACTACGAAAGTGGCTTCTGAGCTGGGACGATGAACCTTGTCGAGGGGTTCTGTCGGTCCAAGCGGAAGGCACTTTCTGACCGACACCGCCATGGTCGCCGCCAATAGCACACCCGCAGTTCACCGGTCCAGCTCAAGGTCGTCCTCCTCAGTAGATGCTGCGACGCAAGGACGTCTCCCTGGCCAGCAGTCCTCGCTTTTGTCGTAAAGGTGGCGACGTTCGTGTACATGGTGAGGTTCTGGTGCCCCGCCCCCTCACCCGATGCTCCTCCTCACGTTCCCCGGCCGCGCGGGCGACCTGGTCGGCCTTCGCTTTCGGCGTCGCGAGGGAGTCGGCCGTGTGCTTACTGACGTTGCCCCGTTCAAGGATGGGCGAGTTCCAGGACGGCTATGCCTGTCAGGACAGCCGCGCTCGCAGCCAGGCGCAGGCGGCCGAAGCGTTCACGGAACATGAGGGTGGCGATGAGCGCGGCAATGAGGATGCTGGTCTCGCGCAGGGCGGCGATCGTGGCGAGGTCGCCGTGGGCTTGTGCCCAGATGACGAGTCCGTAGGCGAGCAGAGAGAGGGTGCCGCCCAACAGGCCCACGGCGAGGTCGGGCCGGAGCTGGGCGGGCAGGGAACGGCCACGGCGGGCCAGGGCGAGAAGTGGCAGGACCGGTCCTTGGAGGAGGAAAAGCCAGGCGATGTATCCGGCCACCGTCTCCGAGTGGCGTACCCCGGTACCGTCGATGACGGTGTACGCGGCGATGACCGCGCCGGTGGCCACCGCTGCGGCCAGCGCGGGCAGCTGGGCGCGTCCGGGCCACCCGTTGGCGAAGGCCAGCCCCGCCAGGCCTGCGGAGATGGCCACGATGCCCGCAGTCTCGACTGCGGTCAGGGACTGGCCCAGGATGCTCACCGCGGCGAAAGCGACCAGCAACGGAGCAGTGCCGCGGGCCAGCGGGTACATCTGACCGAAGTCGCCGAGCTGGTAGGCGCGCAGCAGGAAGAGCTGCGAGAGCACTTCCAGGACGGCCGAGGCCAGGATGTACGGCCACGCCGAGGCATGAGGAAACGGGACGAAGCAGACCATGACGGCCGCGCATCCGGTGTAGGCGAGGTTGATCAGCGTGAAGCCGACAAGTTTGTCGGGGATGCGGTGAGCCATGGCATTCCACACGGCATGCAGGACAGCGGCGCTGAGCACCGCCGCAGGAACGAAGGCGCCCGCGGGCAGGAAAGAGGGCATGGAGAAGGAACTCCTGACGACCAGGAACAGGTGAGGAACACAATTCCGCGCTACTCTAAGCACATGGAACAATATTCCGCACCGGGATACAGTCTCAGTTCCCACCTGCGTGCGAGGCTCCCGGAGCTCCGCGAGACCGAGGCCCGAGTCGCCCAAGTGATCCTCGACCAAGGCCCCGATCTCGTCGCGCTCAGCGTCAGTGATGTTGCCAAGCTCGCAGGCACCGCTTCCTCTTCCGTAGTCCGCGCGTGTCAGCGCCTGGGGTTCCGCGGCTACCAGGAGCTGAAGATCGCCGCCGCGCGACAGCTCCCCGCCCGCGGCCCCGCACCCGACCTCGACGACGACCCCGCAACACGCGCCCTCAACGACACCCTGCGCGCCTCCCGCGAAGCCCTCGACGGCCTCACCACCACCCTTACCCCTGCGCAACTCCAGGCCGCAGCAGCCGCGCTGAACACCGCCCCCCATGTCGTAGTGACCGCCGCTGGCCTCTCCGCGGCCGTGGCCATCGACGCCGCCTACCGCCTGCGCGCCCTGGGCTGCATCGTCGACTCCCCCACCGACCCCCTCACCGCCCAACTGGCGGCTGCCCAACTCCCCGCCGGCGCCGTATGTCTGGCGATCAGCCACACCGGCGCCACCCGTAGCACTGTCGACACCGCACGCCGCGCCCGTGAAGCCGGCGCCACCGTCGTCGCCATCACCAGTTACGCCCAATCCCCGCTGAGTGAAACCAGTACCTACGCTCTCGTGGCAGGCGGGCAGGACCTCGTGTTTGGCCTGGAGACCACCGCCAGCCGCATCGCCCACCTCGCCGCTGTCGATGCCCTCACCCAGACCCTCATGGCCCAACGCACCACGGCCGCCCAACGAGCTCTCGACCTCTCGGCAGACGTCACAGCCGACCACGCCTACTAGCCTCGCCGTTTCGGTTGAGATGAGGCCGGAAGCGGGGCGGAAACGCGAAAGTGCCTTCTGAGCTGGGACGATGAACCTTGTCGAGGGGTCCTGTCGGTCCAAGCGGAAGGCACTTTCTGCGTGCAGGGTAGCGGTTCTCGTCCCAAGCTCCACGTCTCCACTGACGGTTCGGGGGTGGTCGGGCACGCGGGCGCACGTTTGCTGGCGGATCTTGCCGATGCCATCGGTCTGACCACCGCCTACTCCACTGCGCTCAGGCCGCTGCGACCGCGTGGCACCGGGCACGATCCAGGTCGGACCGCCACCGATCTCGCGGTGATGCTCGTCGACGGCGGTGAGGCGATAGCGGATCTGGCCGTGCTGCGGGACCAGGGCGAGGTGTTCGGACCGGTCGCCTCCACGCCCACTGCCTGGCGGTTGCTCGCCGACACCGACGGGGCAGTACTCGCTTCGCTGCGAGCGGCCCGCGCCTCAGCCGGGAAGTCGCCTGGATGCAGGCTGCCGAGACCGGCCAGCGTTCTGACTCGCCTCGCGCCACAGCAGTTCCCCCGGAGAGCTGGGGGAAGCCGTACCTGGGCACGCACCAATGCTACGCCTGTTCGAATATCGGATGCGAATGACGCGCCGAACCATCCCAAAACGGGTCGCTCTCGCCCCGAACCCCTCCCCAGCACCCCACTCCCCTGCCAAACTGGCTCCGGCCTCGCCGTCACCCCCGTCGGCGTGGCCACCCCGGGGAGGCCACCATGACGTGCGGAAACTGTGGCGCAGCAGCCACCGAGGGCCCCGACGGGTCCTGGACCTGCAACAACCAATGCGGCTGGTCATCCACCGCGCCCGGCCCCGCCATGACCCCGGAGATCACCACCACCAGATGCCGCGGCTGTGACGCTGAAATCCACGGCCTCAACGGCCGGTACGCATGCGGGCTCTGCGGATGGTCCAATCACTGGGACGAGGGACACCAGCCGCTCCCCGCCGCCAGCAACGCCCCCAGGGGCACCAACACCCTGCGATAGCCGCAAGGCGGCATCTGCGGCACCCCGCGGCCGATCAGCTCGGTGGCATACCGGAGCAGAGCCGTCTTCTAGGTGGCGCGGTCCGGGGTGTGGGCGTGCAGTTCGGTGTGGTGGTGGGTGGTGTGCTGGTGTCGGTCGGGTGTGGGTGCTTGTGCCGCGTGGGCGGCTTCGGCTTCGGCTGCTTTCGTCTCCGTGTATTCAGCGGGGCTGACGGTGCGGCTTCGCCGGCCGACCTGGTCGGTGAGGCGGTGCCGGATCTCCGCTGCGCGGGGTGCGGCCCAGATCTGGACGAGGTGCTGTTCCAGGACGGTGTCGCCTTCGTCCGCGTTGATGTCGCCAGCTGCGGCTGCGGTGTCCCGGCCGCGTGCGTGGATCCGGAACCTCCACCACTAGTATTCCTCCGGGTCCCCGAGGAGCGTTGATGCAGACCAAGCCATTGCCCGCGAGTCGGTCGTCGATGTCCTGCTCCGGTGGCTCGGCGTCCGCGTCGACCATGACGTACTGATGGTGCGAAACCCGGACACGGCCAGGCCCCTGAACCGTCATCGTTCTCCCCGATCCTCGATTTCCGACACCGTGCTGCGGCCCGCGCACCGCATCGGGTGCGCGGACCGCAGCACGGCACACGTCGTCGAGCCCCTGGCTGTCGGCCTGCCGCCCAGGAGCCGACTATGCGGTCCCGCGGCGGATGTTCATCGTCCGGTACTCCACAACCCGCCGGAGCAGACGGACAAGCGGATCTCCAGCTGACTGCTGGTGTTCTACGCCGTAAGGTTGCTGATGGCGTTCAGCGAGGTGTCGACGGCGAATTCCACAGATGGGCGCAGAGGTGTTCACTGTGCCCATCGCGGATCCCTCCACAGTTCCTACTGCGGTTGAACTCGTGATGTCGTCTGCGACGATCAGGGGTTGATCGTCAGTCCCGTTTCGGTGAGGCAGCCGTCTATGAGGTTGCTGCGGTATTGGAAGTGCCGCAGGCCGCTTCGGATTCGTTGCATGAGGTGTTCCGGCGTGGTGAAGGCGACGTTGGAGAGCCAACCGCGCCGCAGCAGGGACCAGACGCCTTCGACGGGGTTGAGGTCGGGTGCATAGGGCGGCAGGTAGTAGATGGTCAGCCAGTCCCGGGTGGCGGCGAACTCCCGAAGTCCTGCGGCTTTGTGGACATTTAGGTTGTCCCAGACGAGGACGATCGGCCCGCCGAGCTGAGCGTGGGCGGCGATGAGCAAGTCGCGGTAGTCGCGCCAGGAAAAACTCTTGCGTCCGTCGCGGTTGCCGTCGTCGCGCCGTGGCCGGTAGATCAGCCGCGACCGGTGACCGGGTTTGTAGCAGGTCAGAGCCGCGATCGAGATGCGTCTGCGGGAGCGGCCGCGGACCCGCACCACCGGGGTGCGGCCTCGCTGCGACCAGGTCCGGGCGTGCGGCGGCGTCATGGAGAAGCCGGCCTCGTCCTCGAAGACGAGCCATGCTCCACAGGCCGCCGCGAGCCTTCCGCGCACGGCCACGTCTCCTTCACCCAGCCGGCGACGGCCTCGTCGTCCCGTTCCAGGGCCCGGCGGACGGGGACCTGGCAGGACCAGCCGTTGCGCACCAGGAGCTTGCGCACACCTGAACGGTGCAGGCCATGTGGAAGCGCCGGCCGATCACGGTCTTGATCCGACCCAAGGTCCAGCGCTGGTCCTCCCAGCCATGCGCGGCCGGGCCCTTGGCGAGCTCCCGCTCCAGCTGAGCGAACTGCTCGTCACTCAGCCGAGGCAGCGACCGGGCCACCCGAGTTCAGAGCCCGCGAGCCGCCCTCCGCCCAGGTCCGGCGCCGCCGCTGCACAGACCGGAGGCTGACCCGCAACTCCTTGGCGATCACCGCGCTCGTCTCACCCCGCTCGAACCGCTCAGCAGCCTCCAGCCGTAACCGCTCCCGGAACTCCCGACGCTCGGCGGTCAGCCCGCCCCCTTGCGGATACCGCATCCAACGGTGATACCGCACAGCGCAGGGCCCAGTCAGCCGAATGCGACATCACGAGTTCAAACTCAGTAACTGAGTTCCGGCATGGCGCATGAGAAGGCGTACGCGGCCCAGTCGGTGACCGGGACGTATCCGATTCGCTGGTAGGGGCAGAGCGGGCCGTGAGCGCAGGAAGTCTCCGGCTCGGGCGAGAAAGTCGTCGATGTCTTCGGTGAGGTGCCAGCCATCCGGGCACATGCTTCATGATTCCTCATTCCTCATGCTGTAGGTGTGCTGTTCCGTCACCAGCGGGTGTTCTTGCGCTGGGGCAGTTCAGCAGCGTAGGCGGCGTGGTGAGTTGCGGCTTGGATCGCCCAGCTCTCAGCTGGGGTGATGTTCAAGCCGAGGGGTTGGGCGAGTACGGCGGCGGGCAGCTCAGCGGCGAGTTCGATCAGGGACCGTGCGGCCGAGCCAGGCCCCGCAGAGCCGCCAGCAACGCACCTCCGTTGCTGGCGGCTTCCGGCCTGCAGGCAGTGTTCGTGGAGTCATGACCTGCCAACGGCATGCACGCCTATCCGTAACACCCGTGACGGCTGGCGTGCACATTCACGGTCGTCGGCCGGCTTCGTACACCCTGCGCAGCATCGGCTCGTCCACCAACCGGGTGTGGCATCCCGCCTCCCCACATGTTCCGGGACTGTAAAACGATCGGTGTAACTCCTGATCAAGGAAGATGCATCGATGACCAGTGAGAACGTGACCGAGGCCGAGTCCGTCGAGCCGTC
>NZ_JBHVWT010000094.1:0-10590 GCF_042882135.1 Streptomyces sp. NPDC058240
GTACTCGTCCCGGCGCAACCGCCGCTACCTGCGGCGACGCGGGATCAAGGTGGTGATCCCGGAGAAGGCCGACCAGTCCGCGAACCGCAAGAAGCGCGGCAGCGCCGGTGGTCGGCCGGTCTCGCACGACGCAACGCTGTACAAGGACCGCAACACCGTGGAACGGTGCATCAACCGGCTGCGGAACTGGCGCGGCATTGCGTTCCGCTTCGACAAGACTCCGGAAAGCTACGAGGCCGGACTGCATCTGTGTGGTGCGATGCTCTGGCTTCGCAGCCTCGCACCACATTCATGATCTGGACTCCAGACAGGACCTAGGACTCAGATCAGAATGAGGTTTTGAGGCGTCGCCAGCAGATGATCGCGCAGCCGAGGGTGAGGAACGCTTGGTGGATGTCGGCGCGGATCTCCCAGCGGATGCGCAGTCGGCGGAACCAGTGCAGGAGGGCGAAGGCTGCCTCCACGACCCAGCGGTTCCTGCCCGGGCCGCTGCCGTGCTCGGTGCCGCGGCGGGCGATGAGCGGACGAATGCCCAGCTCGCGGGCCTGGCGGTGGTAGATGTCGTGGTCGTAGCCGCGGTCGGCGTAGAGCACGTCGGGGCGCCGGCGGGGTCGTCCGCGCTTGCCGCGGATCGGTGGCACGGCGTGGATCAGGGGCAGGAGCTGGGTGACGTCGTTGCGGTTGCCGCCGGTCACGGTGGCGGCCAGCGGGATGCCGTGGGTATCGACGATGACGTGGTGCTTGCTGCCTGTCTTGCCCCGGTCCACCGGCGAGCGCCCGGTGGCGTCTCCGCCCTTCAAGGCCCGCAGGTGGGAGCCGTCGACGGAGGCGCGGGACAGGTCGAGTACGTCGCCGGCGCGCAGTTCGGCGAGCAGGAGTTCGTGCAGTTGCTGCCACACTCCCGCCTCGTTCCAGTCCCGCAGCCGCCGCCAGCAGGTCATCCCCGAGCCGAAGCCCAGTTCCTGCGGCAGGAACTCCCAACGGATCCCGGTGTACAGCACGAACAGGATCCCGCACATGACTTTGCGCTGGTCAAGCCGCTTGCGTCCGGGATACCGGAAGCGCCGCTCCACCACCGGCAGCAGCGGCTCGATCCGCTCCCACAACCCGTCCTCGATCTCCCACGGCTTGCGCCTGACCGTCCCAGTAGCCGCCTCGCACCCCCAACTCGTACCGATGTAGAAGGAACAGAAACTGACGCATGGTCATTCCCCGGCTTCATTCCGCTAGGAGTCCTTATGCGGATCGCAGCCTTCGAACTCGACGGCGTCGACCACACCTTCCGCCGAGGCCTGCCGTACACGACCGGTCAGGACAGCGCCCCCGACGACCTGGAAATCATTGCGGTGCCCCCCGCCAACTAGATCCGGCGCGGGGCCGGAGCGTGAGGAGCGGGCCGAACTGGTCGATCACGGGACTGTCCAGGACGGCTCCGACGCCGTGATCACACCAGCCACGCGGAAATCATCTCAGTTGCCGACGTTGCCCCATCTCCTCGATCCTGTGTGCTCAGCAAGCAGGGAGGGCACATGGGACTGGTTCTTTTTCCGGGCGACGGCGACATCAGCAGCCCCAATGGCCCTTGGTCGTGCAGCGGTTTTGCCGAGTTCCGACGGCGCCTTGCCCAGGCCGAGGGGCTCGTCCTCTCCGAGATGTGGGGCTTCGGCGGCGGACGCCCGTGGAACGAGGTGTCCACCCCACTGGAACCGCTTCTCGATCACCCGGATGACGGCGGTGACGACCTCTCGCCTGCCGAGTGCGCGGTGATTCTGCTTCGACTGGAGACGATCACCGACCAGTGGACACGGGCGGGCAACGATGCGCTCCTCCAGCAGCACATCGAGGACGCCTGCCAGCTCGCGGGCGTCCTACGGCTCTGCATCGAGAAGGACGTCCCGCTGCTCTTCCTCTGAACCCCGCCGACTACGGAACCCCACTTGCGGGGCAGCCCTTGGGGTCCTTCGTTTGGATCATGCCGGGCTCGCGTGCCCTGGTGCCGTGCCGCGTTGTCGTCGATCGCTATGACTCCGCGTCACTGCTTCCTCCTCTGCCTTGCGATGCACGGCGCCGGACCCCGCTCCCTGAGCGGACCTGATCCAAACGACGCCCCCTAGGCCCAATACCGGTGACTTTGAGGGTGTCGGTTCGTTGTGTTGAGTGTGCCAAGGCCGGGACAGGTGAAGTCGGTCGGGGGCGAGCGGTTTTCGGATCGCATCGCTCTCGGAGTGTTACTGATTTCGGCGTTTCGGGGTCTGGATTTGTGTCGGGAGGGGTGACGCGGCCCGTCCGGGCTGGTACGCCGGAGGCATGCGGTATCCGGACGGGGGCGGGCTGACCGCCGAGCAGCGCAGGCGCCGGGAAGAGGTACGGATGCGGGCCGTTGACCTCTTCGACGAGGGCGTGGAAGTCCCGTGCATCGCCCGGGAATTACGGGTGAGTGAGAAGTCGGTCTACCAGTGGCGCCGCACCTGGAGGACGGGCGGACGCGAGGCGCTGCGTTCCAGAGGCCCCTGCGGCTACGACTGTCGGCTCGGCCCACACCTGCAGACCGAGCTCGCGATGTGGCTTGATGAGGGGCCGGCCGCGCACGGCTGGGCGGACGACCAGGTGTGGACCGCCGCGCGGGTAGGCACGCTGATCGGGCGGAAGTTCCACCTCTCCTGCAGCGTCTCCGGGGTCACTCGGCTGCTGCACCGCATGGGCTACAGCGTGCAGATGCCCGCCCGGCCCGCCGCCGAACGCGACGAGGACGCGATCACCGCATGGCGGGAGGCGACCTGGCAGGAGGTAAAGCCCTCCGGGCGGCGACCGGCGCGTTCATCTGCTTCGAGGACGAAGCGGGCGTGACCGGTCGGCCGCCCAAGGGCCGCACCTGGGGCCGGCGCGGCATCACCCCGAGGGTCAAGGTGTCCGGCCGTGGCCGGGGACGTCTCTCGGCGGCCGGTCTGCTGTGCTACCGGCCGGGCCTGCCCGCCCGTCTGTGCTACCGGCTGCGTCGGCATACCGGCCGCAAGGGCGAGCGTCGCTCGCTGGGCGAGGCGGACTACATACGCCTGTTGGATGGCGCCCACCAACTGCTCAAGGCCCCGCTGATCGTGGTGTGGGACCGGCTGAACACCCACATCTCCAAGACGATGAAGGCACTCGTTGCCGAGCGGGACTGGCTGACGGTGGTCCTGCTGCCCGGGTATGCGCCCGACCTCAACCCGGTCGAGGGCTTGTGGGCGCACATCAAGCGGAGCCTGACCAACCTGGCCGCCCGCACCCTCAACGAGCTGGAGACTCTGCTCCGCAGGCGGCTCAAGGCGCTGCAGTACCGGCACGGCATCCTCGGCGGATTCCTCGCCGGGACGGGCCTCGCTCTCGACAGACCGGACAGACCCGTACTCGGCGGTCCGCAGCTCGGCGCCCCCGGGCTGTACTGATCGCCGGCGCATCGCCGGGAGCGGCACTTGAGGGGGAGTTGATGACTGACGGGGTGCGAAGGGGCGCGGACGGCGGCGGTACGGCGGAATTGCGGGAACGGGCGACCGAGGCCATCCGTGCCGTAGTCCGGCTGGCGGAGGGGAAGGGTTGGTCCGACGAGGCGCAGCTGGGCTCCTTGATCGATCGACTCCACTCCGTGGAAAGAGAGTTGATCCGGCACGAGGAGGATTTTTCTCTGGTCTTCGTGCACTTGGGACTCCTGCTCGGTGTGCGCTGCAACATGCGGCGCGACGGCAAGGCGCTCGACCCCGACGAGCGGGCGGAAGCGCTACGGCGTCTGCGCTGGGTGGACCGCCACGGGCCCCTCGCCGACCAGCTCGCGTTGCAGGCCCGCATGATGCTGCTCTTCCTGCTCGTGCCCTGGGCCCTGCCCCGGGCCGACGGCACCCGTACCGCGCTCCAGAACGCGCTGCTCGACGTGGCCGACGGGCAGGTCCTCACGGAGGCGCTGCGTTGCGACCTCACCGAGGCCAGGGAGGTGATCGACCGCATCGCCGAGGCGCCCTGTGACGAGGCCTTCCGGCGGCAGACCGAGAGCAACCGGCAGGACATCGAGCAGATGCTTGCCGCCGGGTCCGCCGGGCCTGCCGGGTCCGAAGAGATGAAGGCCCGTGGCACGGGCCACTCGGCACAGAGTGAACTCCTGGAAGCCGTACGAGGTCTGGTGGCCCTGGCCGAGTCGTACAGCACGGCGCGGTTCACCCGCGTACTCGTATGGCTGGACGTCGCTTCCCCCTCCGTGCCGGACACCGGCCCCCAGTCCGGCAACCCGACGCTCGACCCGGAGGTCGATCGGCTGCTGCGTCAGGCAGCCGTCGGCCGCGCGGCGGGCGCCGACGGTGTCCGCCGGGCCGCCGACCTGGCGCTGGCGAGCCTGCGCGCGTTGCCGCCGGACACGCCGCAGCGAGCCCGGGTGGCGAGGTTGCATGCCTACCTGCTGATCGCGTGGGAGATCCTGACCGACGAGCCGGCCGACTACACCGACGTGGAAAGGCCTACGCCCGAACCGGACGGCGACAGCGCGGACCGCTTGGCCGACTGGCCGATCGGTACGACCGTGGATCCCGGACTCCTTCCGTATCTCAAAAGTCATATACGGGACTTCGTCGCCCACACCGGCATCCGTGAGCGGCGTTCGGCGGCCTGGCGGGACCGGCTGCTGGCCTACCGGACCGGCGACCCCGGCTATCTGGACGACGCAGCCGCGCTGCTCAGGGAGGCGATCGGTGCGAGCCCCGTCGGCTCCTGGTGGGCCGTGGTGCTCCAGGCGGACCTGGTCGAGATCCTGAAGCAGGCCGCCGAGCACGGAGGAAATTTCCACGACGCCGACGTGGCCCTGGCCACCCTGCGCGAACTGCTTGCCGCACTGGAGCGTGACGGCTCGGTGCCGCTCGACGCGCCGTTCGCCCTCGACCTCGCGCTCACCGCCGCCAGTTGTGAGCTGAGCTACGCCCAACGCACCGGTGACCACGGCGAACTGCCGCGCCTGAGCGTCGAACTGCGCGGCCGGCACGCGGCCCTGCCCCCGGACAGCGAATGGCGCGGAAGGCTGGAAAGTCGGGTGGCCGAACTGGACGCACTTCTGCTACCCGCCCGACAGGACCGGATGACGCCCGCAGGCGTCCTCGACCCCACCCGGTCCGAGGCGGCCGCACCGGACATCCTGGATCGCGCGCTCTCCGAGATCCGCCGCGACCTCGATGATCCGCACGTCTACCACGAGCAGGAGTACGACCGACGGGCCGCCCTCGGCCTGCGGATGCTCTTCGACGTGATGCGCGGCGATGCGTCGCTGGAACTGCTGGACGAGGCCATCACCGAGATGACCCGCGCCCGCGTGCTGATCGCGGAGGGGCGTGGCCAGGCACACCGCGTGGACGTCCTGACGAAGCTGGCCGAGGCCCACCTCATGCGCGCCGCGCGCGGCGGCCCGCACCGCGCCGCTGACCAGCGGGCAGGTATCGAGGCTTTCCGCGAGGCGCTGGGCGAGCTGGCCGCCGACGTCCTCCTCCAGGTCGGCGCCGACCACGGTCTGTCGGCGGCACTCAACGGGGCCACGCTGTCGCGACGGCTTGCGTTCATCGCCTTCCGAATCAACCGGCCCGCAGAAGCGGTGGCCGACCTGGAGCGGGGCCGTGCGCTGGTGCTGCAGTCGGCCGCCGCCACCCGTGGCATCCCGGCGCTGCTCGACGCCGCAGGCCATCCCGGACTCGCCGAGCAGTGGCGGGCCCAGGTGCCCGCGCGCCCGCGTCGCTCCACCACGGCGGAAGCCTCCGGCGCCCGCGAGCCGCAGGCCCCCGACGGCACCCCGCCGATCCCCAGCGGCCTGCGACGCAAGGCACTCGCCGCCCTCGGAGTACGCCGGGGAGCCATGGAAGGTTCGGGTACCCAGCGGCTCCTCGGCGCCACCAGCCCGGCCGAACTGTCCGCGGGCCTCACCGCGACGGGCACCGACGCGTTGGTGTACCTGGTGCCCGGAGCGTCGGTGTCCAAAGGCACGTTCCCGGGCCGTGCGCTGATCCTGCGCCCCGGTGTGGCCCCCGAAGCGATCGTCCTGCCGGAACTGCTCCGCCACGGCAGCCCACCGCTCACCCGGTACCTCGACGCGGCGGCGGAACGCTCCCGCGCCCTGACCGATCCGGACCTCGCCCCGTCCGCACTCGCCGCCGGCGAGAGGCGCTGGCAGGAAGCACTGGGCACGCTGTGCGACTGGGCCTGGCAGGCCGTGATGGGGCCGGTGCTCGCCGTCGTACGACCGATGCTCGCGGCCCAGTGGCCCCTGCCCCGGCCGCCGCGGATCGTCCTGGTGCCGTGCGACACGCTCGGCGTCGTCCCGTGGCACGCCGCGCGCATCCGGGGCCTCGGCGAGCACGGTCATCGGTACGCCTGTCAGGAGGCGGTCCTCAGTTACGCCCCTTCCGGCGGCCAGTTCCTGGCAGCGGCTGCCCGGCGGCGGATGCCCCTCGCCACCGGACCGCAGGTGCTCGTCGCCGATCCGGAAATCACCCTGCCGTGGGCCGAGTTGGAGGCGGCGACGCTGCGTGCCACCTGCTACACCGAGGCGCTCCGCTACGGCGAGTTCTTCACCGCCGACGGGGAACGGGACGCCGCTGGCACACCGGAGGACCTGCTCGCCGTGTTGCCCGGCGGCACCAACCCGGCGGCGATGGTCCACCTGTCGTGCCACGCAGTCGCCGCGCCCCGGCCCACCGACTCGGAACTCCGGCTCGCGGTCCCGCCCGGTGCCGGAGCCGACGCCGGGAGGCTGACCGTGGCGGACATCCTCGACGCCTCTACCGACCGAGGCCCCGGCACGGCGGGGCCGCTGGTCGTCCTCAGCGCCTGCGAGACCGACCTGAGCGCGGGCCACCACGACGAGGCACTGACCCTCGCCACCGCACTGGTCACGGGCGGGGCCGCCGACGTCGTGGGATCACGCTGGGCGGTACGCGACGGCCCGACCTCGGTGGTCATGGCGGTCTTCCACCACTACCTCACTGCCCGGGGCCTGGCCCCGCCCGACGCGTTGCGCGCCGCCCAGTTGTGGATGCTCGACCCGCGCCGCGAACCCCCGCCCACCCTCGAGGGCCCGCTCCGAGCCCAAGCCGCCCGGCCCGACCTCCACCACCTGCACCACTGGGCGGCGTTCACGCACCAAGGGAATCCGGCGGCGAAAGCTCCGAGGCGGCCGACGGTGCACTGGAGCCAGTGACAACAGCTGTGCATTCCGCGCTGCCGGTGACAGGCAGCGCGGCCGGCCTGGTGACAACTACCGTGCCTTGCCCACCGAAGCCGCAGGTCAGTGGCCGATGGTGACAACTGTCGTGGAGGCCCGGACCGCCTTCGCAGAGGGCCCGGGATCGTTGTGGAATCCGGTGCGCACGCGCGTCTTTGGTCCGCGGCCCAGCCAGCATCTGGCTCGCCGACTCGTTCACGCCATACTGCGCACCCTGCGCACCCCGCGCACCCCGCGCACCCCGCGCCCGACACAAGAGACGCGGACTACGGGCATTCCGGACGCTCTCGGCGCCTTTGCGATAGGGGCCACCCTCGCACCGCTCCATCAGACCCTCGCCTCTCGGCGCGCCAACGCCTCCTACGACACCGTTCGCCGTTGGCCGCGCGTGGTCGGGTCCGTCCCGTGGAGGCGAAGGCTCCGCGGACGTCGGCGTCGGTCGTGCGCGGGCAGGAAGCAGTCGGCCCACGGCTGGTCAGCGCAGTGTCCCGAACACTGAGCAGGTGAGGCTGGGAGTGCTATTGATCGAGATGGCAGGCATCGTATGCCGCTTGGACGAATTCACGGACACGGTGGGTGGTGTTGGTCTTCAGCCACATGGGCCCCCACTGGACCGGTGGGGCGTCGGTGAAGGGCAGGTAGACGACATCGGGGCGGGGATAGAGCCGGGCAACACTGTCGCCGACCGGGAAGACCCCACGACCGAAGGCGACCAGAGTGAGGGTCTCGGTGAAGCTGGCGGCGCGGGGGCCACGGGGAACCGGCGCGCCCGACGGCGTGACCGTCGGGTTCCGGTCGGTGCGGAAGGCCTCGGGCATGTCGGCGGGCACCAGGATCACCGGATGGACGGCCAGTTCCTCCATCGATACCGCCTGACGGCCGGCCAGCGGGTGCCCGGCCGCGACTGCAAGCAGCCGCGGCTCGGACAGCAGGACCGGCCCGGCCAACACGTCAGGCTGGGCGGCGATGAGGACGTCGGTGATCAGGACGTCGATGTCGCCGCTCCTTAGACGGGTGACGGCGTCGTGCCCCTGCGTCTCATGGATGTGGACCTCGCAGTCGTGATGCCGCTTGGCGAACAGGGCGATCGACTTCAGCAGCAGTTGCCCGGCGACGCCGCTGAGAAATCCCACGCGCAGGTCACCGGTGATGCCCCGTCCGGCGTCGATCGCCCGGCGCACGGCGTCGTTCATCCCGGCGACCAGGGGAGTCAGGTCGTCGGCCAGTTGCCTGCCGATCGGCGTCAGGTGTACCTGGCGGCTGGTGCGCTCGAACAGCGGCGCGCCAATCATGCGTTCAAGCTTCTTGATGGTCTGGCTCACCCGCCCGGTGGTGATTCCTACCCGCTCGGCGGTGCGCCCGAAATGCAATTCCTCGGCCAGCGCAAGGAACGCCTCGACCTCATGCCGTTCCAACACAGCCCCGGCCTCCTTGAGTTCAGCTAAACGATCGTAGCGTGATCGTGCGTTGATGCCCTCATCTCCGGGCGCCATCGTTGAGCACACCTCACCCCGGGGGACTGGCAGGAACCCGAGGGGGAGAGGTGCTGTGACTACCCGTTTCGGTGAGGAGATTCCGATGACCGCTGCGCGCAAGGTCGTGGCCGGACTGTTCGTGTCGCTGGACGGTGTGGTGGAAGCGCCGGAAGCCTGGCACTTCCCGTACATGAACGACGAGATGGGTGCCGCGGTCGGCCAGATGCACGCCGAGGCCGACACGATGGTGATGGGACGGGTGACCTACGAGGCGTTCGCCGGAGTCTGGCCACATCGGACCGGCCCGATGGCCGATGCGATCAACGGCATCCGCAAACTGGTCGCCTCCACCACCCTGCAGGAGCCCGGCTGGAACAACGCCACCGTGATCGACGGCGACGTCATCGCCGCGGTCAAGGACCTCAAGCAGCAGCCGGGCCGGAACATCAACCTCTCCGGCAGCATCGGCCTGACCCGCGCCCTGCTGGAGGCCGGACTGCTGGACGAGCTGCGGCTGCTGGTCCACCCCATCGTGCTGGGCGCCGGGCAGAGGCTGTTTCCCGACGGCAACCGCCAGGTGCCCCTCGCCCTCGTTCGCTCGGCCACCTTCTCCACCGGCGTGCTGGACCTGACCTACCAGCCCGCCTGACCCGCCCACTTCGAAAGAACGGAGACACTCATGAACAACATCGAGACCAAGATCCTCGAGGTCCCCGGAGCACAGCTGCACTACGAAGTCCGCGGGACGGGGCCGCTGCTGCTCATGATCCCGGGTGCGCCGGCTGATGCCGGGACGCTGGCCGGGCTCGCCGACGGTCTTTCCGACCGCTACACCGTCGTCACCTACGACCAGCGCGGTCTGTCCCGCAGCCCCTTGACCGGCCCCGCCGGGGACCAGACAGTCGCGGCCTTCAGCCAGGATGCGCATCGCCTGATCGCCGCCCTGAGCGACGAGCCCGCCTACGTGCTCGGCACCAGCGGTGGCGCATTGACCGGCCTCGACCTGGCGACCCGCCACCCCGAGCACATTCGCGCCCTGATTGCGCACGAACCGCCGATCCCCGAGCTCCTGCCCGACGCCGCGCACTGGTGTAGAACGTTTCACGAGGTGCACAACACCTACCGGAACCAGGGGCCTGAGGCGGCGATGCAGAGATTCGTAGCCACCATCGACGGTGATGCCGACGCCCCTCCGCCGAAGATGCCCGACTTCTCCCAGATGCCACCCGAGACGCTGGAGATGATGGGCCGCATCCAGGGCAACCTCGACTACTTCTTCGACCACGTGCTGCTGCCTGTGCTGCGTTTCGAACCCGACATTGCCGCGCTGCGTGCCGGCCCCGTGCGGATTGCCGTCGGCATCGGAGCTGCCTCGCCCGCGGGCGTTCCCCTCAACTCCGCCCTCGTGCTCGCCGAGCGCCTGGACGCCAAGCCGATCGAGTTCCCCGGTGACCACCAGGGTTTGGCCATCGAAGCCATCACCAGCGCCGATATCGTCCACGCCATCCTCGCGTAAGCGCTCTTCCTTTCGTTCAACTACGCGGAAGTACCCGTGGGCAGAGAGTTCGATTCCTGTCTTCGGTGTGTGGACCAGAGCGACGTTGTCCGGGTGACAGCCACCGTCGCTTCCGTCACCCAGCAGTTCGGGGTGAGATGGGACGAGGTACCACGCGCCTGGAAGACGCTCACCCTTCGGAGGTTCGATCCGGGGATTCCCTCGCTGATCAGAGACCTGCCAGAGGATTCCAACTGGTATGAGCAACCCCAGGACCCGGCACGCAACCGCGACAGGGATCTCGTCGGCGGCGAGCTCTCTCACGAGCGGGTAGAGCCTTTTCCCGGCAGGTTCGCCTGCGACAGGTAGGCCGCCGCGCGGCGCAGGACCTCGTTCTC